>JAZSEM010000064.1:0-15094 GCA_045531695.1 Akkermansia sp.
GAAAGGGTTTGGGAAAGGGGGGGCTGGCATGCGCCGCCCCCTTTCCCAAGTCTTGTGCCCAAATTGGGGCACAAGACAGCGGTTGCTTTTTCTATAACCGGTCAAATCAACAAAATTTTAAAATTACAAAATTCATAGTTGTCTATTGAGCTATCGCCCGCTCGGCGGGCTCTGTTTTAGGCTCGCCTGTGGCTCGCTTTGGAATAAAAGCTTTTTAACGGCCTTCGGCCGAGTGAAAAGCGGGCTGAAGCCCGCGGTGAAGAACCGGCTGCGCACGGTGGTGAAGAATGCGCTGCGCGCATGGTGAAGACCAAGGCTGACGCCTTGGGGATAGACGGACAAACTCCAATTTGCGGAGGAGTCGACGAGTCGCCGGATAGGATGTCAACTTTTTAGAGTTCCCTACTTGCATTTCACCTTCAAATCCGGGCCGATTTCCCAAGTATAGACGGTGCCGGACTCGGAATGGGTGCTGAAGGTGGTGTCATTCACCCAGTGAAAGCGCAGGGGGTAGAGGTGCAGGCGCTCGGGCTTGCCGTAGTACAGCTGCTCAAATTTCTCTTGGTTCAGGTGCTTAGTACAGCTGAGTTTCACACGCTCGGGAAGCTCGTAAATACTGCCGTCATCGGCCAGTAGGTAGGCACCCTCATCCTCACCGTTCTGCTGCAGCTTAAACATATAGCGATTTTCCGCACTGTTCGGGAAATGCAGAGCAATCACCTGCCCTTTCGAATTGGGCACGCTGTATTCGATTGCGTAGGTACCGCGTCTTGCAGCCTCGCGCTCCTCACGCAACATACTTTCGCTGTCACCTGTCTCTGTCAGCTCTATCCTGTAACCGGGCAGCAAGTGCCAAGTATACCGCGAACCATCCTCGGCGTATGATGTGAAGGTGTTGGCATCGACCCAGCGAAAACAGTAGGGAGGATTATCACCTTTCATGCGCACCGGTTCAGATAGGTAATAAATGCTGCCATCCGCCTGTCGCAACAGCTTGGTGGAATAGGGGCGCGCCATAGACTCCTGCATGCGGAACAACCACCGCTTGGGCTCACCCGCTGCCTGACAGAGTATGATTGATTGCCCGTTATCATTCAGGGGACCGGTGGCAATCTGTTCATCGTGTCTCAGGATTACAAAATCCTCGAGTTTGTCGTACAGGAACTTATGTTGCACAGTGGGCAAGTCAGCGTTATTGAGATATGTGAGAGAAAAACCGTCTTCATGCAACTCAATACCCTTCATATCCCACCAACCGATGTGCGAACCGGTAAAGACACGCCCCACATACTCAAACATGTTCTGAGCATTGCGACGATAAACCACATAATAGCCGCTGTTCCAGTTGCCTACAGGGTCTACAAAAAAGATGAGGACGTTCCCCTCGGCATCCGTAGTCCAGTCAGTCACGCGACCTAACCATTTATCTTCAGCGGCAAGGGGCGCAGTATCGCAAAGCGCATACCAGATGAGTTCCGGCTGCTCGGCGGGTACGGGCTTACAGCTGCCCCATATATCCCAGTATTTGCCATCAAACCAACCGGTATTCGGAAAGTTTTCTGCCGCAGCCATGCGGCGGTTCACTTCGTTGTCGGGCTTAGGCATGCACAACGATGGATGTTGCGATGGCTCCAAGGCCTGCGCTATCGAAGCGCAGAACATAAGGGCACTTACAGTAAGGTAGTTAGTGATTTTTTTCATAGTTTTGTATTGTTTAACTCATTCGACTGAGAATCGCCCGTAGTTCAAGCTCAAATGCCTGCAACTCAACGGGAGTGGGAGTACCGCTCAACTGGCTCCAGCCGAAACGCCCCATCTGGTCAATCTGCCAGGAACCCTGAGTTCCGCTGGGGAACGAGCACTTGCCTGACAACAGGGTGCCGGGCAGCTGCAGGTCATCGAGCGTGACGGTGGGTTTCACTGCTGCTGTGGGTGCTGCAGGGGTCGGTGCAGGTTCGGGTGCAGGAGCAGGTGCCGGAGCAGCGGCAGGTGCAGGCTCAGGAGCCGGCTTCTCCTGCGGGCGAGCAATCTCGATATTGTGGTCGAGCAGCAGAAAACGCACCTCCATGTAGGTCATATGCACTCCGCATTCAGCAGCCAGATTTTTCTGAATACCATTCAGATCAACGCCATAGCTTGCCCAGCGGCGCACCATTTCCAGCTGCTCATTGCTCACTTTCGTACTCATGCTGTTATTTTACCCCTGCCCGCCCCTCATGGCAAGCCGCAAGTGTGGCATGTGAAAGAACGAAGTGTGATTTTCGTGGGCACAAAAATCTTAAAAAATGTGCGATGATACTTCATAAAAGTTCCTCCGACGGGCGTCTATCTGTATAGAAACGAAAAAAGCGAGTTGTATGAAGACACTATTCACCTGGGGAATGTTGGGGGCAGTTGCCTGCAGTGTGGTGCATGCCGGGCAGACAGCAGAGGTAAGGCAACTTTGCTCTGCCGCTGAGCAATTTGCAGCAGTGCTTGAGCAGGCACTGAGTGCCCTGCAGTCGGTTGAGGGGCGTGAGCAGGCAGATGCTGCCGCCGAGACCGTGCTGGCGGTGCACGCGGCTAAGGGAAAGTTACTCGCCGCCTGCGATGCCCAGGATGCCACAGGTACAAGTGTGGGAGAACTGATTGATACAGAGCCGGAAGTGCGCCGTGTGCTCTTACTGATACCGGGCGAGCAGTTCACGCGGGCGGTGCAGCGTGAACTGGCGGCGGGGTGCCATGGTTCCACCCGTTTGTGGTGCGCGCTGCACAATACACGGCAGAATGACACACCGGCAGAACTCGACGCCCCGCTGAGCGATGCAGATGCCGCCACGCTGCGCGAGGTCGAGGCCGCGCTGCGCTTGCTCAGCGACATGCACCGGGCGCGGGAGAATCACCGGCTCCCTACCCCCGCTCAAGTTGCCGAGTTCTGCCGGGCGGTACGCGCTACACGCCCCGGGATGGCGGCTGTTCAACAACACCCTGTCGCAGCCATGCGCCTGAGCCAATTAACGGTACAGCATCGCCGACAGCTGGAGACTTTCGCCATGAGCGGATTTTACCAACAGGCCGATTTGCGTAAGTTGATGCTCGAAGAGGGTGACAATTTCATCTCAGTCCTGATTTCCCCGGAATTTCTGAACCAACTCAACCCGAAAAAATCATGAAAGGTGTTCTTTCTCTCATCGTATGTGCCTGTTCACTTTGTGCTGCAGAAGCAGCTTCATATGCCCGGCCGGAAGAGTTCGGCAGTACCCCACTCAAACTCTGTGCAGCGGAGCATATCACCCCCTCACCCATGCGGCAGTGGCACATTGCCGGTGAGCCGCCGCTGCGGGCTGCTCTGGTTAGCATGCAGGGGGAGTGGGGAAAGAGGGCGCGCGTGACCCTGCGCACTCCCACCGGTCGCAGGCTTACCTTGCCGGTAAGGGTGCTGAGCGTTGCAGATTTGGATGCCGTGCGCACCTGGTTGCGCGAGAATGAGTTTACAACCATCCGCACCTATACCCATGGTGAACTGAAAGCCAGGGTGCTCAGCGTGAGCTATGCCGCCGGGGTGCAGATGAGCAGCAGTGGTCCCCGGGCTACACCGGACCGCAAGCGCTTGCTGGTGAGCCTGGCTGAGCAGGATGGCACCGTGCACACCTTCATCTGCGCCGCAGAATCCATGAGCGAGCAGGATAGGCAGATGGCGCGCCGCACCGGCAAGCTGACCAACGATGTGCGTGTGCTGCATGAAGATTCGCTGAAGTTGCTGCTGGCACACATGGAAGACCACCCCTCGCCCACGGAGCCTGCGGCTCTGCCGATTGCGGCTGATTTGCCCGAGGCTCTGGCCTGTGCGGCTCTGCGAGATGTCAGTATTGTGCACATCACCCTGGGACCGCGAGGCTGCGAGGCAGACAAAGCCTTGCGGCGCTACCTGAGCGAGCACCCCGGCGCGGCCGCCGTCTGGGCACAGCGGCATGTGTTCCTCATCTGCTATCGTGATTCACAGGGAAAGTTGCCCGAGCAGTGTCTGAGCGACCTTACTCAGCTTTATCGTCACCACAATCTCCCCACCACACGCAACTTCAGTGACGAAACGTCCTATGACACCAATCTCTGTTCTCAGCAGGTCATCGGGCGACTTTTCGTTCAGCCGCAGAATGCTCTCGTGCCGCCCGGGGAATCCACCTACGGCTTTCAATACACCCCGGCAGAGTTACAGAAACTCAGCCCGGCAGAAATCACCTTCGGACCGGGTCTTCGCTACAGGAATTAACCCTATCCCGTTGCCCTTCTTATATGAAAAAATCGTTATTTTTACTTTTCGGTCTTGCGCTTTCCTCCGGTGCGGAGGTGCTGAACCCGACCTGCCCGGCTGAGGTCAATTTTGCAGACTACTACCGCACACCCGATGCTGCTCTGAACCGCAAATACTACGCCACTCAGGCAGAGATTCAGCGGCGCGGGAACCACTTGCTGTACAACCCGAAAGATGATGCTGCCTTTCTGGCTTTCTGCGATCCGGCGCTACCATACGCAGATGTGATGCTGCCGGAAGACCGCGACAGCATACCCGAAGGGGGTGAAGAGGTTATATCCCTTGCCGTGTGGTACAAGCACTTGGTGGCGACCATGAATGTCGGGGCGGCTCTCACGGCGAATCAGCGCCCGGAGTTCCTGCTGGCTATGCGCGACTCTCTCACCACCAAACGTGAATATGAATTGCAGCTGCAGCGTATACTGCGAATCATTGCGGAAGATGAGCAACTCACAGAAGATGAGCTGGGGATTCTGGCGCACCTGCTCGAGAGCTGGTATGGAATTGAGGACAACCCGCTAGTGCAGGCTCGGCAGCTGCAATTTATCATGCGCGGGTTCAGGGGCGGCAAGCCGGTGTGTCTGAGCACGCAGCAGGAGGTTCTGCTCCATGCCCGCTATCCGTACCTCACCCCCTTGCTGCATGCGGAGCGAGCGCTCAACGGGCAGGCAGCTCTGCGCGTAGACCGTTCGCAGCAGTGGCACCTTCACTTGCTCCACAATCTGCTCTGGCAGCATACTGAGGGAGCGGTATTGCTGGCCCGCAAGCTGAACCAGCCCGGCTACGAGCTGTTGCGGCGGGATTCCGCCGCTTTGCCGGACTACCTGAGTTACAAAGGGATAACTTACTACCGCACCTTGGGAGAGGAAGTGCCGCAGAGCTGCCTGACCGCCCTCGCCGTGCGGGATTTCGAGAGTCCGGCCACAGCGGCACGGGTGGTGAAAGAACAGAACTCTACCCTGCCCCGGGAGCTGCGCCCGCTGGCTCCGCGCTGTGTGTTGGCACTGGGCGGAAATCAGTCTGCCTGGGTGCCGGTGAAGGTGACGCCCGATGGCGTGCACCCCGACTGGCCGGATGCCTCCGCCGTCACCCTTCCCATGTGGAGTCCCGACTTGCTGGGATTGGCAGATAAAGGAGCCGCTACCGTGCAGGCGGCATTCGGTGCTGACCTGGCCGCGCTGGAGAAACTGCTCACAGCCCTGCGCGATACCCATGGAGCAGCCGGAGTGGTGCTGGCCGATATGCTGCGGGAGTGCGACCGTGTGCGCCCGGTGTACCGAGATTTCGTGTTCCCGGTGTTTGCGCGTATTGCGCTGTATTGCGAGGCCGACGGCCTGACGGTGGATTTCAATCCGGAGCAGCAGAACTTCGAGATTCGGGAGATGACCTGCTCCAATAAGCCTATCGTGAACGATGCTCTGTGCCGCGCTCCGCAGTTGTTGCACCGCCTGACCCTACAGCTTGCCCTGCTCGAAAAACATGGGCACCGCCCTGAGTTGGAGCGGGCCTGCGCTCAGCTGGCTCGTGTGCTCAACCGCAGTAACCTCTGGCCGCTGGTCATCTGCCAGCGCGAGCTGCGCGGATTCTCCCCGCAGGCTCTGCTCACACTTTTCGCTTACTATGAAGGGGAGCGAGAACCGCTGGCTACCTATGGCGAGGCCATGGGCATGCGCAGTGAGATGAGCCTGGCGGCATACGCTCATGAGGACGAACTGGCTGAGCGTTTGCAGCTTGTGGCAAAAGTAACCGGAGCCCTTCCGGTTACAGCGGAGCAAGGTCGGGCGGCCGCGACCGAGCTGCTGGCCGTGGCCGCAAAACACCCCGATGGCTCCGTATTGGCCGACACGGCAGAGCTGCTGCTGCGGCACGGCTATGCAGAATTGTTGCCTGCCTGTACCGAGTTGCCGCCGGCTGCCCTCTGTGGCAGCTATGCCGGTAACGGCCTGTTACTCATACGCTACTATCTCAGTGCCAACAACCGCCCTGCTGCACAACAGGTGCTTGCCATCATGGCGCAGGATGCCGCTACCGATACGACCCCGGCTTTCCGTCTGGCCTGTGCGCTGCTCTCTGCCGACCCCGCTGAGCAGGCGCGCCTGCGGAAAGATGCGCTCATCCTTGCCATGTTCTACCGTCATGTAGATCACCGCGTGTACGATGCCTGGCGAGATGCTCTGGCGCGCGAAGGCGAGCAGGTCGAGGATATCATGAAAGCGGAACTCCTGCTCAGTGGCGGGCGCAGTGTCGGCATTACCCCCGAGCTCGCCCGGCATTACGAAAAGTCAGGTCAATGGGCAACGGCGGCTTTCTGCTACGAGTATCTCGTGGCAGAGGGAATCTCAACCGCCTCCCCCTACGGCAAGATACCCACTCAGGCCGATATCTGCCGCTATCGCGCCGCCGCAGAGGCCTGCCGGGCAAAGTGAGGCAAACCGGCAGCCGTTATCTCGTGGGGTGAATTTCACTTGACAGCCATCGTTTTCCTGTTATCATAAACGAGTTATGTGGTTTTACCCACAACCCTGTATCATGCCGTTGCTGGTGGTGGCGATGGTGATTTTCATCGCATATTATATGTACAGGAATCGCAAATCCGGGCAGGGGAACAGCTGTGCTCCGGGCTGCGCGCTGTGTTGTTGCGGCACCGTCTGTCTGTTCCCGGCAGCGGTTTTCCTCGGGATGCTCGATTCCGCCTTCGGCACTAAAACACTCTATCGGGATGCCGGCCGCCACTGGTATATGGAAACCTATGAGATTGACACCACTCGCTTTTACAGTGTAGGGGTAACTCCGGCCGGCGACCTGTGCGAAAGCGGGCAGCCCTGGTACAGTGCCATCGGCTTTCAGGGTGGCACGGCCGGTTGGAAACAATACCCCACCGAGCTCTATCTGCGCCAGCAGAGCGGCGCACTCCATTACTTCAATTTCAAGACCGCTACCGTCACAGACCTGGGCAATGTGCCGACAGACGTCCCCATGATACCGGTTGAAGAGTTCTTCCGCGAGCTCTGAGCCGTCTCAACAAAACTCGGGCGGGGTGCACCTCGGGGGCAATTACTCTGTTGCCTCTGCCGAAGAAGCCTGCTCGGCGGGTTCGGTGGGCTCTGTCGGTGCGGGCTTTTCTTTCTTCTTCTTTTCCTTTTTGATGTTGAACTGATTGGCAGCGGCATCGAAGCCGTGCGAAAGAGTCATGAGAGTAGCCGCAGCAGCGCGGGCGAGAGCCTCCTGCAACAGGGGGCGCTCATCGGGAGCAAACTTACCGAGCACATGGCTGACCATTTGTTTGCAGCCGGGGGCAGAAATCCCCACGCGCAGACGGGGGAATTTCTCTGTTCCCAGGTGGGCAATCAGGCTCTTCATGCCGTTGTGCCCCCCGGCGGAGCCACCGGCTCGCAGCCGCATGGTTCCGACCGGGAATGAAATATCATCGTACACCACGAAAACCTGCTCGGGCTCCCACTTGTAGTAGCGCATGAGGGGACCCACGCTCTCGCCCGAGGAGTTCATATAGGTCTGCGGCTTAACAAGCAGCACACCGGGGCCGGCAGCCAGCTCGGCCTTGCGGGCCTTGTCGGTTTTCCACTCGGCACCGAAATGGCGAGCCAGCAAATCCAGCACCATGAACCCCACGTTGTGGCGGGTTTCGGCGTACTCGCGCCCGGGATTCCCCAGACCGACGATGATTTTGACAGGCAGCATCAGTTACCGCTGATACCCAGCGCGTTGAAGGTGAGATTGCGGTTCACGGCGTTCAGGTAGGCGCGGGCAGAAGCCTCAATCACGTCGGTGGCGGCACCCTTACCCGATATGGGTTTGCTGCACTCACAATCGCCGAACTGAACCTTCACGCTCACCTCACCCAGAGCATCCTGACCGGAGGAGGTGGCACGCACGTTGTAGTCCACCAGCTCACCGTGGGTCTGGGTAATGCGGTCGATGGCCTTGAAGCAGGCATTCACCGGGCCGTTACCGATGGCACAATCGGTGTACTCCTCGTCATCCTTCACCAGCGTGACGGTAGCCGTGGGACGGGCAGAATCACCGCCAATGAACTGGATGTGAGACATTTTCCACACACCGTTGCTGGTGTCGAGGGAGTCGTCCACCAGCGAAGAAAGGTCATCGTCGTACACGAACTTCTTGCTGTCGCCCACCTTCTTGAAGCGCTCGAAGACGGCGGTCAGCTCGTCGTTGGAAAGGGTGTGCCCCAGCTTCTCCAAGCGGGCTTTCACGGCAGCGCGACCGGAGTGCTTGGTGAGCGGGAGCTCCGTCTCGCCCCAACCAACCTCCACAGGGTCAATGATTTCGTATGTCTCGCGCTTAGCAAGAATACCGTGCTGGTGAATACCCGAGCTGTGGGCAAAGGCGTTCTCACCCACAATGGCCTTGGAGCGCTGCACGAGCATACCGCTCATGCGGGACACCACGCGGCTGGTCTTCACAATCTCACGAGTGTTGAGGTTGTGCGGCTTGCTGCCGGCCTCGAAACCGAAGGGCTCGGGACGGGTGGTAAGCGCCATGGCCACCTCCTCGATAGCGGTGTTACCGGCGCGCTCACCGATGCCGTTGATGGTACCCTCCACCTGACGGGCACCGGCCTGAACGGCGGCCAGAGAGTTGGCCACGGCCATGCCGATGTCGTTGTGGCAGTGCACGGAAATGATGGCGTTGTCAATATTCTTCACATTGTCCTTCAGGTACTTAATGATGGTGTAGTACTCAGAGGGGGTGGTAAAGCCCACCGTGTCGGGAATGTTCACGGTAGTAGCGCCGGCCTCGATGACAGCCTCCACCACCTGAGCCAGATAATCGTGCTCGGTGCGGCTGGCATCCTCTGCCGAGAACTCCACGTCATTGACCAGGCTCTTGGCGAGTTTCACGCCGGCCACGGCCATCTCCAGAATTTCCTCCTTGCTCTTCTTCAGCTTAAACTCACGATGCAGCGGGCTCGTAGCCAGGAACACGTGAATGCGGGCGCGGTCCCCGGCGGGGGCCACGGCGGCAGCAGCCTGGCGAATATCGTTCTCCACGCAACGGGCCAGACCGGCTATGCGACACTTCTTCACCGTGCGCGCAATCGTGTGCACAGACTCAAAGTCGCCGTCGGAAATGCAGGGGAAACCGGCCTCAATCACATCCACTCCTAGCTTCTCGAGCTGACGTGCTACCTCCAGTTTCTGGCGGAGATTCATGGAAGCTCCGGGACACTGTTCACCATCGCGAAGCGTGGTGTCGAAGAATAATACTTTGTCGCTCATGGCTGGTTATATGTTGTTGATTAAGGAAACTGTATTTTACACTGATTCCGAAAAAAAGCAAGCCTCGCGCGCGTTATGACACGAGCAACTATAACACAAACATGAGAAAGTTATTCTGCACGACAGCTTTATGCTCGCATTCACCACAAATCAGCGATACAATAAAGCCGGAAATGAGTGATTATACACCACCTTTCAGCGTAAGCGCCAAAGCCATTCGACTGGTAGCAGACATTTCTGCCCTCGTCGAACGCTGCGCCATTCGTCTGGAAAAGGCAGATGGTGCCATGTTACGCAAAGCTAACAGAATCAAAACTATCCGCAGCTCTCTGGCTATTGAGGGCAATGAGCTCAGCGAAGATGACGTACGCACCATACTGGACGGCAAATCCGTCATTGCTCCGCGCCAACAACTTCAGGAAGTACAGAACGCCATTCGCACATACGAGGAGAGTCCGGAGTGGGACCCGTTCTGTCCGGACGACATGCTCCATGCCCATCACAGCATGATGCAGGGATTGTGCGATGAGCCGGGACGCTGGCGCAGAGGAGGCGTCGGAGTTTTTGCCGGTGACAAACTCATTCACATGGCACCTCCGCATCATCTGGTTCCTACGCTCATGAACCAATTATTTCATTGGTTACAACATGCTGAAGATCACCTGCTGATACGTAGCTGTGTCTTTCATTATGAGTTTGAGTTCATTCACCCTTTCAGCGATGGTAACGGTCGCATAGGCAGATTATGGCAATCGCTCATACTAGGCAGATTACACCCCTGTTTTCCTCATCTTCCGTTTGAGAATATGGTATTTGCTGCACAGGAGCAGTACTATCAGGCTATCCGGAAAAGCAGCAATCTGTCAGATTGCTCCCCCTTCATCGATTTCATGCTTGGGGAAATATACAACACCCTCAAGAAAACCGTCAACACATCCGCCAACTCCGGTCTAAACGAAACAGAGCAGTTCATCATCTGTTGCATACAAGAGTCGCCCACCATCTCCGCCAAAGCGATTGCAGAAAAACGTGGCATCTCTCCCCGCCAAATCGAGAAACACCTAAGCGACATGAAGCAAAAGGGAATCATTCAGCGCGTCGGGGCAAGGAGAAACGGCATCTGGCAAATACTTTCCGCGGAATAAAGTTCGGAATAAAGTTCGGAATAAAATGAGCCGCGTCCTGGGGAAAGGAAGCGGCTCATACAGTACAAACGGATTGGGAATATCAGTAACCCATCTGCCATCCGGCGCGGGCTTCATCCTGCTGCATGCGGGCGTTATCCTTCAGAGCATCGGTATACTTGCTCTGAGAATTGAGAGCATTGGCTCTGTAAAAATAATTATCTGACGTTTGGAAGTCACGGTCATTGCGAGCAATCAGTCCGAGCAGATAATAAGCCTCTGCACAATTGGGGTTCTGACGGAGCGCATTATCGACCAGCTCCTTGCCTATACTCCAGTTGCCGACGGAGCAAGCCTTTGCTGCCTGCTCAAGAGCAGGATTTGTATCGTCCGGTTCGATGTACTCGTAATAGGTCTTCTTGCGAGGAGTCAAATCCTCCATGATTTCCTCAGCGAACTCCTCACAAGCCTCGGTGATATCGGGGCGACCTTCGCTATCCGTATATACGCTCTGCGAATAATCCCGGCGATAAATCTGACGACCACCATTCATGACCACTACCACACCATGCAATCTGGGCGTAGGGCGATGCTCCTTCTTGGACTTCTTACCTCGCTCATCATGGCGCGGGTGGTGACCACGCGATGGCATATTCTCCACATAAACATTATGCAACTCAAGCTGAGTATTACCGGCATACTGAGCATAAAAACCATCATTGGCAATCTGTCGCCGGAAAGCCTGAACAAGCCGAGAGCTCTCCCGATTATGAGAACAATCCTGCACGGTCAGCGGAGCTCCGCGACCTAAATCAATCTCAGCAGGTTGAAGAGTCGTCATCTGAATCTGCACACCGCAGGCACTCAGCAGCAGCGCAGCGACGCCGACAATCACACTCATCCATTTACGTTTCATATGCATGGCTATCAGTTATGTTAATCATACAACACTTCCCCTGCCCTGTAAATGAAAAAAACGGGCATTTTCAAGCACCCCTGTACATTTCAGCAGCAGCACCAACCCCCTACTAAACAAAAATATCGTCTATCTTTTCTCTATTAGTCACTTACATCATTCTTTCCGTTAATTAATTTTTCCTTATATTAAAGTCTGTTTTATTATTATTACGCGTTTTGGCGTGTTTCAAGACCGTTTTGAGCCAAATTTTGCGATTTTTCGTCACCGCCTCAACATCCTGTAACTCAAGAAAATGGATTCTGTCAAGAGACTTTTCGATGCTCAGCCTACACGTAAAGTGGCTTTACAAGGTAAAAATCTCAGAAATTTGCACTTTTTGGTGCCTTTCTGGACTAAAATCCCCTATTTTACCTCTTTTCAAGCTCTGAAAGCACCTTTGCGAGAATCGCTCGTGGACGGATGAATGATAAGGGAAACTTAAATATCGCCAAAATATTCCTACTAAAACCAAGGGTGTATAAATATCAATTTTTCTTTAATATTCACCTCCGACTACCTTCTCCCCAACTTCCGGCAAGCCATCATTTTCATTTTCGTCTATCACCCGTAATTCCTAAGGAATATGCGGGTTTGTACTTTTTTCAATTCTCCCAAATTAGGTCTCCCCTTCTTGTCCGAGACGGTTGGCAAGTTTAAAAAATCACATTTTGGGAATATACTATATTTTTAGACTTTGTTTGTTTGTACTTTTTGAAAAAGTTCTTTTATATTATAATATGCTATTTTCACAAATTGCATTTATATATTATTCTTATTTGTTTAAAATATAGTTTCATTGAAATAGTGAAAAATAATGGTAGTATACTCTGAAGCCAGCCGGCCTTCACGCGCGCGATTGCAAAAAGTATGCAGTCTGAATTTGGCATTGCAGGCAAGCTCCTTGTGTGGTAGAATGAGGAAACGTTATGACCTTAGACGAGCTGAGACAGGAGATTGACCGCATCGACACCCAAATCGTGGAGCTGCTCAAGCAGCGCATGCAGTGCGTGCACGGAGTGGGTGAAATCAAGAAAGGGAGCAACTCCCACATCTTTGTACCCGAGCGCGAGAGCAAGCTCTTTGCCAAGCTGATGGCCAACAATGCCGGCGTACTGCCCGAAAAAGGCCTCCAGAGCGTCTACCGCCAGATAGTGAGCATGAGCTTTGCGCTCGAGGGCGGCATGAAGGTCGGCTACCTGGGACCGGAGGGCACATGGAGCCACCAGGCAGCACAGGCACGCTTTGGCGACAGCGTTGAGCTCGTCCCTTTCCCCAGCTTCAACCACATCTTCCACGCCGTTGACCGCAAGGAGATTGATTACGGCATGGTACCCGTTGAGAACAGCACCGACGGCAAGGTCTCCCAGGCTCTCGACTTACTGGGCGCCATGGGCTTACGTATCTGCGCACAGGTGCACCAGCCCGTGCTTAATTGCCTGATGGGTAATGGCGATCCGCGCCAAATCCGCACCGTCTACTCGCACCCGCAGGCTCTGGGCCAGTGCCGAGAGTGGCTGCTGCAGAACTACCCGAACGCCGCCCAAGTTGCCACGTCCTCCACAGCCGAGGCCGCCCGCCGAGCCGCTGCAGAGGCCGACCTGGGAGCCGCCGCCATCGGCAGCCGCATGGCCGGTGCCCTGTACGGCCTCGACATCCTGAGCGCCAACATCCAGGACAAAGCCGACAACACCACCCGCTTTGCCGTCATCGGCCGCCAGAAGAACGCCCCCAGCGGCAACGACCGCACCACGCTCTGCTTCAGCGTGCCACACACCGCCGGTGGTCTGGTGAACGTGCTCAACATCTTCCGCGACCACAGTGTCAACATCTACTGCATGGACTCCCGCCCCACGCGCGACACAGCTTGGGAATATCTGTTCTACATTGACGTCGAGGGGCATGAGGAAGTAGAGCCGTTGAAGAGCTGCCTGAAGATGGTTCACGACACCACCCCCATGTTCAAGGTGCTGGGTTCCTACCCCGAGAACTGATTTTCCACCGCAAGCGCCATGGCATTCACCTACGAACAGGCACACAATCTGCTGAGGAACGCCCGGGCCAACGGGCGCCAACCGCACGCCCTGCTCTTCACCGGCGCGGCAGATGCCGGCACGCACCGCTTGGCGCTGGCTCTGGCCGCCGAGCTGAATGGTGCCCGCGCCGACAGTCTGGAGTCCCTGCACCACCCCAGCTGCCGCGTGCTGCGCCCCGGCTCCAAAATCCGCACCATCTCCATCGATGCCGTCCGCAGCGTCGAGCCCTTTCTGGCCCTACGTGCGGCTGAGGGCGAGACCAAGCTCGTCATCATCGACGAAGCCGACCGCCTGCTCGACGAGGCCGCCAATGCCTTCCTGAAAACCCTCGAGGAGCCCCCGCCCCAAACCCTCATCATTCTCATCACCGCGCTGCCGCAAAAGCTGCTGCCCACCATCCTTTCCCGCTGTGTGCGGCTCGACCTGCGCGACGCTCGCCGCGGCGTGCGCCTGACCAACGCTCAGCAGGCATTCCTGCCCACCGTACGAGCCGCCCTGCCGCGGCTGGGCAATGACGTCGCCGCCCTCGCTCTGCGCGCTGACTTCCAGAACCTTCTCACCAAACGACGCGAGGAAATCACCGAGCGTATCACCTCCGCCCTGAAGGCCGAGGCCAAAGCCGTATCCGAAGGCACCGACATCCGCAACTGGGAAGCCATGCAGAAGGACGTGACCAACGCCCGCATCGAGAGCGAGTACCTCGGCGAGCGCTCTCAGATGCTCGAGCTGCTTTCCCTCTGCCTGGGGCAGGCAGTCCTGCTGGCCTCGCACGCTCCGGATGTTGAACCGCTTGCCCCCGAGCTGCCGGGTGTAGCCGCCGCCCACAGCGTGCCCGACCTGCTGCGCCGCATGCGCGCGGTGGACGCCCTGCGCAGCGACCTCAATTTCAACGTCAACGAAGCACTCGCGCTCGACTCGCGCCTGCTCGACATCATCGGAAAATCCCCCTTATGGACAGCATGACCGGATTCGGGGCTGCCACCGCCCCGCTTAATAACGCCTCCCCCCGTGTGGAAATCGGCGGCGTCAACCGCAAACAGACAGAAATCGCCATCTCCCTGCCCCGCGCCTGGGCCGAGCTGGAAACCCGCGTACGCGAGCTGGTGGCAGGCTGTGTGTCCCGCGGTCGCGTCAATATCACCATTTCCCTTCAAACCTCATCCGCCGGAGGCGGTACTCTTACCGTCAACAGGGCCAGGCTCGCCGCCCTGCAGGCATGCACAGCCGAGGTGGCCAACACCACCGGCACGTGTGTGGAACTCACGCTGGATGCCCTGTTGCGCCTGGGCATCATCGGCGAAGAGACCGAAGCCGACATCCTCCCCGATACAGCCTGGAGCGCCGCCGAACCCGCCATACGCGAAGCTCTGGCTGCCTTCCTTGCCCTGCGCAGCCAGGAGGGCGCCAACATGCGCGCCGACCTCCTGCGC
>JAZSEM010000112.1:0-20340 GCA_045531695.1 Akkermansia sp.
CTTGAGGTGATTGATGGGCAGCAGAGATTTACTACGATTATGCTGCTTCTCACGGCACTGTATGAAAAGTTAAGTTTCTTGAAAGAACAGATGGATGAGGACGAAAAGACAAGCCTCAATAATTTGCGTAACAGACTTGCCAATAAAAAACAGACTTACACTTCTGGTGGGACGAAAAAGACGGAACATATCCAGAGACTTACTCTCCAGAAGCAAAACATGAATGATGAAGACTTTTCCTTTGTCCTCTTCGACAAGGGGATTATTACCGAACAAAAAGCACAGCTGAAACACTTTGGAAATCGCAGAATTTCGAAGGCCTATAAGTATTTTGGAAAGCTAATAGATGAAAAAGTGGCTGAGTTCAAAGAAGATAATCCCAACATAAGCGAGGTGGGAGTACTGTTTAACATCGTTGAGAAATTTGAAAGAGCCATTATGGTGGGAATCGAAGTCGATACCAACAAAGATGCCTATATGCTTTTCGAGTCTCTTAACCACAGAGGCGTTCCTCTTTCTG
The DNA here is from genome assembly GCA_045531695.1 of Akkermansia sp. GTDB lineage: Bacteria > Verrucomicrobiota > Verrucomicrobiia > Verrucomicrobiales > Akkermansiaceae > Akkermansia. Next base: position 521 of record JAZSEM010000112.1, read on the forward strand.
CCCTTGATTTGATAAAGAACTCCTTGATAGCAACCGCAGAAGACAAGGATGATGCAGATAACAGTTACGAGATATGGAAACAAATTCTGTTTAATGTAGGTCAGGATGATTATTCCGTTCAGGAGCGTTTCTTCCGCCAGTACTACAACTCGTTCAGAGAAGAATTGAATGCACCATATAAGAGCACTGATAAAAAGTACTATCTTGGCTACTTGGCCACGAGGACAACGCTGCTTGATATTTACGAAAAGATGATTAAAAGCGATTATAAATCGCTGATTAACGACCTTCTGCAAAAGTCGAAGATTTATGCCCTGATTACGAATAACAGCGATGAAGAATGTGTTTACTCGCCTTCTCTTGCTGACCTTGAAAGAATATCCGGTGCGCCATCGTACATTCTGTTGCTGTATGTTATATCAAATAAGGATAAGCTTAACTTAAGCCCCGAAAATCTTGATGAACTCATAAAGACTCTCATCACCTTCTTTGTGCGTCGTAATGTGACAGACGTTCCGAATACACGCAAGCTCACACAACTTTTCATCGATATTATCAGCGAAGTAAAAGTTATGCAGGGTGCGGAGCTTGTGTCTACTGTTCGTGAGAAACTGATTTCAGTTTCCGCATCAGACGAAGCTTTTGAAAGCAAGATGCGAGGTCCTATTTATGATGAGAACCCGGAAGCAACCAGATTCATCCTGTGCAGTATAGAGGCACAGCATCAAACGAAGGAAATCTATACAGATCTTTGGTCACGAGATAACCAGAATAAGTATGTATGGACGATTGAGCATATCTTCCCGGAAGGAGAAAATATTCCGAATGCGTGGGTTGAAATGATTGCTGGCGGCAATAAAGATCTCGCAAAGCAGTACCTCGCTAATTATGTCCATACTCTCGGGAATCTGACTATCACGGGATATAATCAGAACCTGTCTAATATGCCCTTTGAACAGAAGAAAGACCGAAAGTCGAAAGACAAGCGAAAAGATATGGGATACCGCAACGGTCTCTACCTTAATCAGTCCGTCGTGAATGAGGATTCGTGGACGATAGATAAGATTAAAGCCAGAACCGATATGCTCGTCCAAACGCTGAAGGATATGTATAAGTGGTAAAACCGGCAAACCTCCTCATGCGCTTCAATCTATAAGTCTGGAAGTCTGATTATCATTCAACAAAACACAAGAAAAGCAATTCTTTTTTCTTGCGTTTTGTCTAATTTTACTTGCGTGATACTTTTCTCCGTGGTATAAACAAACACGGAAAGGAGGCAATCGCATGACGGATTTAGATACCAGTATCATAGAATACATGGACGCCCGGGGCGGCTTGTTGACTGCTGCTGATATACAGCAGCTGGGATACAGCCGGGGCATGTTGCATGTGTACTCTCGCGCCGGATTACTGGAGCGGTACAGTTGCGGTGTGTATATGCGCCCTGGGACATTGGCTGATGATATGGTTTATATGCAGCGAAAGTTCCCCGCTCTTATCTTTTCTCATGAAAGCGCTCTTTACTTGCTTGGTTTAACCGAGCGCACCCCTTTTCAGCATTCCGTCACCATTCCCTCTGATGCCACGCTGCCCCGCAGTATTTCGAAGGATTGCACGTGTTATTATATAAAGCCTCAGTTTCATGAGCTGGGGCTTACAGAATTGCGTACTACTATGGGCAATGTCGTTCGAGGGTACAATGCAGAGCGCTGCATCTGTGATATTCTTCGCAGCAAGAATAGGGTCGATATTGAATGCTATACCGCCGCGCTAAAACTTTATTTTTCCCGTAAAGAGAAAAATCTGAACCGGCTGGCAGAATACGCCACAAAGCTTGGAGTGATAGACAAGTTAACCCCTTATCTGGAAGTTCTGGTATGAATCCACAAGAAATGAGCTGGAAAGCTCGCATTAACCGATATGCAAAGGAACATGGTATCGCCCCTCAGGTGGTCCTGCAAAACATCATGTTCGAGCGATTCCTGCGCAGGTTGTCTAGGTCAGACCACAAGAAGCATTTTGTGCTGAAAGGTGGGGTTTTAGTAGCTGCTATTGTAGGGCTGGATTACCGCAGTACTATGGATATCGATACTACGCTTCGGCATTATCCGCTGAGTGAAGAAATGCTGACACAAGCAATCAATGAGATTACAAGCATTGATGAAAATGATGATACTGTTTTCCGACTTGTCAGGATAGAGAGCATTCGGCAGGAGGATGAGTATGGAGGTCTCCGTATCAGCATGCTGGCTCAGAGCGGTAATATCGTAGTGCCTTTCAGCATAGATGTATCTACCGGAGATGCAATAACACCGCAGCCCATCGAAATGAAGCTTCCCTGCTTTTTTGATGGGCTCTCCCCTGTTCAGGTATGGAGCTACAACATAGAGACGATTGTCGCCGAGAAAATAGAAACTATCCTCAGGCGAGGTGTCTTATCAACGCGCCCCAGAGATTTTTACGATGTACATATTCTGACGCATATTCGCAATCTTGATTATGAGGTATTGAAGCAAGCTGTACAGCGTACAGCGCAACACCGCAATAGTGTGGAGAATATTACCCGCTGGCGTGAAATGATGGCAGTGATAGAAGCAAGCCCCATTTTGCAACGGCATTGGGAAAAGTACCGCAACAATTTCCCGTATGCGAAATCAATAGAATATACACAGCTGATGGAGACGCTTGGCAGAGTACTTGCTATAATAGGATAGCGGCTCCTGTATCAAGTAATTAATCGCGACAGTGTGGTGGTTCACCTGTCGCTTTATTTTTTCTGAATTGTGACTCTGATACAAGCGGGGTCGAATCCGTTGTAGCCCCCCTCAATGCAACTGAGTAAAATAAGCCATTTGCCTGCCAAACAAGGGTACTAGGGCGTAAAAATATTATGGCAATTTAAGTAATATCCAGTCACGGAAAGTTTATTGCTATTGATTATAAACGTTTTGAAGAATAACCAAGCATAAAAACGCAATTTGTCTGAGTTGTAGGCCGAACGGAGCGGCAAACTGCCAAAAATGGCATTTTTTGCAGTTTTGGCAAAATAAAAACATAGATATATCAATGTTTCTGTTTTTAGTCCTGCAAAAAACAATGGCAGAGTTCCTGTGAGTTCGCCCCCCTTGAAGGATCCTTAAAGCAAAAGCCCCGCGCCTGTTAAGGTGCGGGGCTTTTACTTTATTAGCGTGGCAGTATTCGAACGTTCGACAACCGGAGGTTTTCTGATAATTACGTAAATCGATAAAGTTTTTATTACTCCAAGCAAGGCAGCTCCAGCTGCCGATCGAAGTCGGATTTGAAAAGCCTGTCTTGAGTGATTCTGTACTTTTCAAACTCGTTTTCAGCGTGTTCCTTAGCAATCTCGGCAGATATCCTTCCTGCATCTTGCAGCAGTTCTCGGTCATCGGCTTGCAGTATGCGGTCTAAGTGACGAGCCCAATCTTCCATGGTCATGGGAATCCGGCGTTTGGCGCGGTTCTCAGCAAGGTCAAGATAGGCGCTCACAATACGGCCAAGCTCTTCCAATTCATTTTCTTTCAGGTAATTTTTTGCCACCACTACGTCTGTCTTGACAATTTTACCATGCGGAGCTTTCTCCCAAGTTGTCAGCCCCATGTGCTCGACCTCTGCATCGGCTCGTTCCATAATTAGCTCCGCTGCGGTATGTCCATGGACAGCATAGTGCAGCTTATTTTGCACCTTAGCGTAAAAAGCGCGAGTTTCCGGTGCATGGGCATCGTAATCCATGCTAGTGGCATATATGTCTGTAATTTTCTGGTAAAAACGGCGTTCGCTCATGCGAATCTCGCGAATCTCTGCCAGCAGGTGTTCAAAGTAATCCTGTCCCAGAAACTTGCCATTCTCCATGCGCTTGCGGTCGAGCACATAGCCACGGATGGCAAAGTCTCTCAACACCGCCGTAGCCCATTGGCGAAATTGGGTAGCCCGCTTGCTGTTGACTCTGTAACCAACAGCAATGATAATGTCAAGGTTATAGAAAAGAGTTTCTCTATTAACGTTTCGATTCCCCTCTTTTTGAACCTGTCGGATTTTCCGACAGGTTGAGCTTTCCTCCAATTCCTCATCAGCATAGATGTGTTGAATATGCTCCAGAACATTTGTTCTCGAGCTGCCATACAACGATGCAAGCATCTGCTGAGTCAGCCATACAGTATCATCTTCCAAGCGCACCTCTATCCCCTCCGCATCGCCTTGCATAGCGAAGATTAGGAACTCAGCTGTACTATTGCGAATCTGTTGTTTCTTTTGCATAGTATGAATAAAAAGCAGTCGAAAACGAGTGGAGCATGTCTCTATACTGCGCTCTCATTATACCACTTATCAGATTTTTTTCCAGCATAAAATGAGCCTTGTATTATTCTAAAAATCTCGCGCATGCGGCATGAACGAAGCATTAAAATGCAATTTGTCTGAGTTGTAGCCCGAACGGAGCGGTAAACTGCCAAAAATGGCATTTTTTGCAGTTTTGGCAAAATAAAAGCATTGATATATCAATGCTTCTGTTTTTAACTCCGCAAAAAATGATGGCAGAGTCCCTGTGAGTTCGACCCCCTTGAAGGACCCTTGATGAACAAGCCCCGCACCTGACAAGGTGCGGGGCTTGTTCGTCATTAGCGTGTCCGGATTCGAATCCACGACAACCGGAGGTTGGGGTGGGCGGCGAATGCCGGTGGCATGAGCCGACCCTGCGCCGGGCAGCCCCCTCTGCCCGGGAAGCGCGAAGGGCCGCAGGGGGCGGGTAGAATTCCATCGTCCAACCTTCGCGGGCGTTATTGGGGCAACTCCATAAAAGTGGTGGCAACTCCAAAAATCTGAAACAGCCCGCCTTTTCGGGGCAATAACACTTTTTTCTTTTCTTTCATGCTCATACGTGGTATAACATAGGCTGAAACATCTATAAAGCAAGCATGAAACCCCATCTTACACATCATTTCTCTGCCGTTTTGCTGGGTCTTGTGCCGGCTCTGGCAGCCGCAGAGAGTGCAGCTCAGGCAAGCACATCCGCTGCGCTGCCGAATCTTATCTACCGCAGCAATGGCGTATACTCCATACCGGAGGCCGCAGAAGCCGGGAATGTAGAGGTATTAGCCGTCCGCATCAAAGAGGGGGCCAATGTGAATCAGGTTGATGAGCTCGGCAATAGTCCCCTGCATCTGGCCGCCCGGAAAAATGCCACAGCGTGCCTGGCGCTCCTGCTGCAGTCCGGGGCTGATCCCTTGGTTCGTAATGCTGAGGGGAAAACCGCCATTCAGCTGGTCACGGCGCCGGATACCATACGAGTTCTGCGGGATGCCATGGTTCAGCGTCGGCTGGAAATTGAAATCTGCCATGCCGTGGCAAACGGGAATTTGCAACCCCTGCGCACGGTGCTGAATAACCCGCAGCGAAAGTTCAACCCGAATATACTCGACGAGAGCAACAGCATGTCGCTGCTGATGCTGGCCTGCAGTCAGGGCGATGTGGAGCTTGTGAAAACCCTCATTGCCTCCGGAGCAGATGTGAACTACATTTCTGCCAACCGTCGCAGCGTGCTGCACATAGCTGTCGACCACAATCAGCCGGCTGTTGTAACCGCTCTGCTTCAGGCCGGTGCAAACCCCATGCAGCAAGCCGCCAACAGCGCCATGCCGCTGCACGATGCCGTATGGAGCAACCGGGTAGAATGCGTGAAAGCCCTTCTTCCTGCATACAAGAGCATTAACTACAGCCCCGATGGCGCTCACAACGGTCTTCCCTTAAATCTGGCCATTGACCGCGGTTGGACCACTATTGTTCAGCTCTTTATCGATGCCGGTATGGATTTGAACACCTGCAAATACGGCACACCGCCCCTTATCCATGCGGCGGCCTCCGGCAAGGCGAATATGGTACAGCAACTGCTGCGCGCCGGGGCAGATGTGAACGCCCGCGCCAAAAATGGCGAGACGGCAAAAGATGTAGCCGCTCCTGCCGTTCGCCACTTATTCTGATAGACATTACACCATTTTCTTCACATGAAAAAAAGCACCATACTTTCACTGATGCTCTGTGGCTTAGGGGCTGCGTTCCCCGCATTCGCTGCCGAAGTTCCTGCCGGCAATACCGCACCGGATGTACTGGCCCTCCATGCCATGCCCGTGTACACGGACTTCTCGCAGCTTAATCGTAAGCCCGAACAGATGGAGCAGGCATATCGCCACCGCGAGTACCGGGCCTACAAACCGATTGAGGACCTTTCTAAAAGGCTTAAAATTGCCAATTATTCCAGCTTCGAGAATCCTACCGGCATCGCTTTCAAGTCCGGGGATACCATCAAAGTGCGCATGGAAGGCAATCCGCGCACTCAGGTGGAGCTGATATTGCAGGACTTCGGTTTTCCGGGCGGGCAAATTCGCTTCAACCTCAAGCCCGGCGATAATAGCTTCAGCGCGCCGTTCTTCGGCCACGCCTATGTGAACTATCGTGATTCCGCTCCCGATTCTGCTCCCCCCATTCGCCTGCACATCGAGGGTGGTCGCGTTAACGGCGTGTTTACGCACCACGATGATAACGCTACGTGGAAGCGACTGCTGGCCCATGCCGAGAGTGAATGGCTGGACATCATGGGTGAGCGCACTCAGTGGGTGCTGGACACCAAGGCCCTGCGCAAGCGCTGCCCCGATAAGGGCGTGGAACTCGTCGATCTGTATGATGAGCAGATGAAGCTCGAACAGCAGCTCCTTGGCTGGGAATGGGAAGGCATACACCCCGGCAACCATATTATGGGCCGTACAAACTGGAACACGAGCACCTACATGCACGCAGACGGCTTCGGTGGCTCCTATGTCGTATCGGAAACTCCGGGGCTGGTGGATGTGGAGGAAGTAAGGCGCAACGGCGCCTGGGGTACCTCCCACGAGTTCGGCCATGTCAACCAGACCCGCCCGGGCATGATGTGGAGCGGCACCACTGAGACCACGGTGAATCTCTTCTCACAGCTTGTGAACATGACCTTCAATCCGCAGGAGGTGCGACTGGAGCATGAAGTCTGCCCCACACTGGAAGGATATTGGGTGCGTGGCGCCCGCTTTGACAGCTATGTGAACAGCGCCATCGTGAACGGCGAGCTCTGGCAGTTCCAGCGCGGGCCGGATGACGGCCGCAATCGCGTGCCCGGTGAGCGCTGCGGTGATTGCTTCGTCATTCTCTGCCCCATGTGGCAGATGTACCTGTACAATACCGTGGCTCGTGGTAATAAGCTTTTTTACCCGACCATCTTCAAGGATGTACGTGATACGGATGAAAGCAAATGGTCCCAAGGTCGGCTGCGCATGGGGTACCTCAACCGCTGCTGCAACTCCGCCAAGCTTGACTTCTCGGACTTCTTCCTGCACACCGGCATGATGGCTGTCATGAATCGCTATGTGAACGATTACAGCTCACGCTGGGTCACCATCACCGAGGACATGTGCGCCGATTCCCTGAAGCTCGCCGCTCAGTACCCCAAGCCGGACTCCCCCGTCATCTTCTACATCAATGTGAATAACGTGGGCATATACCGCGACAGACTCGCCATTGTTCCCAGCCCGGATTTCACCCCGGTGATTAAGAATAAGCCCGGAACCTGTTTCACCGTACCGGCGGACAAGTGGGCGAATGCCGTAGCCTTCGAGGTATACAAGGGCAATAAACTGGCGCGCATCAGCCTGCGAGGGCTGAACCAAAAAGACAACGCCTCCACGGATGTCTTCCTGCCGGAAGGCGCCACCACCGTGATGGCCGTATCCTGGGACGGCAAGCGCTATATCATCTACGATACCACCGGCGCCACTGTCGATGCTCAGCCGGATGCCTCCATCGGCCCCGGTTTCATAACACCTGCGGGAAAATAACTTACGCCACTGAGTGTTAAAGTAACCGTATAACTGTACTACATAAATCTATCAGGCCTGAGGACAGCACGCTGCGTGCTCCTCAGGCCTTTTTTATGCTGTGAATCAGCTATAATTATAACGGAAAAAGTCGTCAAATGACAAAAGTGAAGGGCTGTAACTCAGTTGCGAATATTGACTGCTAACAAGGGGGGGGGCCAGGGCAAGGTTTTCCCTATACATCAGGGGGCTACAGTTCTTTAGCGCTATTTGTAAAACTGCGAGCCGAACGTCCAATTCCAAAATTCAAAATCCAACTTTTCAACAGCCTTGGGGAGAAAGCATTACTTGCACCCCTTCTTAAGGGTTGTAATTTTGGCGTATTGCGGGTGGAAGAAGTTGGAGACTGAATCATATCGCGCCGGTAGAACCCAATCACCCTGCAGGTTGATGTAACCGGAGCGGGAACCTTTGTTGCCGGCGGGTATCATGCCGTTCATCAGCATGTTTTGGTAATAATAGAAAAATTGCGGTGGGGTGATAATCTCACCGGTTTCGTGTATAATACCGCTGTATGAGCCTTTTTGGTACCACCAATAGCCCTCGCCCAAGTAGTTCAGGGCTCGGAATTGCGGTTTGAGAATGATGTCGCCCTGCATGTTCATGAGCCCGCATTTGCCGTTGCGCTTGCTTGTGAATGCCAGTAGGCCGCGGTGAAACTCAAAGCTCTCGTACGTTCTGTCCTCGGGGAAACGGTAGATGGTGTTCCAGTCCTCATCCAATATCTCTTCCGTTTCCTCCATGGTGGTAACAAGGCGCACTCCCTCTCGTAATTCATGGATGGATTTGTAGGGGCCGTGTATTTCGTTGGAATGGAGTTTGGTGGCGAAGCAAGGGCGATCCAAGCTGTAGATTTTGCTGTCGCGTTTCAGGGTAAGCAGTACATCTTCTATTTGGGTCCTATCTTCAGATGTCCAGCTGCCGAAGTACTGGTATTCATCGGGCCAGGTATGTACAATGTTGCCACAGCGGTCTGCAACAGCCGCATGTTCTTGACTGTCCGCTGCCAGAGAATATTCCCCGTAAAAACCTGTCAGACTGTAAGGAATGGGAGCAAACAGGGGATTGCCCTGCATGTCTGTAGCAAAGGAGGCCACCGCACTCAGGCCTTTTGTATCATTGAATCGTGAACAACATGAAGGGGAAAGCCCCTGCGATTTCTGTGCGATGCAGTAGGCGATGAGCGTATCCGGACAGAGGTGATTTGTCCATTGGTATTCTACCGTTTGACCATCCTGAGTGGACGGCAGGTGGTGCAGGCTGTTGTCTGCAGCGCGAAAGATATCACAGCTGTAGTCATCGTGGTACAATATGGCGTAGCCCTCTGCGGAGACGACGGAGGCATAGGCAGCGGAATGAACGATTTTCCCTTGTCTGTCGATAATTTGTGAGGTGGTGCGGAGCTGCATGGCGGTAGAAAAAGGGCGCGCTCCTTTGCGGAGAGCGCGCCCCAAAGTATTGTTTTGCGTAGGGGGGGGATGATTACTTGAGAATCATCTTGAAGTCCACCACAACGGCGCGGTCGGCGGTGACGAGCACGGGGTTACCGTCGATAGCGGTAATCTCGGGAATCTCGAGCACGAGCTTCTGCACCTTGGCCAGAGTGTCGGCCAGCGGGCCTACGGCCTTGGGTGCCTCGCCACGCACACCGTTCAGGATGGTGCCGACCTTGGTCTCCTTAATCATGTCGGAGAAGTCGTCAGCGGGCAGGATGCGCATGGTGGTGTCGCGCATGACCTCGGTGTAGATACCACCGGTGCCGAATACCATCACGCGGCCGAAGTTCTTGTCGCTGTTCACACCGATAATGGTCTCGGTGGCCTTGGTAATCATCTCCTGAATCAGTACGGAAGCACCCTTGAGCTGGAACTTGGTGATGGAGCCCCACAGGCCCTCCCAGGCCTCGTTGAAGGAAGCCTCGTCATTGATGTTGAGGTAGATACCCTTCATTTCGGTCTTGTGGAGCGCATCGGGAGCGGAGAGCTTAAGCACCACAGCGTTCGGGAAGATGGTCTTGCAGAAGGCGAGAGCCTCTTCCTTGTCGGTGAAGTTGCCGCACTTCGGGTAATCGATGCCGTAGTGGTCCATGAGCATGTTCACGGTGTCCTGGGGCAGGGAGGCAAGGCCGGCTTCCTTGGCGGGGGTAACGGCAGCCTTGATTTCGGCGGGGACTTCGCCTGTTTCGCAGGTGGCGAGCTTCTTGCCGCGGAAAGCCATCTGAGCCTTCAGCAGACCGAGCAGGCGCACGATGTCGGCGGGGTACTCGTAGTTGAGAATCTTGGCCTTGTCGAGCAGCACGCGGCCCTCGTCCACACGGGCACCACCCACGAAGGAGCAGAAGATGTTGACGTTCGGGTACTGGGGAGCCAGCTTGATAACGGCCTCGGCGGTGCCGGGGCAGTCGGTTACGCGCTGGGGAGTAAGCAGAACGAGGATGTTCTTGTACTCGCCGCTCTCGCAGAGCACCTTGAGGGCGGCCTCGTAGCGGTCGGCCTTGGCGTCGCCCACTACGTCGATGGGGTTGCCGAGGGAGGCCTCGGGGGTAAGAACGGCGCGCAGAGCCTCGATGGTCTTCTCGCTGGGGCGAGCCAGGTCCAGACCGGCCTCCTCGCAGAGGTCAGAGGTAAGCACACCCACACCACCGGCGTTGGTCAGCACGGCAACCTGGCCGTCGAACTGGTTGTGGTTGCAGTACTGCAGCACCTCCAGCAGGCCGAAGAGCTCGCGGTCGTTGTAAGCCTGAATGGCGCCTGCACCCTGCAGAGCCATCTCGAGCACGCGGTAGTTCGGTGCCAGAGAACCGGTGTGGGACAGGGAGGCAGCCTGAGCCTTGGCGCTCTTGCCGGGCTCCATGATGACGCAGGGCTTGGTGTCGGAAACCTCCTTAATCACCTTGAGGAACTCCTTACCGTTCTTCAGGGATTCGAGGTAGAAGACGAAAGCGTTGGTGTTGGGGTCATCCTTCAGGGCGGCGAGCAGGGCGTCCTCACCCATCACGGCCTTGTTACCGATGGAGATGAAGTGGGAGAAGCCGATGCCCTTGCCGGCGGCCCAGTCCATGATAGCGGAGCAGTAAGCGCCGGACTGAGAGATGAAGGCTACGTTGCCCTTGCCGGGGAAACCATCGGCGAAGGATGCGTTCACACAATCAAAGGTGGAGATGTGACCCAGGCAGTTCGGGCCAAGCAGGTTGATGCCGTTGTCGAGGCACTTCTGAGCGATGCGCTTCTCGAGCTCCTTCTCACCAACTTCAGCGAAACCGGCGGTGATGATGGAGATGTTCTTGGTGCCATTGGCGATACAGGCATCAATCACGCCCTCGGTGAAGCGGGCAGGTACGAGAATGACCACGAGATCCATCGGCTCGGGCAGTGTGTCAACGCTGGCATAGCAGGGCTTGCCGCAAAGTTCCTGACCGGCCATCTTGGGGTTCACGCCATAGAGCTTGCCCTTGTAATCAGCGGAGATAATGTTATTGAATACAACGGCGCCCAGCTTGGTGGGATCGGCAGAAACGCCGACAACTGCGATGCTCTTCGGATTGAAGAATGATTCGAGTGACATAGTGAGTTATTATGGTTTGGTGAAGCGACAAGCCTGAGAGTGGCTCTGAGTTGATTGTAGCATTTTGAGGTGCAGTTTTCAAGTTTATTGTGTAAAAAGTCCATGTTATAACACTCAAAACTATCAAAAACCCCCTCAACTTTTCAGGCAGTGAGGGGGGCTGAAAGGGGGATTGTGAACTTTCGCTTTACTTTTTGTCAAGCAATCCGCTGATAAGCAGCTCAGCGTTGTTCTGAGTGCGGCGAATGTTCCTGAGCAGTAGCTCCAGAGCCTCCCAACCGGGATGACTGGCCAGCTGACGGCGCACCTGCAGTATGCGGGAGAACTCGTCGGGGTGGTACAGGCGGTCGTCGTTACGGGTGCCGCTCTGGGGAATGGAGATGGCCGGGTACATGCGGCGCTCTGCCAGTTCGCGGTCGAGTCTGATTTCCATATTACCGGTGCCCTTGAACTCCTCGAAGATGATTTCATCCATACGGGACTCGGTGTCTACCAGACAGGTGGCAATGATGGTCAGGCTGCCGCCCTCTTCGACGTTTCGTGCCGCACCGAAGAACTTGCGGGGCTTTTCAAGAGCATTGGAACCCAGACCACCGGACATGATTCTACCACCGGTCTGATTGGCATTGTAACCGCGTGAAAGTCGGGTGAGGGAGTCGAGCATGATGATGACATCCTTGCCTTGTTCCACCAGTCGGCGGGCGCGCTCGAGCACCATGTCGCTCAGCTGGGCATGGCGGCGGGAGGGTTCATCGAAGGTAGAGGCCAGTACGGGAGCATCCACCGTTTCCTCGAAATCCGTTACTTCTTCCGGGCGCTCGTCGAGCAGGAGAATAAGCAGCTCGGCCTTCGGATAATTGGCGCGGATGGATTTGGCCATGTTCTTGAGCAGCACGGTCTTGCCACCACGGGGCGGAGCTACGACCAGAGCGCGCTGTCCCATGCCCAACGGGGTGATGAGGTCAAGCACGCGCATGGAGGGGATTTTGAGGTCGGCGTTCTCGAGAATCAGGCGCTCGCGGGGGAAGAGGGGGGTGAGCTTGTCGAACTCCTTGGGCTGCACATAATCAGCCACCGGGGTTCCCTCAATCGTCAGCACTTCGCCGGCACGAAGGGGGCGGTTGCTCTTACTGCTCTGATCTGCGGAGAGCTTGACGGTTACCTTGTTGCCGGGGCGCAGGGAGTGGCGCTTCATCAGCTCTGCGGGTACGGCTACATCGTCCACTTCGTGTCTGTAGCTGCGCTGCTCATCGCGCATGAGTACGGTGCCGTCCTTCGTGAGGTCCAGTACACCTTCCACAACGACCTGATTACCAAGCTTGGCAAAGGTGCGGCAAAGTTCCTGTACCAGTTCGTGGCGGGTCTTGCCGGTGGCACCTTTCTTGATGTTCACGTCGGCCAGTTTGCGCAGGTCATTGAGCGGCATGGCGCGCAGTTCGTTCATGTCGACAACTTTAGCGCGGCGGTGTACAACCTCGGCCTCCTTGGAAAGCTCGGAATCGAAGAAATACTGCACCTGAGCACGCAGCTGTTCCACCGAACCCTCGTTCCAGAACACGGTGCCGGAGCGCTCAATCTTTTCCTGCGTGGGCATCTGCGCAGCAATCATGCCCTCGGCCATTTCGCGGGAGAAGCCGTTGCGCTCGGCCATGCGCTTAATTTGAGTCTCGCTCGTTGCAGCCACCAGGCATACGCGGTCGGCGCCGAAGTCGGCCTGACTTTCAAAATAAAGGGGAATATCGACCAGGAAGGTGTGCACCAGCTCGCTGCTGCGGGCTGCAGCCTGAGCTTCGCGGCACAGCTGTGCTACTTTCGGGTGCACAATTTCATCGAGCTTGTGGCGGCCCTCAGCATCCTTACTGACAATGTCTCGCAGCAAATCCTTGTTCACGCTGCCGTCGTCGTTGAGAGCTTCTGTGCCGAATGCCGTCACCAGGTCACGCGACAGCTTGCCGCTCTGCTGCAGTTCCTGCACTGCCTTATCGCAGTCAAAGACCTGCATACCCTGTCCGCCGATTTCGGTAAGCATTTGAACAACCGTTGACTTACCAGATGCGATACCTCCTGTAACAACAATAACCTTCACGGCGTGCAGTGTAGCATGTTTTTAATGAGCAGGCAAGCGCAAAGCGCGTGTGCGCCGCGAAATATACGCAGAAGTCGCACGCGCAGGGTGCGTTTTAATCATACAGCACAATCAACCTGGCAACCGGGGGGAGGGTGGCACGCAATTTGCGGTTGATGGCCGACAGGTGATCGTGGCTCTCCTGCACATTCAGACCGCTGTTCTGGGGGATGGTGATGATGCAGAAGCGGTGGTTGCCCTCGGTGTAGAGGCTGATGGTGTGGGGCAGGGGGGCGCCGTTATCAATCATGGCGCGGCGCACCATCTGTTCCCAATCCTCCGGCACGGGGGTGGTGAATGTCGGGATTTCTCGCAGGTCGGGCTCGATGTGCACCATGACGCGCTCGGCATTCAGTCGCAGCTTAACCTCTTTGCGGAATGCCTGAATGGCCACGTGCCAGCTGTCGAGTGAGGCTCCGCCGGGAAGTTCGAGGTCGGCGAAAACGGTGTAGCCCTGTTCGGCTTGCATGAGCACCAGCCCGTGTACACCGAAACGGTGGGTGAGGGCGATACGGCGCACAATCATTTCATGCGTGTCGGGGGTGGCATCCGTCGGGTGCATGTGCACGACTGTTTCGGCACCGGGAATCGCGGTGGATATCAGTTCCTCAATGGCCTCGGATATATCGTGAGCAGTATCAACATGCAGTTCTCTCGGTACGGCCACTACCATTTCGATATAGGCTTTGTTGCCAACCTCGCGCACTCGCAAGGTCTGCAGGGGGTAGGCGGGCATGCGCTCCGCCATCAGGCTGCGCACTGAGCGTGCTGTTTCGCCGTCTGTCTTGTCCATCAGGTTATTGATGGCTTTGCAGCCGAGCTCCCAGCAGATGTGAAGAATGAGGATTGCCACGGCCAGAGATGCCAGTACGTCCGCGCGCATGAGCAGCCAGTGCAGCCAGCTGTCCGCAACTGTCATGTGGGCGACGGCTGCACCGCTGATACCCAGCAGTACGGCGGCACTGCTCCAGATGTCGGAGGCAAAGTGAGCGGCATCGGCCTCGAGCGCATCGCTCTTCGTCTCCTTGGCTACGCGCTTGAGCATGGCGGCTCGGTTGATGTCCACGACCAGCGAGACGATGATGACCACAAAGGCCCAGATATTGGTTTCCACATGCAGCGCATCGTCATTGTCGGCAGTCAGGCGAGCAATGGCTTCCATAATCACCCAACCGGCGGTGATGAGCAGCAGCAGGGTTTCGGCCAGCGCCATCAGGCTCTCGACTTTGCCGTGGCCGTAGGGGTGCTCGGCATCTGCCGGGCGTGCGGCAATTTTTACGGCACAGTAGGTGCCCAGTGCTGCCAACATGTCAAGGGCGCTGTGCAGGGCCTCCGACAGTATACCCAGTGAACCTGTCACAATACCCACGATAAACTTCATGACCGTGAGCAATGCGCTCCATAAAACGGATGACCCCGCTGCTATGGCTTTTTTCGTGTCTGCCTCCATGGTGGGTGATATGCTAGCACGCTCCTTGTGCCTTAGTCAAGACAAACAGAAGGACACCGTCAGTGCGAATAGTAACCGAGGTAGAGCAGCTCAGTTTTCGGGTTGTAGACGACCCAGCGCACTCGGTAGGGGAGGTCGGTGTTGACAAATACCTCGGCATCGGGCGTGGTGACTTCGCTGATGCCGGGGAAGTAGAGCTTGTCGGCGGGGTTTTTCTTCAACCATCCGCTTTGCTGCGGGAGCTGTTCCTGCTGAAGTCGGGCAAACTCACCGGGGCCGAGGTTAAAGCGATAACGGCAGCCAATGGGGTTGATGGATGCCAGTCGGGGTTGGGTACAGCCCCGGCGGCAGCGGCATCGACCCCCATAATGTGGTGTGCGGTGCCGGCCAAATCGAGTTTTTCTGCTACGATGAAGCCCAGCAGCACAACCACCGGCACCAGCAGAAAGTATTTGAAAAATCGCAGCATTCTGACTTACTGCTGTGGTGTTGAGAAGATAGGTTCAGGGAGCTCCACTGCGTCCTCTCCGCCGACTAAGTCGCCTACATCCTTGAAGGTTACAAAGATGAAGAACGCCATGAGCAAGACCACAAAGCCGTTGAAAATCCAGTCGAGGAACTTGCTGCTGACGGGGCGACCGATGACCATCTCGATGAGGCCCAGCACCACGTGCCCGCCATCCACCACGGGCAGGGGCAGAATGTTAAGTACAGCCAGGTTCACATTGAGCACAACGGCAAACCACAGCACCAGGCGCCAGCCGATGCCGTCGCCGGCCTGGAACATCTGGTACATGTAGGAGCCGATGCCCACGGGACCGCTGAGGTGCTCCATACCAATATTGCTGCCGGGAGCGCAGACCTTGGCCAGTGTGTCCTTCATCCATTTAAGGCTCTGGTTGACCTGAGCCTGAGGGGAGGGGTGTTCGAACTGAATGTCGGCCATGGAGCTCTGCCAACCGAAGCCCATGACGGGGCGTGCCCCGGGCAGACCCTGCCAGTTGGCGGGCACCGTGGAGGTAACAGTTGCAGTCGTAGTGGTGCCGTCGGCATTGCGCAGCGTCAGCTCCATGGGGGTGCCCTTGTCGGCAACCTCCATGACGGCGTAGGGGGTGTAAACTGCTGTGCCGTTGACGGCGGTGATGGTCTGGCCGCTTTGCAGGCCGGCCTGTTCGGCAGGAGAACCGGGCAGGATATTACCCACGACTGTGGGCTGAGTGGGCAGAATACCGACCTGACGCAGGGCCGTGCGTTGCCACCAAGCCGTCTCGGGCACTTTGTAGCCGCAGTCAATGTCGAGAGTCTGTTCGCTGCCATCGGCCTGCGGGCGGGCAACGGTGAAGCGTATCTTTTTGCCCTCGCTCATGGCTACGAGCTCGCGCACGCCCTCCATGTTGCCCATCCATTTGGTGACAGTCTGGCCATCGATGGCAAGCACTCGGTCGCCGGGCAGCAGGCCGGCCTGGGCAGCGGTAGAATCGGGCGTCATGTAGCCGATACGGGTTCCCTGAACCTCGGCCACGGGTTTACCAACACCCCACACGATTACAGCAAATACATAAGCCAGCAGTAGGGAGAACAGGGGGCCTGCCGCTGCGATAATGACTTTGTCAATCGCCTTGAGCTTCTTCAAATCTTTCGGTAAATCCGCCTTGCCCTCTATGCTCTCCATGTCCTCCATTTGCGGGAGTGACACAAAACCGCCCAAGGGGAGCCAGCCCAAGCCCCAACGTACGCCGTTGATTGTCTTGCTCCAAATGGGTTTACCGAACCATATCTGAAAGCGGTCAATGTAGGCGCCGCGCCATTTGCCGGCCAGAAAATGACCAAGCTCATGCACGAAAATCATGAGGTTGAAAAACAGAATAACCAGTAAAATGATACCGATTGTTTGAAGTGTGCTGAGTATGGCGTCCATAGAATGTTTTTTTATTCTGCCACATCTGATGTGAGTATGCAAGCTTACGCTTTGCCATAATGTGACAAAATTGTCACATGTAAAATCGCGCGCGCACGTTAAGATTTAGGCTTGACAACAATGTTGCAGTTTGTTCTAATAGCGCTTTAGTTCAGTCATGACCGCCAAAGAAACACGTTATTCTATTTCTGCACTGGCTCGCAAGACCGGTTTGTCTGTTCATACCCTCCGCTATTATGAAAAGGCGGGTATCATTCGCCATGTGGAGCGCACTCCTTCCGGGCGCCGCGTGTACGGTGAGGATAGTGTAGCCTGTTTGATTGGTGCGCTGTGTCTGAAGCAGGCTCGTGTGACCCTTGCTCAGATTAAGGAGTTCTTCGACGCAACGGTGAAGGGCGAGGCTACCCTGACTCACCGTCTGGAGATTATGAATGAGGCTCGCAATAACCTGATTAATATGCAGGAAAGTGTGAGTCGTAGTCTTAAACTGGTGAACTTCTTCATTGAGGGTACTCAGTCTGCCGTGGAGGCTTTGAAAAATGGCGAGGATCCCGATGAGGCTTTCCCGTTGATTACCCGCGCCGGTATTGCTCAGTTGCCCACGATTATGGACGATGGTAAGCTGGCGCCCGATATGCCCACACTCATTGCTTCCCTCGATAAGTAATTTTTTTTTCGATTTTTTAATAACAGAAAACCGCGCTCCTTTTCAGGAAGCGCGGCTTTCTGTTTTAACTGTTGAGCGCCGGGCTTTACTTAGCCAGCAGCTTCTCGAGCAGAGCCTGAGAGTTGTCGGCAAGCTTGGCCGGATCTTCGAGCATGCCGGCGCGGAGCAGAGCGGTGTTGATAATCTGGTCGGCCAGCAGACCGGCCAGTTCCTCATTCTCGCAACGCAGCTCGGCCAGTCGCTGTACAATCGGGCTGTGCGGGTTGAAGGCAATCTCGGGGTGCACCTCGGGGACGGGCTGGCCCATAGCCTTGAGGTATGCCTTGATTTCGGGGGAGATGTCGTTCTCGCCCTGCAGAGCGATGGCGGGGGCGCTGGTCACGCGGTCGCTGGTGCTTACCTTGCTGAAGGAATCCTTGTGAGTCTCGGCAATCCAATCGGTCAGGCTCTTGGCTTGGTCTTCGTCCAGGCCGGGCTGATCGGGCTGGTTCTCGAGCGGGGGTAGGTCGAGGTTGGCGCGGTCGATGGCTTTGATTTCCTTGTCCTCCACCTTCATCAGGCTGTCGATAACGAACTGGTCGCCACCGTCGGTGAAGAAGGCTACCTCGAATCCGCGGGCCGTCAGGGCGTCCAGATACGGGCTGTGCTCCAGCTGGGCGCGGGAGCTGCCGAAGAGCACGTAAATATCCTTCTGGTTTTCCTTCATGCGGCTCACGTAGTCAGCGAAGGAGGTGAGCTTGCCGGCCTCGGTAAAGGTGGACTCGAAGCGCAGCAGCTTGCCCAGAGCATCCTTGTGCTCCCAGCTGGTGACCACACCTTCCTTGATATAGCGGCTGTACTGCTGCCAGAAGGTCTCGTACTTGTCGCTGCTGTCCTTGGCAATCCCCTCGAGGTGCTTGATGAAGCGCTTGGTGATGATGCCGGAAATGCGGCGCAGCAGGGAGTTGTCCTGCAGCATTTCGCGGGAGATGTTCAGGGGCAGGTCTTCGCTGTCGACCACACCGGTCAGGAAGCGCAGCCACTCGGGCAACAGGTTCTCGGGTTTGCTGTCAATGAGTACCTTGTGGCAGTACAGAGCTACGCGGGGCTCGCAACGACCGAAGCCCATGATTTCCGGGTTTTCCTCGGGTACAAAGAGAACGGAGTTGAGCACGATGGGGGCATCTGCGCTGAAGTGCATGTAGCTCATCGGTGCCGTTTCGCTGTGGGCGGTGAACTTGTAGAACTCCTCGTATTCCTCGGGCTTCACGTCCTTCTTATTCTTCATCCAGATGGCCTGCACGGTGTTGAGGTGCTCTCCGTTGAAGTCGATGGGGAAACCGACGAAGTTGCTGTACTTGCTGATGATGTGGCGCACGTGCTCTGCGCGGGCGAAATCGGCGGCGTCCTCCTTCAGGTGAATCAGGATGCTGGTACCGCGTGGGGTGTCGGCAGCGGCTTCGGTGAGGGTGTAGCCTTCCTTGCCGTCGCTGACCCACTTCACAGGGGTGGCATCGGGCTGCCAGGAGCGGGTGGTCACCTCCACCTCATCGGCAGCCATGAATACGCTGTAGAAGCCTACGCCAAACTGGCCGATAAGGTCCTGCGTGCCGCCCTTGCTTTCTTTCATCATCTCCAGGAACTTCTTGGTGCCGGAGTGGGCAATGGTGCCGAGGTACTCCACCACCTCATCCTGTGTCATGCCGATACCGGCATCGGCGATGGTGAGGGTCTTGGCCTCCTCATCGGTGGTGATGCTGATGCGCAGCTCGCGCTCGGCCTCGTACACGGCGGCATTGGTGAGTTGCTTGAGGCGCAGCTTTTCGAGAGCGTCGGAGGCATTGGAAACCAGCTCTCGCACGAATACTTCGCGGTCACTGTAGAATGCGTGAATCACGATATCGAGCAGCTGACGTACTTCTGTTTGAAATTGGTGAGTATTAGCCATGGTGCTTGTAAATGTTGCGACTATTCTACGTATAACAATCGAACCGTCAAGGCGAATGCATGTCAGCGCAGGGTAAATCAAAACGGCACTGCTCGCTGGGGAGCAGTGCCGTGAGAAAGAACAGCGTCGCTTGCGGACGTGGCCTAAGCGCGCAGCTTAGGACTTGTAACGCAAACGCTTCTTGTGGCGGTTCTGGCGCATGCGCTTGCTGCGCTTGTGCTTGTTGATCTTAGCCTTACGTCTCTTCTTAAGCGAT
>JAZSEM010000029.1:0-17601 GCA_045531695.1 Akkermansia sp.
TACGCGCCGTTTCTGCCGCCCTCAGGGCTCATGTTCTTTTTGTACTCGCTGCAGGGGCTTACGCCCCTGCCTATTGAGCTACCGCCCTCGTACCTCGGGCTTTTGAATTCCGCTCACCTTCGGTTCGCCATTCGCCTCGGCAAATTGCTCTTTTCTTAATTGTTCCAACGCGCTTCAACTTTCAACGTCCCTCCGTTCAGGTCATCGATGGGTGAAAATCCGAGGGTGGGACCGATGAGGCGCATGGCCGGTTCGTCGAGCGCGGCGTTGAAATCGCGCACGGTGCGGTTGTAGATATGGGCTTCCTCTTGCTGCAGGCGGTCAGAGAGTGCCATGGTGTGGTAAAGCCCCAGCAGCTGCTCGGTTTCACCGGCCTGTGGCGTGGCCTCCATAGCGCGGTCGGAATAGCGCAGAACACGCCGTAATTGCCGCTCTGTGAGCTCCAGATCGCGAGCACGCCCCTGCAGCGGCGCGGCGGTCTGGGCTGCCAGAGCCCGTCGGCTGTCTTCTGACCAGCGGCGGATATCGCGCGCCAACATGTCCTCCTGCGGCAGGTGGCAGGTAAACACCGCCACAAAATCCCCCAGGCACTCATTGCGGTGCTCGGCGGCACTGTGCCATTTCTCCCAGGCCCCCTGTACCCGCACATACAGATGGTGCAGGCGAATATAGGCCCCCACAACCCAGGCTCCCACCAATACCAGTAACGTCAACGCTATGAGATATTCCATAGCTCATTTTTTTACTCTAACTACTAAGGCTGCGCAAGTGTTTAGAGGTAATTGTTGGGATTATGGGCAACTGTTGAGGGAAAATTACAAATATTTCAACACTTCGCGCTGCCTTCTGCGCCTGCTACAATCAGAACCCCGACTACCGCGCCGCCCTCGCTGCCACCACCGGCATGAAACTCGACCACTCTATCGGCAAAAACGACCCTACCCAAACTGTTCTCACCATCGCCGAATTCTCCGGCATCCTTACATGGTTGCGAGATGGGAGGGGGACAGTTAATGAATAGCAGGCGTCACCGGGAAGTTGTATGAGTTGATATTCGCGCTGACTGCTTCCTTGCGTTGTTGTAACAATTCTTTAGAGAAGGTATTTTCGTAGTAACATAAGATATCGATGAGCTCGCCGGGGCATTCCCAGCTGGCTTCATAACATAGGGCATCGGCATCGTTGAATGCATTGTTTAATCCTGCAATACCCGCCATAACATCGAAAGCAGTGTATTGACCTTCAAAAACATCCATGCAATAGTTCCACCCGCCTGTTTCCGGATCTCGAGTTACTCTTTCTCTTGAGACGAGAGTTTCGTCTCGGTAGAAGGCGACAATCATGTGGTCGATCCCATTATCGCGGCCTTTGACTTCGCATTTCGATTGGTATGTATGGTTCATGGATATAAGGTATTATATATAATGTAATACCTCAAGTCAAGGCTTATTCGGACAAAATATCACACATTCAGATTTTTTTCAAATCCTTTATTTTGGAAGCGATAGTGTAGCGAGTTGTTTCGGAATTCAGCTCCTCACGTCTGTTTTTTGCGATTTCCAGGAACGGGAGTTCTTTCTCAATGCCTAAAAATCGACGTCCGAGCAGGGAGGCAGCGATTCCTGTGGTGCCACTACCGCAGAATGGGTCGAGAATCCATCCATTTTCCGGAGTGGAGGCAAGAATGATACGAGTAAGGAGAGAAAGCGGTTTCTGGGTGGGATGCTTACCGCATGATTTTTCCCATCGGGCAATAGCCGGTAAGTGCCATACGTCAGGCATTTGTTTGTTATCGTTGAGCTTTTTCATGAGCTCGTAATTAAAATAGTGCGGCTTCTTGGGATTTTTGCGAGCCCAGATAACAAATTCAGACGAATAAGTGAAAAATCGACAGGAGATATTGGGCGGTGGATTGGTTTTAACCCAAGTGACAACGTTAAGTATTTTAAAGCCTAAACTTTTAAGAATGTTAGCTATACTAAAGATGTTATGATATGTGCCGGATATCCAAATGGTGCCGTTGTCGCTCAATTTCTCTCTACAGAGCGTTAGCCATTCTCTGTTGAAGGTGTCGATTTGTTCAGGAGTTTCTGCTTTATCCCAATTTCCTTTGTCTACACAGACAACTTCACCTGATTGGTAGCTGATACCTCCATTGCTGAGGAAGTAGGGAGGATCGGCGAAGATACAATCGAACTTGAAGTCAATTTTCGGAAGCAATTTGAGGCTGTCCCCGTGAAGTAGCGTATAGTCACGGTTCGTGGATTTGAAAAAAGACTCAATCATTCAGTTATGGAAGTTAAATCAAGATTAGGGATGATTGCAGTATTCGTGTAGTTCTTTTTGTAGTAAAATGCTCGACGCCTCGCTTTTAGCGTTCCTCCTTTTCCATCAGGTGCATCAGTTTTATCTTGGTTATTTTTTCCTTTGGTTTTAGGTTCGAGATATTCACCCATGCTGCATGATAGTTGATCGGCTCTGCCTGTTTTGATATATTCCTGAATGTTTTCCCAATCCTTTCTGAATATTCCATTTTGGACATCATTGGGGTGATCCAAGAAATAGTCAACTATCACATAGTCGTTTTGCACCATGGCTTTTCCACTTGTTTTAGCCAAGTATACAACCCAAAATGTGAGCGCTATTTTTCCTCGAAGTTTTGCAGTTTCCCATGTTTCTTTAGCCACCTCTATATAGTTTATCATTTGGATGGCCGTAGGCTCTTTTGCTTTTATTGTCCCGTCCCTGTTCTTTTGCAGGGGGAGTATTTTTATTTCGCAACCTATTTCGGGAATGTCTGCACTGTCGCGGTTGTTGTTTTCAAAACCAAGAAGTTTTTCAACGATTAAACCAGATGCGCCTTTTACCATTTTGCTGCGCTCGATGCTCAGCTCGTCCTTAATTTGCCCTATAGTTTTTCCTTTTGCTTTGCTTATAATATCAAACAGAGGACGCATTCTATCGAAAACTTTACTGCTAATCATAATGAGCTATGCTGTTATTAGAACTGATCCAATTTTAAAGTTTCTGACAAGTATTTCAGTTAACTTACCGCGTTTTGAAACATTGGAATTAACGCATCGGGAAGCCCAGACTCTTTCGATGCTGTATGCTGAGTATAAGTCATCGAAAAAAGTGTCGTTAATATCCTTTCCACGTCCGTCAGAATTACTGAGCATAAAGTGGGCTCCGGCCTCGTGAACCCGGTCACAGAACTTTTTAAGTCGCACCTGAGCGAGGTCGTTGAAATCTTCTTTGCTGTAGCTGTTGAAGCTGGATGTGTTGCTCAGCGGGCGGTATGGCGGGTCAAAATAGAACAGTGTGTTTTGACGTATTTTCTCATAGGTGCTTTCAAAATCGCCTGTTAAGATTTCAACCTTTTGCAGAACTTGACTATCTGCGTAGATGATATCCGGATTGAAAATGGTTGGCGTTTCGTATTTGCCGAAAGGTACATTAAACCCACCGTTCTTATTGACTCTGTACAATCCATTATAACAGGTTCTATTCAGAAAGAAGAAAAGAGTCGTATTCTCGACTGCAGAAAGATTCTTTTCGTTGAAACGGGTTCTTGTTTTGTAGTAAAAGTCTTTTCTGGCTTCTTCGCTATTAAGAGAATCGTATTCGTGCTGTATAGTTTGCAGCGACTGTATCAGTTTGTTCGGCTCATCGCGGACTGTAACATAGCAGGTAGTCAGATCCGGATTGATGTCGTTAATAACAGCATGACGGATGTTGGGAAAGTGGCTGAGCATGTGGAACAGCATGGCTCCACCACCAACAAAGGGCTCAATATAGGTAGCCTCTTCCCACTTGCAAAAATCAGCAGGAAGCAACTCTTCCAACTGACTAATCAGTTGACTCTTACCTCCAACCCACTTAATGAATGGTTTTGCCCCTGTCATAAATCTCACTTTCTTACGGTATTGTACCAGAATCCTCAGAATGTGCAAGCTTTAGGGAAGAAGAGTCTCAATTTTTTCTTGCCGTATGTGTATAAGTGATGTAGAATGAGTATCGTGCAAAATCCTGTTGCGTCATCGTCAGATTGTTTATTACTGCTTGTACAACGGTTGCAGGTGGAGAATGCTTACTTGAAGTCTTTGCTCTCCCAGCATGGAATTAAATTTGCTGACGAGAATTCAATTCCGCAAACCTCCGTGTTTTTTCCTCAGATAACAGCGGAGCATGCGCGAGTGTTTTATTCTTTCTTTAAAGGACGGAAAGATGTGTACGCTAAACGCAACGTCACCCGTGAGGGAAAGAGCGTCTATTATCCAGTATGCGATAATTTTTGGGTGCAGGGGCGGTGTGTGCGACGAGAGGGTGTGAAGGTGCGCTGCATGGATTGCCCACATAGACAGTGGACGGTGTTAAATCAGCGTGTATTAATGCGACACTTGAAGGGGGAATCTGAGGACGGCCGTGATGTTGTAGGGATTTATCCTATGTTGCCTGATGAAACATGTTATTTTCTTGTGTTTGATTTCGACTATCATGATGATGAGGTCGTTATAGATTGGCAAGGCGAGGTGGATTGCCTGCGTCGCATGTGTTTACAATTGGGGGTAGATGTTTTGGTGGAACGCTCACGTTCAGGAAAAGGCGCTCATGTCTGGCTGTTTTTTGAAGAAGCTGTTTCCGCGAAAGATGCACGTATTTTCGGTTCTTGTCTGTTGACGCGCGGTGCGGAGCTGGTGAATCAAAAATCTTTTTTAGCCTATGATCGCATGCTGCCAGCTCAGGATACTATGCCTGAAGGAGGTCTAGGAAATTTAATTGCATTGCCGTTACAAGGACAGGCACTCAGAAAGGGTAATAGCGCTTTCGTGGACGCGAATTGGCAGCCTATTCCTGATCAGTGGGAGCGATTGAAGCAGACTCGGCGAATATCAACTGCATTTATTAGAGATAAAATTCGGGAATGGGGTGTAAAGGGGGAGATGGGGGCGATGTCGTGTGCGTGTATAGAGGATGCTCAACCTTGGAAAAATGGTGATTTTATATTCCGTCGGGAAGATGTAGAAGGGAGTATGAAGATAGTGGAATCGTGCATGTTGTATGTGCGTACGGATAACTTACACCCCAGAATATGTAACACGTTGCGTCGGTTAGCCTCATTTGGAAATCCTCAGTTTTATCGCAATCGGGCGATGGGATTGTCGGTGAAAGGGATTGCTCGCATTATTCCATGTTTTTATGAAGACGATATCTACATAGGCATTCCTCGCGGGAAAAGAGAGCAGGTGTTGAAACTGTGTCGTGATTTTTCTTTACCGATAGAATACGAGGATATTAGGAATACAGGTCAGGCGCTTAACGTAAAATTTACAGCAAATTTATATCCGGAGCAGCAAAGGGCGGCTGAGGCTATGCTACTTCATGAAACGGGAATTTTACAGGCTGCTACGGCATTCGGCAAAACTGCAGTGGGGGCATACCTGATAGCCGAGCGTAAGGTTAATACACTCATTTTGGTTCACAACAGGGAGATTTTAAAAAACTGGGTGGATGATTTGAGGCGTTTTTTGCAGATAGACGAACCATTGCCAGAATATACAACCCCGTCTGGACGCAGTCGAAAACGCAAGAGCCATATCGGTAGATTATTTGCTGCGCATAACTCTGTTAGTGGCTTGGTGGATGTTGCGATGGTGACGTCCTTAGGTGATATTGATGATATGAGTCCTTTGGTCAGGGGCTACGGCATGGTTATAATGGATGAGTGTCACCACGGTGCAGCTTATCAGGCCAATTGTGTGCTCAATAGAGTTAATGCAAAGTTTGTGTATGGTTTGACCGCTACTCCGAAGCGTGATGATGGAATGGAGCAGAAAGTTCTCATGGCTTTTGGGCCTATTCGTTACCGATTTACTGCAAGGCAGCGAGCCGAAAGTCAGAATGTTCGGCATTTTGTATACCCCCGTTTTACTCGATTTTGCACAATGGGAGTGGATGAACGTATACAGGATTTGTATAGACTGATTATTGGAGATACCGTCCGGAACGACCTTATTGTGGCGGATGTTTTGACTGCTGTGGATGAAGGTCGGACTCCGTTAGTACTTACCAAGTTTAACGAACATGCCGAATATTTGTTGTCGGCCTTACGTGGGAAGGTTCCTCATCTGTATTTTTTACGTGGTGGGCGCACCAGCAAAGAGCGGGAGCTTATTCGCAGCAATCTGCTTGCAACCCCGCCGGATGAACCGGTTGTTGTGGTGGCTATAGGTCAGTATATTGGTGAGGGATTTAATTATCCCCGTCTTGATACACTGATGCTCACAACTCCCGTATCGTGGGAGGGGAATGTGGAGCAGTACGCCGGACGTTTGCATAGAGATTATGATGGGAAGCAGGAGGTCGTAATTTACGACTATGTTGATATTCGCGTTCGTGTGTTTGATCGCATGTACGGAAAGCGTTTACGCACATATAAGCGAATGGGATACAAAGTTTATAGCCAAGAACCTTTGTTTGTTGAATCTGTGGAGGATAGTTCTTTTTATGAGGGAAGAGCATATGAGCAGACGTTGGAAAAAGATATTATTGCCGCTGATAATGAAATTGTTGTGTCTTCGCCGGCTCTGAACAGGAGCGGTGTACAGTGGTTTCTAGAACTACAGGCGGAGCGGGCTGATAAGGTCCGCCGTATCACTGTGTTGACCATGGAGGAGTCCGTTTTTCCTGAGAGAGAAGAGGAAGTGCGACGTTTGCTATCCTTGTTGAAGAACTGTGGAGTAAGTGTTTATACATACCCCTATCTTCATGAGCACTTTATTATTATTGACCGCTGCATATTGTGGTATGGTAATGCTAATTTTCTGTCTATGCGCAAGGATAGCGACAACGTGTTGCGCTTGGAGAACGCCGTCGCAGCTGGGGAGATCCTATGTACTGTGAACGATAGATTGCGTACACATGATGGTCTTGCGTCTAATGATGAGACGAACGGATATGACTGAAAGTTCGAAATGTTTACATTACCGGAGCGTATACGCCCCGATTGTTTAATCATTCTTCACATCTCCTGCAGGAACTTGAGGGTTTCGCGGAGTTTGTCGGCGGGGCGTATTTTGGCGAGTCGGGGGAAACGCCTGTCGAGCAGTATGTAGTCCTTGTTGCGGGTGAGCATGAGTTTCTGGCCCGAGATTTCGACGTGGGAAATATTGCGACGGGATGCGAAAATCTTGATTTTGTGGGCGATGAGCAGGTGGCGGGCGGGTCGAGGCAGGGGGCCGAAGCGGTCAATCCACTGCCGCTCGAGGTCGTCGACGTCGTCTTCTGTCAGGGCTTTGGCGAGCTGGGTGTAGCAGGCCATGCGGGTTTGGGTGCTCTCGACCCAGGCCTCGGGGATGAAGGCACCGATGAGTTTGTCGGCATCGGGGCGAGTGGAGAGGACAGCCTCGCTCACGCAGAGGAAGTCGGCTTTCAGCTGGGCATCGGCACGCATGGTGGGGGCTTTCCCCTGCAGTCGTTCAATGGATTGGCGCAGCAGTTGGCAGTAGAGCTCGAAGCCGATGGCGGCAATGTGCCCGCTCTGCTGAGTGCCCAGCAGGTTGCCGGCGCCTCGGATTTCGAGGTCGCGCATGGCGATTTTGAACCCACTGCCCAGCTCGGTGTATTGCTTGATGGCCGACACGCGTTTGCGGGCGTCGGAGGTGCAGAGGGCATCCGGCGGGAGTAGCAGGTAGGCGTAGGCTCGGTGGCCGCCGCGGCCCACTCGGCCGCGCAGCTGGTAGAGGTCGGCCAGACCGAAGCGGTCGGCGCGGTCAATAATGATGGTGTTGGCGTTCGGTATGTCGATACCGCTCTCAATGATGGTGGTGGAGAGCAGGATATCGGCCTTGCCCGCTACGAAGTCACGCATCACGCACTCGAGGTCGCTCTTGTCCATTTGCCCGTGGCCGATGACGATACGCGCTTTCGGCACCAGTCGCTGCAGGGTTTCGGCGGTTTTGTGAATGCTCTGCACGCGGTTATGCAGGAAGAATACCTGACCGTTGCGGGCGAGTTCGCGCTCAATGGCGCGGGTGATAAGCTCCTCGTTGTAGGGGCAAACGGCGGTTTGCACGGGCAGGCGGTTGAGCGGTGCGGTGTCGATGGTGCTCATGTCCTTGGCGCCCATGAGTGCAACGTAGAGGGTGCGGGGAATGGGAGTGGCGGAGAGGGTGAGCATGTCGACCATGCGGAACATGCGCTTGAACTGCTCTTTGTGGCGCACGCCGAAGCGCTGCTCTTCATCGATAACGGCCAGTCCCAAGTTCTTGAAGTTGACATTTTTGGAAATGAGTCGGTGGGTGCCGATAACAATATCGACGTCGCCACGGCGCATGCCCTCGATGATTTCAGCCGCCTTTTTGGCGGGGGTGAAGCGGCTGAGCAACTCAATGCGAACGGGGTATTCGCTCATGCGGCTGCGGAAGGTGCGGTAGTGCTGGTCGGCCAGCACGGTGGTGGGCGCCAGTATGGCGGCCTGTCGACCACCGGTCACACACTTGAAAGCCGCACGAATGGCTACCTCGGTCTTGCCGAAGCCTACGTCGCCGCAAATCAGGCGGTCCATGGGGCGGGGGGCTTCCATGTCGGCCTTGCACTGGTTGATGGCTCGCAGCTGGTCCGGGGTCTCGCGGAAGGGGAAGGAGGACTCGAACTGCCACATCCACGAGGAGTCGGCGGGATGGGCATAGCCTGTGTTGCTCTCGCGCTCGGCCTGAACTTCCAGCAACTGGGCGGCGTAGTCCTGTACGGCTCGCTCGGCGGCCTGACAGGCACGGCGCCAGCGGGCATCCCCCAGTTTTGACAGCTCCGGGGCCTTTGCTCCCAAGCCTACATACTTGCTGACTAAATGGCTCTGCTGCAGGGGGATGCGCAGCAGCACACCGCCGGCGTACTGAATATGCAGTTCCTGCTCGCCTGTTTTGGGGTCTTGTACAATGCCCTCGAAGCGCCCCAGACCATGGGCGGAGTGAATCACGAGGTCGCCGGGGGCGATTTCGCGCAGCGGAGCCTGAGCTCGCTCGCGGCGCAGGCGGTCCTCGCGGTCATCCCTCTTACGGGCGCGGGGCGAGGAGTAGCGGCCGAATATCTCGGCGGCCGAGAGCACAGCCAGCCGGGCTCCCGGTACGGTGAAGCCGAAGGGTAAATCGCCGTCGCGGCTCTGCACGGAGCGCCAGGCTTCGTCCTCGCCGCAGATTTCCTCGAAGCGTTTTTTCTCGCCTTCATGGGGGAAATACATGACGATACGCCACTTCTGCCGGTTCCACTGTTCCAGACTGTTGCGTGCCAAATCCCGGCGCGCTGCCTGCATGACGAAATCGCCGGTATCGAAGCTGCCGAGCGGCTCGCCGTAGAAGGAGAGCTCCTCCTTTCGGTGCAGTTCGTCCAGCTCGGGTACCACGTCTGCCACCTCGGGCGGGGTTTCGAACACGAGCACATTGCCGGGTTCGCCACAACCGGGAAGCGATATAACCCAATCCTGCGGGGAAATGAGGTCGCGCAGGCGACGGTCGGCCGGCGGTTCGTCCAGTATCAGCTCGGCATCTGCCAGCTTGCGGAAGGAGAGCTGGCTGTCGATGTCGAAGGCGCGTATGCTCTCAATTTCATCGCCGAAGAACTCAATACGCAGTGGCCAAGCCGACTGCAGCGGGAAGACGTCGAGAATACCGCCGCGCAGACTCCACTGGCCGCGGGCTGTCACTTGTTCCACTCGTTCAAAGCTGTGGGAGGTCAGGGCGGCCTGCAGTTGCTCGGGGGAGTGTTCGTCGCCCACTTTGAGCGTGATGGCGGAGTCGGGCGTGGCTTGTGCAAAGGCCGGGGCTGCCTGCTCGAGGGCTGCAGCTGTCACGACCACGACCTGTGGGGCTTTCGGCTCAGCGGAGATGGCGCGCAGGGCTTCCAGTCGTTCTGCTGCCAAATCAGGGTCACTCAGGCCGTTGTTGACGTGGATTTCGCGCTCGGGAACAAAGATGCAGGGGGTATCCCACAGCGGGAGCTCCGCCGCTACGCGCTCCTGCATGGGCAGGGCATCCGACACCGCCCAGATGCGTCGTGGTTCCTTGCTCTGCGCGGTTACCAGTGCCACAACAAAGGCATAGGCAGCCGGGCAGGTGCAGGGGAATACCAGCGGGGCTTCCGTCGTGTTGTCGGTGTACAAACGAGCGAGCTCAGCGGTGAACGCTGAGCTGCGCATAACGTAGCTTGTGAGCCGGAATGACAAAAGGTTTGCGGTTACAAGTTACGAAAGGCAAGGCTTGTCTTTCATAACTGTAACGAGTCTTTATCAGAGTCGGATGGCAGCACTACTCCATGTAAGGCCGGCACCGAAGGTGACCATCAGCACGATGTCGCCCTTCTTGGCCTTGCCGGTGCGAATGGCCTCATCGAGTGCGATGGCGCAGGCAGCGCCGGAGGTGTTGCCGTACTTCTGCAGGTTGATGAACACGCGCTCCACAGGAATACCCAGACGCTGAGCCACGGCGTTGATGATACGCAGGTTGGCCTGATGGGGAATCACAACGTTGACTTCCTCGGGCTTAATGCCGGTACGCTCGATGAGCGACAGGGCGGAGTCCTTCATGTGAGCCACGGCGTAGCGGAATACCTCGTTGCCGCGCATGGCCAGCGTGTAGAGCTTCTCGTGGATGTTCTCCTCGGTCGTGGGAATGGCAGAACCACCGCCGGGAACCATCAGCAGGTCGGTCAGTGTGCCGTCGGACCCGATGTCGGAGGCCAGAATGGCGCTGTCGCCCTCCTTGCCTGTGCCGGTCTGCAGCACGGCGGCACCGGCACCGTCACCGAAGAGCACGCAGGTGCTGCGGTCTTCCCAGTTCACGATGTGACTGAGCTTCTCGGAGGAGATAATAAGAGCCGTGCGGGCCTGACCGCAGCCGATGTACTGTACGGCGGTCTTCAGCGCGAAAAGGAAGCTGGAGCAGGCGGCGGAAATATCGAAAGCCGCGGCATTCACGGCGCCGATGTTGGCCTGCACATAGCAGGCGGTGGAGGGGGTGAAGGTGTCGGGCGTGACGGTGCCGACGATGATGAGGTCGATTTCCTCGGGGGTGACGCCGGCGGCTTCCATGGCCTTCTTGGCAGCCTGTGTGGCCATGTCGCTGGTCTTCTCGCCGGGGGCGGCAATGCGGCGCTCTTCAATACCGGTGCGCTCGATAATCCATTCGTTCGAGGTTTCGACCATTTTCTCCAGATCAGAGTTGGTCAGGCGGGTTTCAGGTACATAGGAACCTGTGCCGATAAGTGCCACCGGCAGACGCTTGAAAGGTTTCGTGAGATCGTTCATAGCTTGTGCAATTCTGTATGATGATGTACTCTCTCCCTCTCGGGAACGGTGCTATATTAGCACAAAGTTAGAGGAAACACTAGCTTTTTTTTCGCTTTCAGTCAAAAAACGATGAAAATTCGGAAAAGTTTAGTGATTTTTGAGTTCTAAAGAATAGAGCAGGTGAGGTTTTTGAGATAACGTGACTGTGGCAGACGTAACTTTGTGTGACTTGTTTCGGATTGTTTAAATAATATAACACTTGCCATAATCAAACGAACGTGGTAGTATGGAGCGCATGAGAACACCGAGTGTTGTGATGATGGCGGCTCTGGCTGCCGGAATGGTACAGGCCGGGGAACAGACATCGGCCACTGTGACAGAACAGCAGGTCATGAATGCGTGGCGCTACGGGCTGCCCGATACAGGTGTGCTGCCCAGCTACGGGCGTTTTGAGTGGTTCACCCGCATGGGCGAGCGCCACGGTGGTTCCGAGCTGAGCTTGCAGAGCTATGCGCTCACGCTGCCTCTGTCGGACCCGCGCAAAACGGGCTGGGGCAAGACGATGATTAACGTGCAGTTTGATAGCAAGGTGACCATTGCCAATACCGGCGGTACGCTTGACCTGCACAATGATGTTTTCTACAACTTTGCGCTGCCCATCACCTTCATCACCCCGATGGATAACGGCAACCGCTGGACCTATGGCTTGGCTCCTGAGGTGGCATCCGACTGCGAGGCCGTGGGTAAGGGTCTGGATGTGGCTGCCTATGCTTTCTACACTGTTAAGCACAGCGATACCTTTTCGTACTCGCTCGGGTTGGCAATGTCGCCCCGCTTTGCGGAGTATCTTGTGGTGCCGATGGTGCGCTTTGAGTGGACTCCCTGCGACGAGTGGACTGTGAAGCTGAGCGGCTACCAGTTGGAGGCCATGTACCATGCCACTGAGCGCCTTTCCTTTGGCCCCTTTGTCGCGACTCGCGGTGGTATCTGGGCGGTGGAGACTGACCGCGGCGACCGCATCTTCCGTGTGCGTTCGCTCGTGGTGGGTGGTACGGTGGAGTACGACTTCTCGCAGCCGGGGCAGACCAAGCGAATCATCACGGCTTCGGTCGGTTCCACAGTGACAACCAACGCCCAGTTCCTGGAGCGCAACGCCCGTAAGGATTCCTTCGGCAACCACCACTACCGCCCCGCGCTCTATGTGAGCGCCGGTGTGGATTTCCGGTTCTGATGCCGAGGGAAGAAGTTTGGATTTTGAATTTTTGAAGTTGGATATTCAAGTTCGGCACCCGCAGTGCGGGAAGTCGGGCCTTCGGCTGCTGCCCGCGCCTTAAAGCGCGGCCTGTCACGGCGCCCCGTCTCGGCGTATCGAAGAGAAGCCGGAAGCAAGCGAGCGCAGCGAGACGCGAAGACGGGGGCGTGAACGGTAGCTTAGGCCACGCTGCTTGCGGCGCAGCCGCCAAGCTCTATACATTGTAGATTGTAAATTGTAGATTGTAGATTGGCAAATTGTCTGCCTGTGTGTCACTTCTGTGCGGGTAACTTCACGCGGTAGTGCCCGTTGAGCGGGAACATGAAGAGGGCGTCCTCTTCCTCCGTTCCACCACCGATATTGTGAATGATGAGCGGCACGCCCTCGGCATTGCTGCGGTCGCTCACAATCATGATGTGGGGCAGATTGCCGCCGACCGTGCAGGTCACGAGGTCGCCCGGTTTGTAGTCGGCGGGGTTGTCGGTCACGGGCAGGCTCCACCCCTTGCGCTTGAAGAATGTCTGCAGGTTGGGCACGCGACGGTGATCGATGTTTTTGTCCGGGCGCTTGATCCCCCAGCGCTTGGGATAGCGCGAGAAGTTGCGCTTCATGTCCTCATGTACTTCTTTCTGTAGGTCGAAGTTCAGCAGCCTGAGCGCGCGAATAACCACATCGGTGCATACGCCACGTTCCATGGGAACGTCGCCACCGGGGTAGGCCAGGCGCTCGTAGGAGCCGTCATATTCCACTGTCACACCGATTTGACGGCGGGCCAGCTCGGGCAGGCGGCTGTCGGCGAATACAGTTGTGGCGAGAGCAAGAAGGAAGACCAGGGGTGTTTTCATTGTTTGCGAGTGGTTGAGTTGTAAATCGGTCGGTAGTGTCCGGTGAGGGGAAAAGTGAAGAGCTGCGGGTTTTCCTGAGTGCCGTTCCCGAGATTATGAATCACCATAGGAATGCCGCTGAGTGTGGCGCGGTCACTCACAATCATGATATGCGGTCGCCCGCTCTGTACTCGGCAGGTGACGATGTCGCCGGGGTTGTAGTCTGCCGGATTGTCGGTTACGGGCAGGCTCCACCCGCGACGGGTGAAATAAACCTGCAGGTTGGGTACACGGCGGTGGTCGATGTTTCTGTCGGGGCGCCTGAGCCCCCAGTTGTTCGGGTAGGCGGAGAAGTGGCGGCTCATGTCCTCATGCACTTCTTTCTGTAAGTCAATGCCCTTGAGCCTGAGCGCGCGAATGACCACATCGGTACATACGCCGCGCTTCATCGGCACATCCCCGCCCGGGTAAGCCAGCTTTTCGTAGGACGGGTTATATTCCACGGTCACGCCAATCTGCTGCCGAGCCAGAACTGCCAGATTGTTATCCCCGGCTTCCTGCGTGCGGTAGGGCCTCGTCGGCAGGTATTGGCGCACATAGGGCAGGTACGGTCGCAGCCCTACGAAACCGATTGTCAGAGCTGTAAGAATGAAAATGATGATGAGGAGCCTTTTTATCATGGGTGATTTAACATGAGCGTGGCGAACGTTACTTACGTCTTCTTTCTGCGGTCGGCGTGGGTGCCGGTCTGGCCGGCCTCGCGTTCCAGAGCGCGTTGTTTCCAGAGTGGGATGTCGCTTTTGCGAGCCTTGGCTTTCTTTTTGCGCTCGCGGCGTTCGGCGGCGCGGGCGTTCTCTGCGGCGATTTTCTGTTCTTTTTCGCGGGCGCGGGCTGCCTCTTCAATGCGTTTCTGAATGCGGGAGGAATGCGCGTTGCCGGCGGAGGTTATTGTCCAGGGGCAGCGCGGGTCAGTGCCGGATTCCGTGATGGGCAGGCAGACCATGTCGGGGTCGATGAATCGAATCTGGCGGTAGAGCAGATCCTTGATGGTGGCCAGCAGGCTCTTGGGCGGGAAGAGCCCCGTGCGGGCCAGCTCAATGGTGAATGCCACGCGTATGTGCTTGGCCTGCAGGCTCATGCGGGCAATGTCGCGCAGGGATATGCCCTCGGCCGGTTCCTCCTCGGGGGCGCAGATGGCGGCCGCGCGCAGCAGGAACAGGCAGTCCTTCACCTTGCGGCAGAGCTTGTCGACCAAATCCCGCACCTTGGGCCGGGCATTGAAGCGGTAGTCTTTCACCTCAATAAGCCAGAGCTCTTTCTTGCCGGGGTGGTAGAGCACGAAGTCCATCTCCTTGCAGCTGCTGCAGAAGTTCTGGGCGTGGTGCGAGTAGAAGGGGGAGCACTCGAAACGGCACACGTAGTACCCCGCCTCGAAATTGAAGCGGTGCAACCCCTCCACACAACTGGTGCCGGCCTGAAACACGCTTATGCCTGCTCTCCCGGTTCGAAGTTCATATTGAGGTAGCGGTCGGCCTGTTCCATTTCGGCCTCCAGGCTGTCGATGTGGTCAATTTCATCGAGCGTGTCGCCGGTGGAGGTTCGCACGCCGCTGTTGCTGTTGCCCGGCGGTTGCAGGCCGAAGAACTTGCGGCTTACCCTGCTGTTCAGTCGGTCGGCCAGTTGAATGACAAGCTCGCGCAGCAGGAACAGGCTGTGGGTGGTGAGCATGACCTGCACGCCCGCACGGCAGAGCCCCAGTATGATGCTCACCAGCAGGGGCAGGTGCGAGGTGTTCAGGTTCATTTCGGGCTCGTCCCAGAACAGGGAGGTGCCGGCACGCACCGTGCCGTTGCCGATGAGCAGCCCCAGCGTGCCGAGCCGCTTAAAGCCCTCGGCTATCAGGTTGAGCTCCAGTGGCTCCTGACCGAGCCGCTGCAGGTAAAAGCGCCCGTTGATGCGCTGCAGTTTGCCGGCAAACAGGGTTTCTATCTGCTTAATGACATAGCGCAGGGCTTCGGGTATGGGGGTGGAGTCCGGTTCCTCCTCCAGGGCGCGGCAGAGCTCCCAGCTGGCGGAGTCCAGCAGCTCGGGGTAGCGCTTGCCGGCCTGCATGTAGCAGGGGTAAATGGAGAGCACCTCGCGCGGGGAGATGAACACGGCGTTCTCGCTCAGGAATCGCTGCGGCAGTTTCTTGATGTGCAGCCCCTCTTCCTCCTGCCCGGCGGTGAAGTGGAATGCCAGTTCCGCGGCGCCGAGCGGGACTTTGTGCCCCTCGAGGGATGCCTGAAGCGTGGCCTGACCATTGCCCCTGTTGCGGGCTGTGAGCGAGGTGAGCTGGTGCGTGCCGAACACTCTCAGCAGGTCGCGGCGCAGGCGCTTTTCCTCGGCCCATACCTCGGGCAGTTCGCGCCGGTTGCCATCGCAGCCCCATTTGCTGATGGCATAGCACAGTTTCATGAGGTGACTCTTACCGGAATCGTTGCCGCCCACAATGATGTTCACCCCCGGCACGAAGTGAAATGCTTCGCGCTGCGGGAACACCGTCACGCCCTCCACTGCCAGCTTTCTTATCATACCTGCTATTCTACCCCATTCGGCGGGAAATGGCAATGCAGAAATGACAGCCCACCGCGAAAAGTTGAAAGTTGAAAGTTGCGAAGTTTTAGGATGCAGGCTTGTGCTTGGGGAAGAGCTTCGTTGGCCGCACCGAAGGTGCCGAATCTAAAAAATCGTAAATCTCCTAAATCATCTTATGACTTTGCTGCAACTTGCCACGGCGCCGGGGCTGTGGTAGAATACCCGCATGACCGATCAGGACAAAATGAAGAAAGTGATGGGGTACCTCATCGGGTACCGACTGGGCAGCCAGATGCTGCCGCAGATGCTCCCCGGCATCGAGGCCGACGACGTGGTGGCCGAGACTCTCGCCAAGGGCGTGAAGGACGGCATTTCCGGCGACATGGACATGAGCCTTATCGATGAGAAGGTGGAGGAGTACCAGAACGCCTTCGTGAGCATGCTCCAGGAGCGTGGTAAGAAGGTGGGCGAGGCCAACCTCGAGAAGGGCCGCCTGTACATGGCCGAGAACGGTAAGCGCCCCGAGGTGACCACCACCGAGAGCGGCCTGCAGTACGAGGTGCTGGTGGCCGGTGGCAGCGAGAAGTATGACCCCGCTGTGCATGGCGAGGCCCCCACCGCCGAGGTGATGTACAAGGGCACTCTGGTGGACGGCACTGTGTTCGACCAGTCCCGCCAGCCTGTGAAGTTCAACATCCGTCAGGTGATTCCCGGCTTTACCGAGGCCCTGAAACTCATGCCCGTAGGTGCTAAGTGGAAGGTGACCATCCCCGCCAATCTGGCTTATGGCGCCAACGGCCCCGGCAGCATCGGCCCGAACTCCACGCTCATTTTCGAGATGGAGCTACTCGGCCTGACCAAGTAATTTGCAACCGCTCTGCGGGTGGGGAACTGCCCGCAGAGCTTTTATCCCTACAATATGAATACTCGTATAGGCAAGTTTATTCGCAGCGCCTTTTTTGCTGTGCTGGGTGCCTTCTTTCTGATGTATGCGCTCAACATGCCCTCAGGCGGATATCGCGTAGCCTTTTTTGCCTTCTCGGCTCTGGATATTATCTGGGCTGCCTGGCTGCTGATTTCCGCTATCCGCAACCGCTGAATTTGTAAGTCGGGCATCCGCCTCGGCAAACATCAATTTGCCGAGGCGAATCTACAATGTAGGAGAATGGAGGCTTACGCCTGTGATAAGCGAATCCGGAATCACACTTACCGCCGCCCGCGCCTGAAAGCGCGAGGCGTGAACGGTGGTATAGGCCCCGCATATCCGCGGGCGAAAGCCCGCCTAGTTTTGCACTTTGTAAATTGTAGATTGGGCATCTCTAAAAACTCGACAAATTGGAGTTTGTTGGGCTGCGAGCCAACGGCGAAGCGTATTTTAAGCCCGCAGGAGCGGGCGACAGAGAAGTAGCCACAGGTGTAGTGAGCAAAGCGAACGGAACCTGTGGTAGGGATAAAAAAAGAAATATGAACCCCTCATACTTGCGGGGTGACGGAGGAGTTATGCTCAGAAATGCACGAATCTTGAACCAAAAGAGCTGGAGCCGGTCATAAATAACCTCATGCGGTTATAACACGCTTTTCCGTCGCCCCGCACTTCTGCGGGGCTTTGATTATTTTTTCGCCTTTTCCCAGGGTTTCGCCTTCGGCTCCACCTTGGGCTAATGCTC
>JAZSEM010000094.1:0-18924 GCA_045531695.1 Akkermansia sp.
TTGTCTTCCTAAGACCGCTTGGCCTCCGACTTGGCATAATCTTGTCTTGTATGTTAAGGGTTCTTTACTCGTGGCGGGGATCGATGTACTTGGCGGCATCAGCAAAGCGGCCATAGGAGCCGGTGTGCTTCTTCACAGCCTCATTGGCGTCCATACCCTTCTTGATGTCTTCCATCATCGGGCCCATCTTCACGTACTGATAACCGGTAATTTCACCATTGGCATCGAGAGCGAGCTTGGTGATGTAACCCTCAGCCAGCTCCAGGTAGCGCGGCCCCTTGGCCAGCGTGCCGTAGAGCGTACCGGTCTGGGAGCGCAGGCCCTTGCCGAGGTCCTCAAGACCGGCACCGATAGGCAGACCACCCTCGGAGTAGGCACTCTGCGTGCGACCGTAAACAATCTGCAGGAAGAGCTCGCGCATGGCGGTGTTGATGGCATCGCACACCAGGTCGGTGTTCAGAGCCTCCTGAATGGTCTTACCGGGAAGAATCTCACTGGCCATAGCGGCGGAGTGGGTCATACCGGAGCAGCCGATGGTCTCCACCAGAGCCTCCTGAATGACGCCGTTCTTCACGTTGAGCGTCAGCTTGCAGGCACCCTGCTGGGGAGCGCACCAACCCACACCGTGGGTCAGGCCGGAAATATCCTCGGTCTTCGTGACTGCCGTCCAGGCACCCTCCTGCGGGATGGGTGCAGGGCCGTGATTGCAGCCCTTCTTGACGCAACACATCTGTTCTACTTCGTGTGTGTACTGCATAGTTTCGTTTTTGTTTTTGGGAAAACCTTGTTTGCTGCTGCGGCCGTAGATTGCAACAGCTCTCTCAGTCAATCCGCATTGTACCCCGAATCGCACCTGTTAGGCAAGACTAATCTCATTTTTTGTTCCGGAATTGTCATAAAGGGAGCTATAATCTTGCTATCGAGTCGATAACTGCTATACTGTAGGCATGATATCCCCATACCCTGTAAAAAAGAAGTTGCGGTTTCTTACGGCAGCGCTGCTTCTGCTCCCCTCGTGCACCATTGTCGATACCGGCGGCGCGGTAGACAACATAGGAAAGGAGGTACCGGTGTGCGCCGATTTTGCAGCGCCGATTCGCAAAAAGGTAGCATCCACCCCTATCTTCAGCACTCCCGACGGCAAACGATATGCCAAACTGGAGGTAAGCTACCAACCGGCGAAAACAAAGTGGTTCCGTTGCTTCATGGTATGCGGCTGCCCGGTGTACCTGCATAACCACTTCGACAGCTCGCAACAGCACGAAGGTGAAAAGAACACATGGTATGCCGAACTTTCCTATACCAAACCGTCGCAAGTCGTACGGCTCATACCGGCGGCAGAGTTCGACCTCAGCCAAGCCACCTACACCCACAAGAGATTGACAATGGGTGCAGTGCAAAAACTCGTCCGATCTCACTTCCCCGAACAGCGCAGTGGGCTCAACACCGCGCTGCAACCTGTTCGCTGGGTGGCCGAGGTGGCGGACGTCCCGCTCTCCATCGTAGCCACTCCCATCAACTGGCTTGTCATAATCACCGGCCATAACCTCTGGAAATATTGATAACATGAAGAAGCGAAAGTTTTGGAAACGCGCCGTCATCGGCACGGCACTTCTGCTGAGCGGAGGGCTGGTCTCATGCATCACCGGTCGAGCCACAATAATAGATACGGGTGGTGCCATTGCCTCTATCGGCCAGCAACGCCCCAAAAGATGCAAGGAGCAACTTACTCACAAAGAGGGAGATACGACGCTTGATTTCCATTACCGAGTATGGAAAGACGGCGAATACTACATCGTGCAATTACCGGTTTGCTACGTGCCGGCAACCTACTCCGTGCTGGAGCACTACTGCGGGCGCAACGCCTTCCGGCGCAATACATTGAGAATACGCTACCCGCTCGGTTGGTATCACTTACGAGAACAGGATGTCACTCAATACCCGGTAGAGCATTACTATGCGCGGATAAATGAAGCTCAATACAAGGTGCTTTGCACAATAAGAAAAGGCATCAAATCCACGCAAGTCGGGCCCTTCGCCAATACCCCCATACTGACACGTGACCAAATTGATTGGAGCAATGCGGAGCTTGTACTCGACCGACACGGCAGCCACACCGTTGTCAGGAAAAACGACATCAAAATACCTCGCCTGCATTGGTACTGGGTACCGGATAGGTACCTCCCCGAGAGACGCACATGGTATAATTATACCCTCATGCCCCTGAGCTGGGTTGGCGAGGTGATTGATATTCCCCTCTCTATCATTGCTACCCCCATCGGCTGGGTGGCAGATGCCATTTACGAACCGCTTGCCAATTAATCCCCTATGGTCAATCGTAAGCTATTGAAAAAAGTTAACATCTGTTTCAGCATACTACTGTACTGCGGAATAGTAATCAGCATAGGATTGTACACCGGGCGCTTTACCATCATCGACACCGGTGGCGCCATTGCAGCCATCGGTCAGCAACATGCACAGCTGCGCGAAGAGCCCTTGCCGGAGGACAAACAAAGCATCGGCAACAACCACGATTCGGACTTCCATTACCGCGTTTGGAAAAAGGGCGAGCATTACATTGTTGACATACCCATCTCTTATGCTCCGGCACGCTACAGTGTGCTGAATCACATCTGCGGGTTCGGTCACAGCTCTGATTACAAAAATCTGGAGTGCGGCATACCGAAGGAACATTACTTGCAAGACGAACTGGCAGTCTACCCGACAGAACACCTTTATGCTGAGTTAACGGAGGGGCAATACGAGCGACTCTTCAAGATATCCAAAA
The DNA here is from genome assembly GCA_045531695.1 of Akkermansia sp. Taxonomy (GTDB): domain Bacteria; phylum Verrucomicrobiota; class Verrucomicrobiia; order Verrucomicrobiales; family Akkermansiaceae; genus Akkermansia. Next base: position 2,789 of record JAZSEM010000094.1, read on the forward strand.
TACGTTCACACCGCCTTCCTGACGACTGCCTGCGCGAATCCCCCGACCTGCACAATGCCGAGCAGGTGTTAGATATCCATGGCTATGATGTCGGCACACGCGAGCCCCGACACCCTTTATTCAGAACTCACATCGAGCCTGCCGGCCTGCCTCGGCAACGCACCTGGTACAACCAGTGCCTGCGCCCCGTCAGTTGGGTAGCAGAAGTCGTGGATATACCGCTCTCCCTCATCGCTACCCCCATCGGCTGGGTGGTGGACGCCATTTACGAACCGATTGCCAATTAAGACGATATGTTCATTGCTCACCTACCGGCCGGATACCTGACAGCTCGCGGAGCCGAACGCTGCGGGGCGAAGCATCCACTGCTCATGGCCGCCTGCCTGCTCGGCTCCATAGCGCCTGATTTTGATTTGCTGTATTTCTATCTGGTGGATTCCTGCCGGCACCACCACCACAGCTATTGTATTCATTGGCCGGTGGTATGGCTGGGGCTTCTGCTGCTCAGTCTGTTGTGGTTGCTATGGCGTCGCGGTGGAGTGGCGATACCGACAGTAGCATTCAGCGCATCGGGGTTACTCCATATCGCTCTGGACGGCATAGTGGGTGACATTCAGTTGTTCGCCCCGTGGAGCGATGAATACTATGCGCTCGCCACAGTCCCCGCGCTCCACAAACCATGGTGGCTGAACTTCTTTCTGCACTGGAGCATGGGCATCGAACTGCTTATCTGCTCTCTGGCAGCAGGCCTGTTTACCATGCGCTTACGAAAAAGGTCACAATACCCCTAAAAATATGAATTAATCTACCGAAAGTTAAGAAAAACAACAAAAAAAATTACATCGTTATATTAATATTTGTCATTAATCTAACAACGACTTTTGGCATACACCAGTGGCTGAAAAAAGTGACATAAAAAAATAGTGTGAGAATAATTACTGTGGGGTTGGTCACACAAAATTGGAGACTTGAATATATGATTAGCCACAGTGCATACAGCATGACATCCTTCGGTTTGCTCTACCTGCCGGAAGCTCCTTTGCTCACACTGTTATTTCCGTTCTCCCGAAAAGAGAAGGCAGCACTAAAGACACAATAAATACTTGCAGAAAGATGCCTGTTGGTGTTTGATATAGGAAGCATGCAACAATCGGGCAACAGGCAACGGAATGCACAGGGCAAAGTGGCCATGCTGTGCATACTGTTGTCAATTTCCGTGCATGTGGCAGGCGCATGGCTGTTACTTCAACTGCCTGAACCTCAAAAATCTCCTGCCGACAAAAAATCGATTACAGCCACCAAGGCACTGAAAATCAAGCGCAGCAAGAAAAAAGAAAAAGCAGCAACTCACCCGGAGCAACAGCAACAGGAAAAGCCCAAACCTTTTACCAAAACGGATGCCGACCGCCCGGAACGTCGCCCGGAACAGGCTGATTTTCAAGGCAAGCGCAACTCACAGGCCGAGGGCGTGAGCGATGGACCGCAGCGCAGCGATGACAGTCCGGTTCCCACCATGGTCGGTGAGGAAAAGGAAGAAATCAACACCGTTGAGCGCGAACGGCAGGACGGCCCCATTGAGCACGAAGGGAAAAATCGCCCCGTCCCCGCTCCTCCTCCCACCCCGGAGCCGGCTCCCGGTGTGCCCGATGTTCCCCCGGTGCAACAACCGGATAGTGGCCGGCAGCCTGCTACCACCACAGATCAGGCCACTCCGTCCACCCGCCCTCAGGCCGAGCAGGAGGAAGGTGATATCAAACGCCAACCTGTTGACAAACAAGAGACGGAGACACAGACGCAACAGCAGTCATCACCTCCGCTGGGACAACCGGAGGGCGCCGGAAAAATACCATCACCCCACCGACCGAAAAAGCGCCCCACCATCTACGACCCCAGTCTGGCCGACCACGCGCAACCCGGATTCCGCACCACAGAGAGGCGCAGCCGAAGCACCGGTCGATTCATCCTCGGGCGCAATCCTTCGCTCAATGTTGCCTCTACCCCCATGGGGCAATACGAAGAACTGATTTACCGTCTGGTTGCCCGCCGCTGGTACATTGCCTGCGATGATCACCGTGGCGACATCATTCCCGGCACCATCATTATAGCCTTCCGACTGAACAAGCGCGGCGGGGTGGAAACAATGAACCTCATCACCCGCCGCGGTGCGAGCGTCATTCAGCAATCGTTCACCTTCGGTGCCATTCGACAAGCACAGCTGCCGCCCATGCCGCCGGCAGTTCAGAAGGAGCTCATCGGTGAACAGCTGGAACTCATTTTCACCTTCAACTTCGACTAAACTCACCCCCCATACCGACATGACCGAAACCATACGCCAATTCTTCGATGCCTGCCACCCCTTCGGCTATCCCCTGCTCCTCTGCTCCGTTGCACTGGTGGCTGCAATTTTCTACCACCTCTTTTTCCGCGTGAGCGAACGAGAGCTGCGCCGACTGGGTGAAATGCTCGCCAACGTGAAATCCGAAAGCCCCCGCGCGGTGGAAGTCCTACAGGAGCACTGTCTGAAACGCCCCGGCTCAACTGCCGCTGAAATCAGCTATGTGCTGAAAGAAAAAGACAACCCCGCCCTGCCCTCGCTCATTGAAAGCCGACTGCGCCTGTTGGTGGATTCGCAACGCAGCGGCATGACAACCATCAGCATCGTGACCAGCGTGGCACCCATGCTCGGTATTCTCGGCACGGCCTGGGGTCTGGTCGATATTTTCGGGGTGTTTGGCCAGCCCGGCGCCGAAGCCGGTATCGCTCTGGGAATTTCCAAAGCCCTTTACACAACCATCTTCGGTCTTGCCATCGCCGTACCGGGTATCATTGCTCAGGCTTGTTTCGAGCGTACTCTGGAAAGACGCGCCACGCTCATCGATGAGCTGTTCACCGATCTGCTCGCCAACCGTAACAAGCTGTAATTTTCCCCACGCGAGGCCATGAATATCTACACCCGCAAAGCTGTCCTTCAGGGTATTCCCATCGTGCCCATGCTCGACATTCTGACCATTCTGCTCATTTTCTTCATCGTGCAGACCGAATTCAAGCGCCAGGTCAACGTGCTCAATCTCGATTTACCGCAAACGGAAAGCCTCTCCGGCGAAACGGGTAATCGCGATGATGTGCTACTGGAAGTCGGTGCTGATGGGCGCATTGCTCTCGCCGGCAGGGAGCTTTCGGAACAGGAAATTCCCACTGCTGTGCAGGAACTCCTCCTCAAAAATCCCTCCGCGCGCCTGCAAGTTGCCGCTGCAGATGGCTCCTCCATGGGCCATTTTATCCATGTGCTCGATATTCTCAGCGAGGCCGGCTTCAACATCGATGAAATCCCTGTCAGAATTGACTATATCGATTGATATTACGTTATTTACACAGCAAATAGCCATCTTGCTTAATAAAGTCTGTTTTATCTTTTTGGCAGTATTTTAACTCCTTTTTAGGCATTTTATTGCCTTTTTCTCTAAATTTCCAACATCATTGAACCGTCGTTTTTTCTGATTTTTTCCATGCAATTGAGCAAAAATAAAACCAGTCAATCTTTGATAAAATTGGCTTTATTACCGATTTTTCGACTTTCATAGGCCTGTTTACAGGCAGAGATTCTGCAAGAATTCCGCGTACAGATAATCAATTTCATTTATCAAATTTCATGCTCTTTCAAAATGGGATTTTCTCGATTTTGAGCAGTAGGCGAAGCCGACTGCGAGGAGCAAGGCAGAAATCAGGTGGAAAGATGCCGTTTAGAATAAAAAATTGCCCTTTTTTAGCACACCTGAGAATCGGATTCGGATGTATAGATGTAAGCGCGAGTTTGTTTACGCTTGTAATATTCCCACTTATCTACAGGGTGTATTTTCACGATATTTCAGTACTTCAAACGTACAAATGAAGCAAATTTTAAAAACATCCGACGAGACAAACTGAATGGATACCTATCCAGTTTGTCCGCAAGCATGCTTATGCGGAATCTAAGGTGAGACAGGTAGCGACGGCTGAAAACATAACCTTCTCACATATAAAACAGAAATGCAAATAATGTGCGCAACAAATAGATTCCGAATAATGATATAAAATCAGATTTTCATCAACAAAATCGTCATATATTTATTCCGAATCAAAAATGCGCTATTTTATGTAAATTATTGATACTTCTTGTTTGTTAGACACCTTTTACAAATCAAATCATTCCACAAACAAATAATAAAGACAGAAAATAAGTATATCAATAAACTCGTGGAAGCCTGGGGCCGAGACCTGTAAAGATTGTCCACACAATGGTAGCAGCTTTTTCAGCGACCTCAGTCACCGGGATATGGGGACCGATAAGCTCCACCTCATCCCCGGGGGCAACGAAAGGCACGTGGGTAACATCGGCCATAATCTGGTCCATCGTCACACGCCCGAGCATGGAACAGTAGTGCCCATTGATGTAGACGCGCGCCCCCTTCCCTGAAATACTGCGGGGCCAGCCGTCGGCATAACCGATACCAATAGTCGCCACTCGTGTGGGCGCCTGAGTCACATATGTACGGCCGTATGCCACCCCGTGACCGGCGGGCAATTCGCGCACCAGCGACACACGGGATGTCAGGCGCAGAGTAGGACGAAGCACGCCATCATAAATGGAAGCCATGGGGGCCACCCCATAGAGCAGCAGACCGGGCCTAGCCAGATTGGCCACAGGCACCTCGTAGCCCAACTCACCGGCACTGGCAGCAATATGGCGATAGCGCAGGCGGAAATGCGACTGCAGGGTCGACACGCAATCAGTGAAGAGCCCGATTTCATTCTGCGTGAAGGGCACATCTTCATCGGCCGAGGGGAAATGCGACATCACACCATCGACCACCAGATTGGGCATGCTCTTGATGGGCTCAATCACCCCGCCGAGCTGTGAAGGCAGGAACCCCTCGCGCCCCATACCGGTATCCACCGCCATGTGCACGAGGAAGGTCTTGTCGTACAGGGCAGCGAGCCGCTGAAAATGCTCTGCCTCCTCGAGGGTTGAAATGGTGCAGCACCAGTTATTGAGCACAATTTCCTCGCGCTCCTCGGGGAAAGTCGGCCCCAGAATAAAGGGCTTGGTACGCACCCCGGCGCGGCTCAGACGGCGGGCTTCGCCGGCATTGGCCACACCGAAAAAGGCTATGCCATCGGCATCCAAACGGCGAGCAACGGGCTCCAGTCCGTGCCCATAAGCTCCGGCCTTAATAACAGGCATGAGCTCAGTATCAGGCAGAGCTTGGCGCGCAATATCAAGATTGTGCGCAATGGCCTCCAAATCTACATCTACCCAGGCGCGTGGCGGACTTTCAAGTGTCATGGCAGCCACAACTGTAGCACTCTCCCCGTTATTTTGCAAGCGAAAACACCCGTTTTCACCACATTAACGCAGGACTTACATAGCAAAAGAATAATTATCCACGCTCTCGAAACAGTTGCAGAAAGAGAAATAATTTAATTTTTCAAATATTTTACTGGACATTTTGATTTTTTCCGCTAGAATGTGCCCCGTATGGAATCTCTCCCTAAAAAACCGAACGAGTATTTCGTGAAACTGCTGAGCGTGATAGACGACATGAGGCGTGCCAGTTTCAAGACGACGCCGACCACCCAGCAGAAGAAAATGCTGGGGCTGACATTCCGTCAGGGATCGGCCATAGCTCAGATTAAGCTGCTGACCATGGAAGAGCCGCAGGGTGTAGCTCTGAAGACGCTTGCCGGTCACCTGAAAATGACCGTGCCGGCGACCTCGCTGCTGGTGGAAACCATGGTGAACAAGGGATTCTTTGAAAGAAATCCCAACCCCGAAGATCGCCGCGCCGTCTGCATTCGCCTGTCCGAGAAGGGGCACGAAATCTGCAACGATGTACAGTCACGCCTGCTCAGCGAAATCGACCGAGTGGCAGAGGTACTGAGTCAGGAAGAACTCGAAATGCTGTCCACAATTGCCGACAAGCTCGAAAAGAAGTTCTACAACTGACCCGGAGCCCCCGAAAAGTAGCGCAGAAAATCATTTTGTGACCGCATTTGCTTGACTAGACTCAAAGTTTTGTGGTAATATCATAAATGAACAGAGGGCAACGGAGTGTAATCCCCGTTCCCGCAAACGCTTTTCCATATGTCGACAAAACCGAATCTTCTGGCGCATGTACGCCAACACCTCATCAGCCGCGGCGAGGATTACCAGTGGGTAACCATGGGGCCGGGCAGCGAGAAAATCGGCCTTGCCTACCTGCCGATTGACACGACCGGCATGCCCTGCACATTCATGTTCACAGAGTTACATGAGCCGTGCAGTCTAGTCTTCGACGTTCACTTTGCCACCAGAGTGAACAAGGAAGATATGCAGGAGCTCAGCATGCTGCTGCTCACCATCAACGCCAACCTGCCCGAGGGGCAGCTGCTGCTTGATATGGAGGGTGGGTACGTGTACTATCGCCTCAAATATGTTGTCTCCGATTCCGATGTAACAGACGAAGAAATCCGCAAGCGCATTGCCTACATGGAGCGCAATGGCGTGGGTATTACCATGACCTACGCCCGAATCATCGGTCAGGAATTCCCCCTGCTCAGCTGAGCCGTAACTTTCATTTCAACCCACCACACACACATATTATGTCACTCGATAAACCCTTAGCAGGTAAAGTGGGCATCGTCACCGGCGTTGCCAACAAGCGTAGTATTGCTTTCGGTATTGCCAAAGCCTGGCACGAGGCCGGCGCCAAACTCATCTTCAACTATCAGGGCGAGCGTCTGAAAGACGGCGTCATTAAGCTCGTGAAGGAGAACTTCGGTGAGGATACTCCCATCTGCGATCTGGACGTCATGAACGACCAGAGCATTGCCGATTTCTTTGCCTTCGTGGCCTCCCATACCGACCACGTGGACATGATGCTGCACTCCATCGCCTTTGCACCCAAGGCCGAGGGCACACTGGAGGGCCACTTCTCCGACATCCCCCGCGATGCCTGGAACGTCTCCCTGCAGGTGAGCGCCTATTCCCTCATCGCCATGTCCCGTGCCGTAGCTCCGCTCATGGTGAATGGCGGTTCCATCATGGCCATGACCTACTACGCCAGCCAGAAGGTAGTGCCGAACTACAACCTGATGGCCGTGTCGAAGGCAGCGCTCGAGACCTGCTCCAAGTACCTGGCCTTTGACCTGGGCCGTCGCGAGGCTCCCATCCGCGTGAACTGCATTTCTGCCGGCCCTGTGCAAACTCTTGCAGCCCGTGGCGTGAGCGGCTTCACCGGCATGTTCAAGGTCTACGAGGAGAAGAGCCCGCTGCAGCGCTCCTGCACGCTGGAGGAACTGGGTGCTACTGCCACCTTCCTTGCCAGCGATGGCGCAGCCAGCATCACCGGTCAGGTGCTCTATGTAGACGGCGGTTACGAGATTGTGGGCATGTAAGCCCCTTCAAATCAGCCACAACTTTGCTGCGGCAGGTGCACACACAGGCACCTGCCGCTTTCTCTTTCAGCCAAACATGAACATTTTCCGGAATTACTTTCAAGGTGACATCTCAGAAATTACGGCACGAGTGGAAGAGTGCTGTATTGATTTACACGCCGTCGGGTTTGATATCATTCCCAATTCTGACAATCGATGGTGGGTCAAAGATGCTCTCGCTTTTCTGCCGGAATGTACAACGGAGGAGGCAGAGCGAGAGTTGCTTTCTGCCCTACAAGCACTGACAGAGGTTCCGGAAGGTCGCAAGGTACTACGGATTACACTGAGCGACGACTGCTCACTGCAACTCTCACCGGAGTTTCTGGCCACCGTGAGTGCAGCAGCAGTTTATCTCGAGTTCGGGCACTGAAGGAGAGCCACCTCAAAAAACTTCAGCAAGCAGTCCCATCACAAGAGCGGCTTTCGCCATTCTATCTGCTCTGCGAGTCCTCTTCCAAGCATCAGGAGCACAACAAGCCCTGCTACTTTTGTTTAAAGGTATTCAAACTCTCGCACATTCTCACCGGCGCAAATCCTGACAGACAAGGGCGCCACGTGCAGTAAGCCGGTATTTCTGTCGGGGGTGACGCGGATTATCCGGGTACAGCATGCGCAGATAACCGGCAGCCATGGTAGGATTCAAGTATTTCTTCAGGAAATTGTCGCGCCCCTTCAGCTCCAGCCTCTCCATCATTTCGCGCACGCTCATCTGAGCAGAGCCTATGGCTTTCAGCAGCTCAGCTACATAGGGATCCACCGACAACAGCGGACGCTCTTCTTTCACGCGCTCCTGACGTTCATCAACCGTCTGCTCGGCTTCAAGCGCCTGCACTGTAGCGTGGATATGCGTGAAGCGACTTTTGAGGACGTGGTTCTCCCCCAATAAAAGATTGCGGAAGAATTTGTACAAAAAACTGTAATCAGCTTTGACACCCTTTGCTCGGTTCGAGTAATTAGCCCGCACCAAAGCATCCCGAAAATACTTAGCATGCCGGGCAAACATGCGATTATCTACTTTAAAGCCCTGATAGCGGAGATATTTGATACAAAAAACGGCTGTTGTGCGGGTGTTGCCCTCCGAAAAAGGATGTATCTGCCACAATCCTGAGATGAAACGCGCAATACGAGCTATCATTTGGTCGTTATTCAAGCCGGCGTAGGAAAATTGCTTTTCCTGGTCAATATCATAGTCCAACGCGGCACGTAATTCGGAGGCATATCCGTAGCTCACGCTGTCACCATCTAGCACCCATTCTTTTTTAGAAATATTGTAATCGCGTATTTTACCGGCAAATTTGAATACGTTGTGGAACAATTTACGATGCACCGCAACAAATCCACCGGAAGAGAAAAGAAAAGCCGGTTCATTGAGGATTTCGGTCATGTTTGCTGCTACTTTATCAGCTTCATTTCCGGCAGCAGCTGAGCCTTCTTTGTGTTCAGCGTAGTATCGTTCAATGCTGGACTGAACCTCATGTATGCCAATTTTGCCTTGGATGTGCTTTTCGGCAACTTCTCGCAGATAACCGGATACCTGCAGACCATCCACAGCTTGCAAGCCAACAGCTACGTCCCAAGTGAGAGCTCGCTCTGTTACGTCTGCTTCTTCTGCATACAAGTAACGCTCGTAGTATGAGTCGTAATTCATGCCAATCCCCATTTCGTTCACACCGCAATTATAACATTCTTTAAATTGATTGTCAACGCAAACGGCAATTTATCAACATCCTAACACCTGCAATTACTTGTCCTGTTACTTGTCCTGTTACTTGTCCTGTTACGAGAAGAATCAAAATGTTTTCCGTAAATCATGTGCAAAAGAGCCGTCCCCTGTTACAGGGACGGCTCTGCGTCTCTCCGTTATTATCACTTACAAAATTACTTCCCGAGGGCAGCACTCCAGGTATCGGCCTTAAAGCCGGGAATCACCTTGCCGGAGTCTGTCACAAGCAGAGGGCGCTTAACCAGCATACCATCGGTCGCCAACAGCTCAAGCATCTCGTCCTCGCTCATCTCCTTCAGGCGTGCAGCCAGATTAAGCTCACGGTACTTCATGCCGCAGGTATTGAAAAACTTTTTCAGCGGCAGACCACTCTGCTGCCACCACCCCTTCAGTTCCTCAGCTGTAGGAGCCTGCTCAGCAATGTGGCGGTCGGTAAAATCCACCCCCTGCTCCTGCAACCAAACCTTTGCCTTGCGGCAGGTACTGCATTTCGGATATTCGATAAATTGTGTGCTCATGAGTCTTAATTACCATATTTCCTACGTGTATGCAAGGCTTTTATTTCAAAATGTCGCATTTTTTTATTTTTTCCTCAAAAAATGCCCCGGGCACGATACTTAAGAAAAGCTAGATATGCATGACAGATGCAACCTACAGAGTAGTAATATATGGCACAGCAACCGACTTGACGCCCCCACAAGTTGTGGTATGATTGGCGACATGAGATGCGTTCAATGCGGCTACATGGAAGACAAGGTAATCGACTCGCGTACGTCCAAAGACGGCACGTGCATACGGCGGCGTCGCGAATGCCTGCGCTGCCAATACCGCTACACGACCTACGAGCAGATTGAGCGCACGGAGCTGCGGGTCATGAAGCGCGACAATGTGCACGAGGCACTGAACCGCGAAAAAATTCTGCGTGGCATGATTAAAGCCTGCGAAAAACGCCCGGTCAGCATGGATCAGCTGGATAATGCGGCCGATGAAATCGTGGCAGAACTGCACCGCGACCACCAGCGCGAGGTACCGTCCTCCATCATCGGCATGAAGGTTATCGAAAAGCTGCAGGCCATCGACCCGGTGGCATATATTCGCTATGTGTCCGTCTACCGCCAATTTGCAAACGTGGACGAGTTCATTGAACTCATACGCCGTATGGAGCGCAAGAGCATGAACGACCCCTTACAACGCAAACTTTCCTTCTGATGATATCTTTCAAGAACAACCGTCCCCTGCTACAGAACGGCTATTGCGTGTTCTCGGATTACGACCTTTCGTGGCTCGTCAACGTGCTGCAGGAGGCTGCGACCTCCGCCGGCACACATCTGCCCTTCAAGGAGGAAATCGCTGCGGGTGTGCTGCAGTACCTCGAGACCAACTGTCCGCTGCATGCCGTACCGCTCGATTATCTGTTTGATCGCATGCGCAACCTGCTCAACCAAATCGGGCTGCCGCTGATTGCCAATCACCTGCGCAAACAACCGCCGCCCGTTGACATCGAGCTGGACGCTCTGGCCGAGAAGTCCCCCCTGCCCCTGTTCTTTTACACCGAACTGCGTGAGCGCATGGACGCCCTGCGCAGCAAGGGACTGACCAGCTACCACTTCAGCGGCAAGACTCGCTGCAGTTACGCACTCGGCGACCGTCGCCGCGCCTGCCCCACCCAGCAGCGCGCTCTGGATGAGCTGAATGCCTACTTGGATTTAAGTACAAACGTATAAAATCCCTTCAGCTCCATCCACACCATAAAGCGTGGCGGTATATCTCATTTCGAATGAGATAAGGAGATTAACCATTGAATGAGAGAGCATATCAAATATATGCAAGACTTATTTTCCTGATTCATAATCCGGAAAATAAATACTTACAATATTTTTTCAATAACTAGTAACTTTTAGCTTGCTATCTCATTCGAAATGAGATAGACTCTGAATCAAGGTTCGGAGTTAGGAATCAAAGCCAGTGCGGCCGAGCGTACCCATACACAAACGAGCCAGAACAAACACCTATCAATCAACTATGAAACGCTCATTATATATGTCGGGACTCGCTTTGGCGGGGATGTGTTCAACAGCAACAGGTATAACCCTTAACGACGCGGTCTATTCAGCAACAGGTAGCGGTGTAAAGGAATCAGCACTTGTTGAAAATGTTGCTTTCAATAATAGCACATTCACATTTACAGTCGACTCTGCAGCTCTGGTAGGAGCTGTGGAAAAATACGACGGTGATTCCATTCTGCTTGCAGCTCTGGATTCCGGTTACATCTCGGGAGGTGCACACGTGGATTATTACACTCTCGCGTGGGTAGTAACGTTTAATAGTTCAACGAATCAGTTAACATTCCTCCCGGGCTACCTGAATGACGGGAAATTCAAAGAGGTTGGTAATTACACGTGCGGAACGAGTACCATCGAAAAAGCCGAGGTTGTCAGTTTGACGATTCGAGGCCTCTCAAAGGATGGTGGTGGCAGTGTAGGTATTCGTTATGCCTTTGAAGGTCAGATAGCAAACTCCGGATTCGCAAATTATATGAATTGGAGAAATAATGAAGCAGAAGACTTTGATGGCATTTATTTCGAGGCAATCACGAACAATACAGAATTTGTGAGTTCCTATTACCTTTTTGACCGAGTAACGACAGCAGCAGAACGAAAAGAACTGGTCAACGCAGCTGCAGAAATAGCCCCCAGCATTCCGGAACCGACAACAGCAACCCTGAGCTTGCTTGCTCTGGCCGGTCTTGCAGCACGCCGCCGACGCCACTGATATAAATTTCTTATGAAATGAGAAAGAGCCGCAGATTTTTAGTATGTGCGGCTCTTTTCTATAGAAAAGTACAGCACCAACACCTATCAACAGGCTTACTCAATAACCGTCCACAACCGACCGTTGCGAGCCTTGATAAGTCTGATATCGAGGTCAAAGGCCGCGCGCAGATTCTGCTCAGTTAGCACGTCCTCGCGTGAGCCGTAGGAAAGGATATTGCCCTGTTTCAGTATCATACCGCGCGAGAAGACCGGCAGGATATCCTCGATGCGCTGAGTAATGAAAATAATGGTCAATTGCGGATGCGTGGCCGCCAGTTCCTCGATGGTATGCAGCAGGAACTCACGCCCGGCGATATCGAGGTACACGCTTGGCTCATCCAGAATCATGAGCTCGGGGTCAGTCATGAGAGCACGGGCGATAAGCACCTTGACCTGCTCACCGCTGCTCATGGTTGCCACGGTGCGGTCCATCAGGTGCTCGGCACGCAGGCTTGCCATGAGGGCTGCAGCCTTCTGCTCCTCTGCCGGAGTAGGGTCGCGGTACAGGCCGATTGTGGCATCCGGACCGGAGAGCACCATCTCACGCCCGGTCCACTCGCGGTCACCGAGCCACTGGTGCATGAGCGGGCTCACCCAGGCAATATGCTTGCGCAGCTCCTGCAGATTCACCGTGCCGAAGCGCTTGCCCAGCACCTCAACGGTAGCACCGAATACCGGCCAGGCATATCCCATCAGCATGCGCACCAGCGTAGTCTTGCCGGCACCATTGGCACCAAGTATGAAACAACGTTCCCCACGCTGCACCTGCCAGTTGATATTGTGCAGAATCTCACGCCCGCTGAGGAATACGCGGGCATCCTTTACCGTAACAGCATTCATGGCAATTCCTGTGTTCAACATTGAAAAAAGGGCACGGAGCCGTTGTCTGCTCCGTGCCCTGAATGAAAAATAGGTAGTGAATTAAGCACCGAGCTGGAAGCGCTCGAAAGCAACCACGGTGATGGTGTCACCCAGCTGCTTGGACACGTTGGCCACGAGCTTCTCCACAGTGATGGAGCCGTCCTTCACGAACTCCTGGCTCAGCAGGCAGCTCTGCTTGTAGAGGGCCTTGAGCTTGCCGGGAAGAATCTTCTCGAGCAGAGCCTCGGGCTTACCCTCAGCGATGAGCTGAGCCTTGGCAATCTCCTGCTCCTCGGCCACGAAGGCGGGGTCGAGAGAAGAGGAGTCAACGCTCTTGGGTGCGCAGGCGGCGATGTGCAGGGTGATGTCCTTGCACATGGTCTGGAAGTCGGCGGCGGCCAGAGTGTCGGCCTTGCCGCAGGCAACCTGCAGGAGCACGCCTACCTTGCCACCCATGTGGATGTAGGAAACGATGCTACCCTCGCCCTCCAGCGTGTAGCGGGCGAACTTGCGCAGCTTCATGTTGACCCCGATGGCGGCGCACTGCTCAGCGATGTACTTCTCAACGGTGGTACCGTTAAGAGCAACGTTGAGAGCCTCCTCCAGAGTCTTGGCGGCGGAAGCCTTCAGAGCGGCAGCAACCTCAGCCACGAGGGCCTTGAACTTGTCACCCTTGGAGCAGAAGTCGGTCTCGCAGTTGATCTCGAAGATGATGCCGTCGTTACCCTCCACAACGGTGGTAACAACACCCTCCTTGGCGTCGCGGTCGGCCTTCTTGGCAGCCTTGGCGATACCCTTCTCGCGGAGGTACTTAACAGCCTCATCCATGTTGCCGTCGCACTCGATAAGAGCGTTCTTGCAGTCCATCATGCCGGCGTCGGTCTTGGCGCGCAGCTCCTTGACCATCTGGGCGGTAATTTCAGCCATAGTAGTATCTAAAAATCGGGTTATACGGGGCGATTAAGCCTTGTTCTTGTTGATAGCCTCCGTCAGAACGGAGAGAATCAGGCGGATAGAACGCACGGCGTCGTCGTTGCCGGGAATCGGGAAGTCCACGCTCTCGGGGTCGGCGTTCGTGTCGGTCAGAACGATTACGGGAATGCCCAGGATGTGAGCCTCGCGGATAGCGATGTCCTCGTGGTCGGCGCCGATGGCAACCATCACGTCGGGAGCACCACCCATGTTGCGGATACCCTGCAGGTTGCGCAGAAGCTTCTCGCGCTCACGAGCCAGAGCGGCGAGCTCCTTCTTGGACATGCTCTTGTACTCGGGCTGCTTGTCGAGGTTCTCGAGCCAATCAAGGCGAGCAATGCTCTTCTTGATGGTGGCCATGTTGGTGAGCATACCACCCAGCCAACGGAAGTTTACATAGTACTGACCGGTGGCCTCAGCGGCCTCCTTAACAGCCTCCTGAGCCTGACGCTTGCAGCCAACGAAGAGAATCTTCTTGTTCTTGGCGGCCTTCTCGGCGAGGAAAGCGCAAGCCTTGTCGAGGCACTTTTCAGTCTCCTCGAGGTTGATAATGTGAATGCCATTCTTCTGAGTGAGAATGTACTTCTTCATGTTGGGGTGCCACTTGCGGGTCTGGTGACCATAGTGTACACCGGCCTCAACCATCTTGGTAACGAGTTCGTTAATCATTGTATTTGTATGTGTTGTGTGCAACCTTATATCAGGATGCACGAGTGTGCGGAAGGTGCTGCGCTCTGGCCCCCAGCCCTCCGTTGTTGGTATTGCAGCATCAGCGGGGACAGGCAGCATACACTGATTGCCCCTCATTGTCAATCAAAATAATTCATAATTTTCAAAACATTATGTCGCATTATTGACTTGAAATCCGGGGGATTGCTGCTAGATTAACAGAGAGCACCCGCGCACGGGTGCGGAAGATTCAATACAAACCACATCAAGACAATGGAAATTCTTCACGACAAGGACGCTGACGTAAGCGTTCTTAATGGCAAGACCGTGGCCGTCATCGGTTACGGCGCTCAGGGTCGCGCTCAGGCTCTCTGCATGCGCGACAGCGGCGTGCACGTCATCATCGGCATTCGCCCCGGCAAGAGCTGGGATGCCGCTGTACAGGACGGCTTTGAAGTCATGACAGTGGACGAGGCCGCTGCTAAGGCCGACATCATCCACATTCTTCTGCCCGATGAGATGCACGGCTCCGTATACGCCAACCAGATTAAGCCCGGTCTGTGCGCCGGCAAGACCCTGTGCTGCTCTCACGGCTTCGCCTACGTGTTCAAGACCATCGAGCCCCCGGCAGATGTGGACGTTATCATGGTAGCCCCGAAGGGCCCGGGCACGGAGGTGCGCCGCGTGTTCGAGGAGGGCTTCGGCTGCCCCGGCCTTATTGCCGTATTCCAGAACCCCAGCGGCAACGCCAAGAACGTGGCTCTTGCCATGGCCAAGGCCGAGGGTCTGACCCGTGGTGGCGTGCTGGA
This sequence comes from Akkermansia sp., assembly GCA_045531695.1. Lineage (GTDB taxonomy): Bacteria > Verrucomicrobiota > Verrucomicrobiia > Verrucomicrobiales > Akkermansiaceae > Akkermansia. Next base: position 18,088 of record JAZSEM010000094.1, read on the forward strand.
GTGCACCATGCAGCAGGAGACCTACGAAGACCTGTTCGGCGAGCAGAACGTGCTCTGCGGTGGTCTGGTAGACCTCATGAAGTACGGCTTCGAGACTCTGATTGAGGCCGGCTACCCCGCCGAGATGGCCTACTTCGAGTGCGTGCACGAGGCCAAGCTTATCGTTGACATCATCTACAACAAGGGTATTCAGGCCATGAACGGCGTGATTTCCAACACCGCTGAGTTCGGCGAGTACTACAACGGCCCGCAGATCCTCGGTCCGGAGGTGAAGGAGAAGATGAAGGAGAGCCTCAAGCGCATCGAGAGCGGCGAGTTCGCTCGCGTATGGCTGGCAGAGGCCGCTGCCGGAGCCCCCAACCTGCTTGCCAAGCGTGCCGCTCTGGCTGAGCACCCGGTTGAGGTGGTGGGCAGCAAGATTCGCGCTCTCTTCGAGCGCAACTAATCACCAGCTCCGCAAGTTACTTTGCAAGCCCGGTTCACTCCGAACCGGGCTTCTTTTTTTCGCCTCGCCCGCTCCACTCTCAAAAAACAAAAACAGGTCCGAGGCTCGTACCGCAAGCCTCGGACCATCTCAATACATTTTTCAACGCAGCCTCAACTGCGGCGGCGGCGAGCAGCCAAGCCGGCAAGCGCCAGTAGACTCAGCGTAGCCGTGGCAGGCTCAGGAACACTCGAAATCCAGTTCTTGCTCTCAGCCGGGTTGATAGCACAAGCATCGCTGACATAGATGCCGTGAGCATCATCAACATGATAAACAAAGTTATCTCCTTCCCAATAACCGGTTTTGGCATACCAGCCAATACCTCCGGCCTTGTCAAAGTAAAGCTTATCTCC
>JAZSEM010000063.1:0-14089 GCA_045531695.1 Akkermansia sp.
TATCATGCTGACAATATGGCTCCATACACTGAACGCCCTGGCTGCAATCTTGATTCCTTCTTTGTTCAGTTCTGCGCATACATTTGCAAGGCAATATTTCGGAATAAGCTTGCAAAACTGTCCTAATACTGTTAATCTCTCCGTGGTGTTTTGGTTTTGGTTTTTCACACCCCGATTATGAGTTGTAATCGGGCAATTCCAAAACACCATTTTTGTCATCCGGTGTTTTTTGTAGTCATCAGCCCCCCAATCTTACTGTTTCCTACACGATTTATGGGATGACAATGATATTGATTTGCAAATGGGGGAACAACTTCAGCCCTTTAGAGTGGTAATCCCCAATTTGGGCAATCCTTCATCATATGCAAGCTCCGGGATCCATTAAGAAAATAACACCTCCAACAAGATAACCTATGTGCAATAAGACAGTAGTCGGAACATCTGCTAAAACGAATACCGGGACGCTGAGCGGGTAGGTTAGAACAGCTGTAGCATCTGCTTCTTTATTCGTTACTAGATTAATTGGAAAATCAAACCCATAATTGGGATGAGGATATATGATTTTGAAGCGTTTATCGTAGTCTAAGTTTTCTCGCCATAAATCTGCCTTGAAATCATCCTTGACTGATTCGTAGTAACGGGGATTCCTTATGAATATATCGGCCAGCTCCGCTGAAATGGGGTGATAACATGGTTGTTTTGTATCAAGATGAAGTAAGTGGTATCTGTAGCAACTAAACCCTGTCTCCTTAACGAGGTCATGTTTCTTGCTGAATGTTGCTCTGTATCCGGAAACATACCAGCTATCCCCCTTTTTGTACACATGGGAATGCTCCGGAGTAATGGCATATCCGGTGTATGTGTTACTTAGCTCTCGCAAGTTCTGATTAAATGTGGTAACTCTGCATGAAGAAAGTAACAACACGAAAGCAAGGAGAACTAACTGCAATAAAAACCTATTCGTGTCCGTTTTTATGCACCGGCAATGGCATTGTGATGGCTGTTTTCGGTTATGCATTGCATTATGTAATAAAATTTTATTAAGGGAACTTCTAATTAGTGGTTGATTTTGTTTGTCCGAGGAATTGCTAGTGTAAACTTCTTTCTGTAAAATCGAATGAGCACCATGTTTTCATCTACAGCCCCCATCCTGCGCCGGTCGAGCCCCAAGGGGCAAGGCCTGCGCAGGATGGGACGCAGGCTGAATGATGGCCTTATACCACCATGTCTGGATGAAAACTTGAAGTGTTCGGACAATTGCTGCATTGTTTGTTTGCTCATAATCCACTCAACAACAATGACCGAACAAGACAAAATTACCATATTCGACGCGTTAATCAAGCCTTTTCTTCGTGATGATTCTCAAACATCTGAGTATCAAGAAGATAATTTGTTTGCACCGGCAATTCGCCAGCTCTTTAACTCTTCGTTACGTGCTCAACAGGATGAACACTTGGGCTGCGAGCGTTACGAGAGAATTTTGCACCAATGACAGAGATTTTACAGAAAAAAGCTTGCGCTGCCGAGGAATTTTTCGGGTAGTTTCATGGCAATGTGTCGCAATATATTGAAACTGTTGAGGCTGAGGAGCGTCGCCTGAAGGTGGCCGCAGTGGCAGCTACTTCGACATCAAGCGCTGCGGACCCTGCCGCCGGCATTGTTAACAAGAAAGATGCCCGCCGCGCCCGTGATCTGGAGCGTGAGCGCAGCGCCCGCATTCTCAAGCCTTTGCAGACTGAGCTGGAGCAGGTGGAAATGGCAATCGCAGAAAAAGATGAGGCCAAAGATGCCATTTCTGCTGAGCCGGAGAATCCTGCCAACATGAGCGATAACCAGAAGCTCATGGAACTCACTCAGCAATACCAAACCTTGGAGCGCGAATCCGAGGCACTCTATACACGCTGGGAGGAGCTCACGATTGCTATTGAACAGGCGGAAGCGGAGCTTGCTGCTGAATGATAGCCGCCATTTTGGGCTTGCTGCTCGCCCATTCCCTCGGCGTTAATCCGTACAGACGAGCTCCGTCGGGGGTGGCGCCGGCTGCAAGCAGTGCTCGGACGATGGTGTCGTAATCCTGCATGATGGCTTGGTGCAGGGGAGTTGTGCCTTTGGAATCGGCAAGGTTGACATCGGCACCGGCTCGGATAAGGCGCGAAACATGTTGCAATTTGCCCAACAAAATGGCTTCGCTCAATGCGGTCTTGCCTTGGTAATCGATTGCATTGACATTGGCTCCGGCATCGATAAGCATTTGCACGATATCGGTGTTGTTTCGCCACGCTGCGGCAGTAAGCGGAGTGCCACTCATAGAGGCCAAATTAACATCCGCACCGGCAGAAAGTAAGAGCGCTACCTTTTCTGCATCCTGCTCATCAATGGCACTCAGTAGCGGTGTGCTGAAATTGAGTGTTTGCTCATTGACCTTGGCGCCGCTCCTCAGCAGGACCTTCACATCATTGACATCTCCCAGACTGATCATTTCACCGAGAGTCAGTCGCGCTCCCGCCTCTATCAACATGTCCACGGCGTCCCGCTCTTCAAAATCGAGAGCTTCGGCAAGTGCACAGTTGCCGGACAAGTCACGAGCGTTCAAATCTGCACCTTCTGCCAGCAGATTGCGCAATTTGTCGACATTCCCCTCTCGTGCCGCCAGTCGCAGTGCGGGATTTTCGCGTCGCATCAGCTCTTCAATCTCAGTATCACCCATTTCGCGGGCCAGAGAAAGCGGGGTTCTCTTCTGAAAATCTTTCGCGTGAATGTCGGCGTATGCTGCCAGCAGCAGGTGAATCATATCCGCGCCGGCTCTGTGTTCTACTGCCAAGTGCAGGGCAGTGCGACCCAAGGCATTCTGATTGTTTATGTCAACGTCTCCCACGCTGAGCATCAGACGGACAATTTCCGTATGCCCATTCTGCACGGCCAGCGCGAAGGGTGTTTCATCTGCCAGATTACACACATTGATGGCCGAGGCACCTTCGCGCTTCAGGAGTTCATACACCGCTGCCGTGTGACCTCCCTTCGCAGCGTGGTGTAGCGGTGTATTATCGTCATCGTCGTACCAGGTAACCTGAAGCGCCTTTTTCCGAAGCTTTGCGATTTTCTCTGCATCGCCTTGCTTCGCTGCTTTGAACAAAGCATCTATTTTATTGTGTGTTGACATCCTCTCAATTCTATTCCATTGCGAGCAGTCTTATGATTTCGGTGTGACCTTCCTCAACTGCTATGGAGCATGGGGTTTCGTCCCAATCGTTAGCGATGTTGACATCAGCCCCGGCTGCCAGCAGTTGCTCGGAGATATCAGTATTACCCCAGCGCACCGCGTAATGCAGGGCGGTATTGCCGGCAATATCCTGAGCATTGACATTGGCTCCGGCTGTAATCAGCGCGCGAACGATATCGCTATGCTCATTCAGGGCGGCCCCGACGATGGGAGCTCCTTCGTTCACGTCTGCTCCATTTTTCAGCAGGTGGCGCACCGGTTCAGCCTGACCGCATTCCGCAGCTTCCGGCAGGTTGAGGGTCGCTCCGTCTGCAAGAAGCAACTCCACCATATCTTCGTTCTCGCTAAGATAGGCATAACAGAGCGCGCCCCTGCCGTCGATATCCCGATGGTGAACGGAGGCACCTGCTCGCAACAGCATGTCAACAATATCGGTGTGGTTGCCTATCGCAGCGTTGATAAGTGCCGTTGTGCCATAGGCAGAGGATGCATTGATTTCTGCTCCTGCGTTAAGCAGAAGCTGTACGGTGCTGCTGAAACCTTTTTTCGCGGCAATCATGAGCGGAGTGTAATCAAATCGGGCATCTTTCCTACGGCAATTAACATCCGCACCGGCTTTAATGATGGCGTCGGCGGTTTCCCGGTGAGCGAAAGGAAGGACTGACAAGGCGGATAAAAGAGGGGTGTCTCCCGCCACATCGAGCTGATTGATGTCTGCCCCCTTGGCAACTAAGCGAAGCAACCTGGCAGTTTTTCCTTTTTCTGCCAGGTTGTTGAGTTGATTGTTGCTGTCGAAGAAGCCGAACATCGTGAGCCGTTGTTATGCCAGGCGCACGGTCTTGCCCGGGCGGGGGCACAGGATGCGGCTGTCGGGCAGCGCATCGGTCAGCGTGGCTTGCATGCTGGCCATGGCGTCTTCATCGCCGTGCACGAGCACAACGGTGTGAGGTTTCAGCTGACAGGCGTAGTCCACCAGAGCCGAGCGGGTGGCGTGGCCGGAGAAGTCGAAGCATTCGGTGCGGCAAAGCAGGGGATAAGCCTGCCCCTTACCGTTCAGCTTCACATTCTCGCCCGGTTTTGTTGCCTTGATGCGCCCGGCGGGGGATTCGGGGTCACTGTAGCCGACAAAGAGGATGGCGTCGTTCTTGTGCGGCAAGACCTGAGCTGCCATTTTATAGGAGACGGTGTGCTCGCTCATCATGCCGCTGGAAACGAGATAAATGTTACCGGGTGTTGCGACAAGCGGGCCTTTGTCCTGCTTGGGCAGACCGTGTGTTTCCACATCCTCCTTAATGCGGTAACCGGGTTTCAGTCGGGGCGTGCTGTCGCACAGGCGGTCGTAGACCTGAGTGATTTTGGAGCTCAGACCGCCGAAGTACACGGGGGCATCGGGTATGAGCCCTTCGCGCTTGAATCGCCCCAGTTCGCAGAGGAGTTCCTGACTTTTGCCGAGGGCGAACACGGGGATGAGAACCGCGCCTCCGGCCTCGAGTACTTCGCGAATCGCGCGGGCAAAGCGCTGCATTTCTTTCTCGCGGGTGTAATCGGGGTCGCGGTCTGCCAGACCGTGTGTGCACTCCATGATGAGCACATCCACCCCGCTTTGCGGGAAGTCTGCGCCACCGATAATGGTTTGATTTTCAAACTGAACGTCGCCGGTGTAGAATACCGTGGTACCGCTCATGCCCTCCAGCATCACACCACAGGAGCCGAGAATGTGCCCGGCGTCGTGCAGGGTTGCCAGAACAGTGCCGTTGTTGCCGGTGCGGAACGGTTCGTTGTAGGGGCGGGTGACCCAGGCATTCACGTGGCGTTGCAGCTCGCCATGGGTGAAGAAGGGGTACTCAATGATACCCTCTCCCATACGCTTGGCTGTCATGACGTTCACGGAATTGTGCAGCATGGCGTCGCCGACTTCAGCCGTTCCGACAGTCATGATGACTTCGGCACGTGGGTATTCATCCTGAAACACGGGCAGGGTGCCGATGTGGTCCAGGTGGGAGTGGGTGATGAAGATGGCATCCGGATCGGCGGCGCCAATGAGGGAGAAGTTCGGCTTGGCGGCATTGCCGTCCTGCTTGGGGTGCATGCCGCAATCGAGCACGATGCGGGAGCCCTCCATGTCAAGCAGGTAACAGTTGGCGCCGATTTCGGGACCCGCTGTCAGATTGGTAAGTGTAATCATGGCGTTGTCGTTACTCGGGCAGGCACTCGTCCTCCACAATCTGCTCCAGCGTCTGTCGACGGCGGATAATGTGCCACTTGTCGCTGTCAACCAGAACCTCTGCGGCCAGCGGGCGGGAGTTGTAGGTACTGGCCATGCTGAATCCATAGGCTCCGGCGCTCATCTCAGCCAGAACTTCACCGGGCTTCACGTCTGCGATTTCGCGGTTCTGAGCCTGGAAGTCACCGCTCTCGCAGATGGGACCCACGATGTCGGCCACGATGGTGTCGCCGCTGTGTTCCTTAACCGGCCAGATTTCATGATAGCCCTCGTAAAGGGCGGGGCGAATGATGTCGTTCATGCCGGCATCAATCATCTTGAATGTCTTGGCCTCGCCTTTCTTCTCGTACAGGCAGGTGGTCAGCATGCAGGCAGCATTGCCCACCAGACGTCGACCGGGCTCAAGCAGTATCTTGAGGCCCAGCGGTTGCAGCAGGGGAATGAGTGCCTGTGCATAGCTCTTGAGGGTAATTTGCTCGGGGTGGGCTGCCCACCATTCTTCCTTGCCGGAGGCCAGGCAGCCATCGTACACAATGCCGATACCGCCGCCGATACTCCAGAACTCGATGTTGTAGAGTTCCTTGAATCGGGCGACTACAGGGGCTACTTTGGTGACGGCCTTGATGAAGGGTTCTACCTCGGTGAGCTGGGAGCCGATGTGCATCTGCAGACCGCGGATATACAGGTTGGGCATCTCGGCGGCGATGGTGGCGTAGAGCTCCTCAATGCGGCTCAGATCCACACCGAACTTGTTTTCGTTGGTGCCGGTGGTGATGTATTTGTGCGTGTGGGCATCCACATTGGGATTCACGCGAACAGCCACGGGAGCTTTCACGCCCATTTCACCGGCAATGCGGTTGATTTCGCGCAGTTCGTTCTCGCTCTCGCAGTTGAAGCAGTAGATATTCAGCGAGAGGGCGTAGCGGATTTCCGCCTCAGTCTTGCCTACACCGGCGTAGGTGCAGAGGGTGGGGTCGCCACCGGCATTGACCACGCGCCACAGCTCACCGCCGGACACGATGTCGAAGCCAAGCCCCTGACGGGCCATGAGGTTAAGAATAGCCTTGTTGGAGCAGGCTTTTACAGCGTAGGCGACATGGGCATCGAGCGGAGCGAGCTCGCGCTGCAGCTCCGAGAGGTCATCCATGATAGTCTTGCGACTGTAGACGAATGTGGGGGTGCCGACGGCGGCGGCGATGTCTGCAAGGTTAACATCCTCACAGTACAGAGAGCCGTTCTTGTATGCGAATGCGTGCATGTTGTGTGTTATTTATTTTTTTGAATCTTCGGATGACGGTGTTGAGTTGTCATCAATAATGGCGGCCACCCAGTAGAGGTCGCGGGAGTTCTCGAGGGCGAGCTTGAGCATGACGGTAATGGGTACGGCAAGCAGCATGCCGCAGGGACCCCAGACCCAGCCCCACAGTAGGACCGAGAGTAGCACCACGGAGGTGGCAATACCGAACTGCTTGCCGAGGAAGAGCGGCTCAATACCGTTGCCGATGGCAAAGTTAATGATAACGTAGCCCAGTGCCACCACGACTCCATCTCCCAAATCCCCCAGAATGAGCCCCAGTAGAATGGGAGGAATGGCTGCTACGATGGAACCGATGGTGGGAATGTAGTTGAGAAGGAAGGCAACGAGTCCCCACAGGAAGGCGAAGGGTACGTTCATGGAGTGGCAGAGCCACCAGGCGAGCAGGCCGGTTGTGGCACTGGCGATGGTTTTGATGAAGAGGTAGCGCTGTATGCTCTTCAGGGCATCAATCACTTTGCTCTTTCCCTGCACACTGTTGGGCAGAGAGCGGAAATTGCGCATGAACAGGGGTGCCTCGCCCAGCAGGAAAGTCATGAGTACCAGCACAAGGGTGGTGACTGAGGTCATGGAAATGACCTGACTGCCCAGCGACTGGGAGAGCGAAAGGATGATTTTGGGATTGATGTATTCCTGTGGATTGTGAATGAACTGCTGAGCCTCGGCTCCGTAGCCCCACTCATTCAGGAAAGCCATGATGCTCTGGTACTTCTCCTGCATTTGAGTCATAAAGACGCCCTCGAAGGTGTTCTTCATGTCGGCGGCCAGGAATTTTATGAGGGAACCGGCGGCGTAGATAAGCCCGGCATCTGCAATGACAGTGAAGAAAACGGCCAACCAGTGCGGGAAACGCAGCCACCTACGCAGTATGTCGGTCATGGAGTAGCTGATGACTGCCAGAAAGATTGCCATAACAATCGGCAACAGCAAATCCCGGGCTTCCCGGAGCCCGAACAGAACGATGAGGGCACAGGCTGCTGTTAACAGAAAGCGTGCACCTTCTCCCCATCCTTCCGCTTGAGGTTTCTTTACTGTATTCTCTTCGCCTGTTGTTTGCATAGCAGCGATATTTTACACATTTTAAGTAAGCAATTCAAGCGCCATTACGGATATGGCGCGCGTATGGCACAATTTCAGGGAAGATGGGTAGGTAAAAAGCATTATTTGCCTCTGTCCTCGGGGAAATTTCGGTAGCCGATGGGCAGGGGAGAACGATGGTCTAGCAGGCCACGGTCGTAGCGGCGAGTGGGTGGCGACATGTTGCCGATGGTGGGTACTCCGGTGAAGAAGTATTGCAGGTAATAGGTGCCGTTGTAACCGAGGGCGTGAGCCTCGCGAATCATTTGCAGAATGTCGGCTTCATCCAGCAAATCGGGGTGTACGGTAGTACGGATTTCGTAGGGGATGCCGGAGTCTTTCAGCAACCCCAGTGTTTTGGCAAAGCGCTCGTAGAGCACATGTCCTCCGGGCAGTTGCCAGCTGCGGGTTGAGGGCATTTTGTTGTCCATCGCCACATAGTCGATGAGCTTGCGCGTCAGCAACTCCTCGACAACATGGGGATTGCTGCCGTTTGTGTCAATCTTAATGAGGTAGCCGAGCTGCTTAATTTTTTCGCACAGTTCGGGCAGGCCCGGTTGCAGGGTGATTTCGCCACCGGAGAGCACGACGGCATCGAGGAATCCCTGTCGCTCGCGCAGGAACTCCATTTCATCCACCTGCGAGGTGTTTTTCTCTGTTACCAGCTCGGGGTTGTAACAGTAGGGGCAGCGCAGGTTGCAGCCGTTGAACCACATGATGCAAGCCGCCTTTTTCGGGTAGTCGAGAAAGGTGAGGGTGGTGATGTCAACGGGGTGGCGGTGGCTCATTGTGAAGATATTTGTGTAGACAGAACCCCGCAACGGCTAGAATCGAGCTGGCGCTGTTTTCTGCGGCCGTTGCAGGGTTGAAAACTCTGCAAAAGCAGGGAATATTACTTGAGGATAGCGTCGCAACCGCAGCCGCAACCGGGCTCCTGGAAGTGGGCGCGCTCTTCGAACTCGCCCTGCTTGCCGGCGTTGAAGGTTTCAACGGGACGGTGATAGCCCATTACGCGGGTGTAGACGGTGCACTTGGTGCGCTCGGATTCATGCTCGGCAAGAATCTGCTCATCGGTCTTAACAACCGGCTTTACTTCGGGTTCCATGATATGTGAATGTGAGGTTAGGAGTTAATATTTTACAGTGTTCGATAAGGACTAGAAGAGAGGGAGCTCGGGCTGCTCTTCTGCGCGGGCCTTGGCGATAAGTTCCTCGTCGCAGAGCGGGCAGTAGTCGTGGCGGCCCTTCAGGTAACCGTGCTTGTCGCAGACGGAGAAGAGCGGGGTCACGGTGATGTAAGGCATCTTGAAGTTGGTCAGTACCTTGCGCACGATGTCGCGGCATGCCTCGGGGGAGGAGATGGCCTCGTTCATGTACATGTGAAATACTGTACCGCCGGTGTAGCAGCACTGGAGTTTGTCCTGCATCTTGAGTGCCTTGAAAAGGTCGTGAGTGTAACCGGCCGGCAGCTGGGAGCTGTTCGTGTAGTAACGGTGGCCGGGGGTACCGGACTGAAGGATGTCCGGGTAGCGCTTGAGGTCTTCGCGGGCGAAGCGGTGGGTGGTACCTTCGGCGGGGGTAGCCTCGAGGTTGTAGAGGTTACCGGTCTGCTCCTGGTAGCCACGGATGCGCTCACGCATGAAGTGCAGCACTTCCTCGGCAAAGGCGATACCCTCGGGGGTGGCGGTGTTGAGCGTGTCGCCGGAGAAGTTGCGCAGCATTTCGTTGATGCCGTTCAGACCAATGGTGGAGAAGTGGTTGCGCAGGTGCGGCAGGTAACGCTTGGTGTAGGGGTACAGACCGCGCTGGTAGAGGGTGTTGATGAACACGCGCTTCTTCTCCAGTGTGTCCTTGGCCAGGTCCATGAGTTCACCGAGCTTGCTGTACATGAGGTTCTTATTGCCCTTGTACAGGTAGCCGAGGCGTGCCATGTTGATGGTCACCACGCCGATGGAGCCGGTCATTTCTGCAGAACCGAACAGACCGCCACCACGCTTGAGGAGCTCGCGCAGGTCGAGCTGCAGACGGCAGCACATGGAGCGCACGGCATCAGGCTTGTAGGCTTCCTCGTCAATCACGCGATTGCCGTTCTCGTCGAACTTGTACTGAGAGCCGATGAAGTTCTGGAAGTAGGAGGAACCAATCTTGGCGGCGTTCTCGAAAAGAAGCGGTACGTTCTCGCCGTCCCAGTCGAAGTCCTCGGTGATGTTCACCGTGGGAATCGGGAAGGTGAAGGGCTGGCCGGTGCTGTCGCCCTCGGTAAGCACTTCGTAGAAGGCGCGCTGAATGATGTTCATTTCAGGCTGGAAGTGCTTGTAGGTCAGGGCGGTGAGGGAGTCAACGCCACGCTCGCGAGCCTTGGCAAGCAGCTCTTCGCTCTGAAGTCCCTCGAAGATATGAGCGCCACCGGAGAAGGGGGATTGCTCGCGCAGGTCGCGGGGAACGGTCCAGTCGATGGTGACGTTGGTGAAGGGGCTCTGACCCCAGCGGGAGGGAACGTTCAGGTTGTAGACGAAGTTACGCAGAGCCTTCTTCACTGCCTTGTAGGGCAGCTGATCCTTGAACAGGTAGGGGGACAGGTAGGTGTCGAAGGAGCTGAATGCCTGAGCACCGGCCCATTCGGACTGCAGAATGCCGAGGAAGTTGGCCATTTGGCCGAGAGCCTCGCGGAAGTGCTTGGGAGGATGGCTGTTCACGCGGCTGCGCACGCCGTTGAAACCTTCATTAAGCAGGTTGCGCAGACTCCAACCGGCGCAGTAACCGGTCAGGCAGTCAAGGTCGTGGATGTGGTAGTCGCCGTTACGGTGTGCAGCGCCTTCCTCGGGGGTGTAAACCTGGTCGAGCCAGTAGTTGGCAATCACCTTACCGGCGGTGTTGTTTACAAGGCCGGCGTTGGAGTAGGTGGTGTTGGAGTTGGCCTTAATACGCCAGTCGGTGTTGCCGATGTACTCTTCGATAGTCTGCTTACAGTCTACCCAGGTGTTGCCTTGGTACACACCGGCAATCTGTTCGCGCTGCAGCTTGTGCAGGAAGCGGTATTTAATGAAATTACGAGCTGTCTCAAAGGCTCCGGCGCGCATCAGCTCACGCTCGATGGTGTCCTGTACTTTTTCCACCGGCAGGTATTCCTCTTTCTTGAGGGCATCCAGTACGTTGGCGTAAACCAAGGGGTTGTATTCCTCCTGCGAAGCGTGGTATGCCTTCTCAATGGCCTGCTGTACTTTGTAGGCCTCGAAGCGTTCGCGTTTTCCGTTGCGCTTGATAATCATGTCGTGAGAGTCTTTTTGAGAGATTTTATATTTCAGTCGTCGCTGTATGCGGAAGGTCTGCCCTGTGCCGGCGCGCGGACTGTTCAGCTGAACGGCGCAAACTTTAGCACATTTTCTATGCCAACGCAAGCAGAAATTTCACTTCGCAGTGACTTTTCTTTTTCTAAATGTGGGGGTGTTTATTGGCTTGTGGTACAATATATAGTATGTTTTACTTATTCACAAAATTAGAATAAATCTAAAAATATATACTTGTCTGTGTAACTCAAAGCCGTTGATGGCGCGAGTGTCACTGATTTTGAGGATGACGCAAGATATGCGTACGTATGACAAGCGGAAGAAAAAAATGCCACCAGATATAGGGGTGTGCAAAGTAATGAAAAAAAATGAATCTGCTTTATGGTAAGATTACCGATTTTGGGTGTATTCAGCTTTGAACCCACAAAGTCTTGAGGTAATCCTCGCCGTCGAAGTCGAAAGTCATGGGAGAGGCTGTCACCTGACAGCCGGGTGCACCACTGAGAACCAGCTTGCGGAACTGGGTGTGTGTAACCTTGCGGCAGTTGGTGGTGCAGAGCAGCCAACCATGTGGTGCCAGACAGGACATAGCCTTGGCTACCAGTTTGCCGTAATCCTTCTCCACGCGCCAGATTCGCCCCTTCTCGTCGCGGGAGAATGTGGGAGGGTCGAGGACGATGGCGTCGAAAGTTCGCCCCTGTCTGGCAAAGCGATCGAGCCAGTGCAGGGTATCGCCCTTGCAGAAATAATGCTGCGAGGGGTCAATGCCGTTGAGCTCCATATTCTCACGACACCAGTTCAGGCAGGGTTGAGCCAAATCCAGCGTGGTGGTGGTGGCTCCGGCGAGAGCGGCGCAGACGGAGAATGCGCCGGTATAGGAGAAGGTGTTGAGCAGGCGCATACCCTTGTGGCAGCGGCGGCGCACCGTAGCTCGGTTATCGCGCTGGTCCAGGAATATACCCTGCGAGTAACCCGCCTCCATATCCATGATATAGCGCACGCCATTCTCCTGAATCTCGAATCGCAGGGGAACCTGCGGTCCGCAGAGTTGTATGGGGGCGTCCTTTACATCTTTATCCAGGCGCTTGTGGTAAATCGGTCGACCTGTTTCGGCCAGCAAATCACGCAATCCGCGAGGTATGGCGGTATCCCTCACCGATACGAGCAGGCGGTCAGCCAATGCGTCGATAAAGATGCCGGGCCATTGCGTACCGTCCGATACGCGATAGGCATCGGTGTGCTGCGGCAGGCGCTCGGCTCGGCTCTCTATTAAATCGGTGAGGATTGACATGTCGGTGTGGCTCAGGCAAGGGCTGCTGCGGCTTTCCTGATGGTGGTCGCCATGGTGGAAAGGGCATTGGCGCGGGTGGAGGCCAGGTGCTCCTTCAGGCCGCACTCATCGAGCCTGTGCAGGTCGGCGCTCATGATTTCGGCCGGAGTCAGACCGCTGAGCAGACGGATGAAGAGGGCAATGAGCCCCTTAGTGATAAGGGAATCGCTATCTGCCTGTATAATCATTTTGCCGTCCTCAAGCTCGGTGCCGACCCATACACGGCTCTGGCAGCCCTTGATAAGGTTGCCGGGCTTGCGGTATTTGTCGGGCATGGCGGGGAGTTTGCGCCCGAGAGAAATGATGAACTCATATTTCTCGGTCCAATCCTCGAAGACGGACATATCGTCCAGCAGTTCCTCTATGCGGTCATTAAAACTCATGAAAGCGAAGAATTAGCAGGAGGTTGCAAGGGTATAGAGCACGGCCTTCTGAGCGTGCAGGCGGTTTTCTGCCTCGGTGAAGATAATCGGGGCGTGAGCCTCGAGCACTTCGTCGGTAATTTCATATCCGCGATAGGCGGGCAGGCAGTGGAACACGCTGTGGCCGGGAGCTGCCAGTCGGAGCAGCTCGTCGTTCACCTGATAGGGGAAGAAGGCCTGTTCCTTCGTGCCCTTTTCGGACTCCTGCCCCATGGAAATCCAAGTGTCGGTGTTGATGACGGTGCAGTCACGCACGGCTTCGGCGGCATCTGTCGTGCAGATGATGTTCGGGCAGTCCAGTGCAGCCAGAGTGTCGGCCTTGGGCAGTGCATGGGCGGGACCGGCAAGTGCCAGTGTGAAGCCCAGTCGCTTGGCAGCCCACATCCAGGAGCGACCCATGTTGTTGTCCACATCGCCGAGGAATGAAATCTTCATGTCTTTCCATGCTCCCACGCCGTACTTCTCCTCGAGGGTGAGCAGGTCGGCCAGAATCTGGCAGGGGTGCTCCTGATCGGTAAGTGCATTGATGGTGGGCAGCTTGGAATAGCGGGCGAAATCGACCACTTCGTCTTGACCGTAAGTGCGAATGACGGCACCGTGAATCATGCGACCCAGTACGCGGGCTGTATCCTTAATCGGCTCGCCACGGCCCAGCTGGATGTCGCGGGTGGAAAGGAACATCGGGCGACCGCCCAGTTCAGAAATACCAACCTCGAAGGACACGCGGGTGCGGGTGGACGATTTGGAGAAAATCAGAGCCCAAGTCTGTCCGGCGAGGGGCTGTGAGCTGTGGTTGCCACGCTCTGCCTTGAGTTTATGTCCCAGAGCCAGCAGGTTCTGAATCTGCTCGCCTGTCAATTCTTCGATGGAAAGTAACTGCTTCATGGTATTATCCCGACTGGTGGAAGTCAGAACACTAGCACAATTGCACCCATAAGTAAAGCTCGGAATGAGTCAGTTTGTGAAATGCAGAAAAGAGTTGGAACAATTAGAAAAAGGGCAATTTGCCGAGGCGAATCTACAATCTACAATGTAGGAGAATGCAGGCTTACGCCTGTGATAAGCGAAGCCGGAATCACACTTACCGCCGCCCGCGCCTGAAAGCGCGGCCTGTCACGGCGTAGCAAGCGAGCGCAGCGAGACGCGAAGACGGGGGCGTGAACGGTGGTATAGGCCACGCATATCCGCGGGCAAAAGCCCGCCTAGCTCAACACT
>JAZSEM010000088.1:0-13368 GCA_045531695.1 Akkermansia sp.
TGCTCCCGAGCCGGTAGCCGCCCCCGTGACAGAACCCGTTGTAGCACCCGCTCCCGAACCCGTGGTTGAGGAGGTCGCTCCCGTGGTTGAGGAGATTGCACCCGCGGCCGAAGTCGATGCTCAGGCCGCAGCCGACGCCGCCGCTCAGGCCGAATACGAACGCCAGATGGAGGAATACAACCGCCAGATGGAAGAGTACAACCGCCAGATGGCCGAATATCAGGCTCAGCAGGAAGCCGCTGCCGCACCGGTAGAGGAAGTTGCCCCCGTTGAGGAGGCTGCCGCTCCGGCTCCCGCACCTGCCGTGGCCAAGCCCAAAACTGCGACCAAGAAAAAGAAGAAGGCCCCTGTCGCTGTTGAAGACGAAGACGGCATGGACGAGGAGCAGCTCTCCGCTCGCGATGCCTACCTGCAGCAGCTCCAGGCCATGGCCGACAAGACTCCCTTCCACAAGACCCCGCTCTTCTACATCGGTCTGGCCGCTCTGGTCGCTCTGGGTGCCGGCTGTTTCTTCTACGTCAGCCAGGTGAATGCCGAGCGTAATGCACAGAAGGCCCGCATCGATGCCACCAACGCCATCCTGAAGCGCGCCTTTGAAATCAACAAGCAGCAGATTGAAACCATGGCCGACGCTCAGGCCAAGGGCTACACCGTCGTCTGCAGCAAGGCAGACGCTCAGGACCTGCTCAACATGCTCGTTGACCCCTTCGCCAAGGATGAATACGGCCGCCCCGCCTATGGTGCCAATCCCAAGGCAACCGCTCAGCTGGCCACCCTGCTGCTCGGCCTCGCCTCCGAAATGGATCCCGAGATTGACAACCTCATCTTCAAGACCCTCGACGACAACGCTCCCAAGATGGATGCCGACCTCATCCGCACCATGCTGCAGCGTATGGCCATCTCCAACAACAAGGGCATCAACGCCAAGTTCCGCAAGCTTGCTGACAGCGTGAGCAACAAACCCAAGTGGCCCAAGCAGTCCAGCGTGGTTGCCTACATCTGGGAGAGCATGGGCCTGCGTGTGACCTCCAAGGACATCCCCGACATCATTAAGCTGCTCAAGAGCGATTCCGTCGATGCCACAGTGGCCAACGCCCTGTCGGTCTGCCTGAACAACGTCATCACCATGGAGGATGACATGGACAAGCGCATGGAATACGGCGATGAGATTTTCGAAACCTTGCCCGAAAAATACCGCGAAACCATGCAGGGTGCTCTGGGGCGCGCCTGCTCGCCCAAGGCTCTCGAGTTCTACAAGGCTGAGTGCGAGGACCCCGACAAGTGGCACGGTTCCGAGCTCTTCTTCGCCAATTATTACAATGATGACATTATTCCCTACCTGCTGGAGCTCAAGACCAAAGCCGAGCAGATGGTGGAGGAAGCCGGCGACGACAAGGCAGCCCTCAAGAAGGCCAATGCCTACCTGCGCACCGCTGAGTTCATGCTTTCCGGCGTAGTATCTCAGAACCGCGAGCGTACAGTTGAGCAGGCCGATGAACTCATCGCCATGGTGTACGACAAGATTAACGTCGATACCTCCGGCTATGCCGACACCGAGGAAGGCTCCGAGGAGCGCGCCGAAATGGACGCCTGCTTCAAGCAGAAGGAGAGACTCATCAGCAACCTCGCCAACATGACGGAGCATGAGTGGGTCACCACCTGGCTCGAGAAGCTCCGCAACGACGATGACCCCGATATCTCCAACAAGGCTCGCCTGGCCCAGCAGAAGGTGAAGGACAACACCGCCGCCGATGCCGCCCTGCACGCCAAGTACAAGGCCCGTAACAAGGAGTAAACCCATTCTCTCACTCTCCGGCTGAACTTACTGCCGAGATTTTGAACCCCTGCCCCACCCGGGCGGGGGTTTTATTTTTGCGGATTTTGAATTTTTAATTTTGGATTTTGGAATTGAATGTTCGGCTCCCTATCCCCAAGGCGTCAGCCTTGGTCTTCACCATGCGCGCAGCGCATTCTTCACCACCGTGCGCAGCCGGTTCTTCACCGCGGGCTTCAGCCCGCTTTTCACTCGGCCGCAGGCCGTTAAAAGATATTTATTATCCTTTGCGAGCATAGCGAGCCTAGCATAGAGCCCGCCCCGGCGGGCGACAGCACATAGGCAGGGGTGAGCGAGCGATAGCTCGCGTAGCCCCTGTTACAGGAATAAGAGGAAATGAAGCCCCGTGAAACGGTGGGGGCAGCCTTTCGCGGCCTGACGGTTGCATACATCTAAATCCCAAAGCTACCGCTCTTATAAGTCAGGCTGTCACCCCGTTTCACGGGGCTCTCAATATTTTTTGCTCAATACCCGGGGCTTCGCCGCTGCGCGGCTTCACC
Organism: Akkermansia sp.; assembly: GCA_045531695.1. GTDB lineage: Bacteria > Verrucomicrobiota > Verrucomicrobiia > Verrucomicrobiales > Akkermansiaceae > Akkermansia. The sequence continues at coordinate 2,335 of JAZSEM010000088.1, forward strand.
CCGCGCTATGTGCTGTCGCCCCGTTTACACGGGGCTTTTGATTCCGCTCACCTTCGGTTCGCCATACAGCTCCACAAATTGCCATTTTCTCAATTATTCCAACTCGTTTATACTTAATACTCACGCAGGCAATACAATATAAATCGGCACGGTTTTGGCGGAGCTTTTGAATTTCGGGCGCTTTTACGCGACTTTTTAAGTTCGGCTTCGCCTCACGGTGAAGAACAGCCCTGCGGCCTGTAGTGAAGAACGGCTTTGCCGTTGTGAAGAATGGCCGTTCCGGCCATGGTGAAGAACTCACCGCAAGCGGAGAGTTGATGGGGTGGTGCTTTCACCGATTGTGTTTTCCGGCTCCTGCAATCTGCGGTTCCGAGTATAGAAAAAATCGCCCTCTGGTAAACCACCGCGCCTTCCTACTGCGCAAACACACGCTGCCATGCAGACTCAACCACAACCGACATTTTTGCCGCTTATGCCCACCGGTCCGTAATCGCATATTTATCAGCACCTAAGGAAACAATAGGCGTAAAGCCGAGGATTCGAAAAAAAACTTTTCGCAAAAGAGCTTTTTTTGCTTGCCAGCTCATTGCAAATGCGCTATACTGCGTACAGCGGATTGCAACAGGCGTCCTCACTTCTCATTGCGTAAGGGAACGAACAACCTGCCACGGTCTGCTGCGAACAACAGACAATCAATTCTTAATAATCATGAAGAAAACACTTATTACAATCATCGCTCTGGCGGGCATGGCCTGTGCAGCTGACAGCACTCCGCTTACTCTGCCGGGAAGCAGTGATTTCACTTGGATCGCAGGCTCTAATGCCGCTGGCATTGGTACCGGTGCTAGTGCAGATATCGTACAGAAGCTTGCCACTGCTATTGGCGATACCAACCTGACGGGCTGGTTTGGTGGCACGGGACAGGCCTATGGCGCTGATAGCTATGGCAGTGATATTTCCATCATTTCCGAATCCTCATTCTCTTTTACATGCCGTCCCGCGCTTTCCGGCGAGTATGTAGCCCTCGGTGTATCGTTGGAAGAAACAGCTTCCGCCATTACTTTGACTTTCACAAATGACAAGAAAGCAGGCTATTCCCTCTGGAGCTATGATGCAACTACTTCTACTGCAACTGAACTGATTGCATCAACAGGCCTTACTACAGCTGGTACAGTAGAAGCAACTTACAACACCGCCGATGTGAACCCTTCCACGCTTTTTGTTGTCTGGACCGCAAACCCCTCAACAGGAAATGCAGGCGGTGGTCAGAAGGTAACCATTTCCGACATTGCCCTCAGCTATACCGCAGCCCCTGCTGCTCCCTCCGTTCCCGAGCCCACCACGGCCACGCTTTCCCTGCTGGCTCTCGCCGGTCTGGCTGCTCGTCGCCGCCGCAAGAAAGACAACCAAACTACAAATGTCGGGGCTGAGCCCCGGGTGAAGAGCGCCGCCGTCTTTGCAGACGGCGTCCTTTTATTTTTGGGGAACGGAGCCGTAGTCTGCCGGATATATAATGAGAAGAAACGGCATTGAAACTTGCAAATGGTTCGCCAATCTGCTATGCTGAGCGGGTAATGAAACGCGCATTTTTCACAGGCTTGCTGATGGCGCTGATGGCGGGGTGGATGAGCCCTGCCATGGCTGCCGAGCAAAAACCCAACATCATATTGGTGCTGGTGGATGACATGGGCTGGGGCGACCTGGGCCTGAACCAACCGACCGAGCATGCAGACACGCCGCGCATTGACACCCCGGTACTGGACAGGCTGGCCACCCGGGGTGCACAGCTGCGCCGACACTACACCTGCGCCCCCGTATGTGCACCGGCCCGAGCCTCTCTCTTCACGGGTCTGCACCAGGGGCACGCCGAGGTGATACGCAATAACAGCTTCGATGCCGCACTGGAGAATGGCCACACGCTGGCCAGTGTGCTGAAAGCCGCCGGCTACAGCACAGCCCTCATCGGCAAGTGGGGCATAGGTGGCGGTCGCGAGAGCGGTGGTACCCCCACCACCAGCCCGGCCTGGCCGACCAGGCGCGGTTTTGATTACTTCTTCGGCTACAACAACCACCTGGCCGGTCACCGCCATTACCCGAAAGAGGAGAGCAATGCCGACCCCGAGACCCACTGCAATGCCGTGTGGGATGGCGATGAGTTGATTACCGATAAGCTGGATGGCTGCTACTGCACCGACCTGTTCACAGCCCGCGCCAAAAAGTGGATTGTGGACCAGCAGACAGCCGACAAGAGCAAGCCCTTCTTTCTGGCGCTCACCTACGTGGCCCCGCACGCCCGCCTGGGTATACCCGCCGGTCCCTACCCCCGGGGTGACGGTCTGAGCGGCGGCGTACAGTGGCTGGGCACCCCGGGGCAGATGATTAACACCGCCCGCCCCGCTGACTGGGACACCTTCATTCACCCCCAGTACCGTGAGGCCTGGCAGGAGTACGCTACCGCCCGATACGGTAAAAATGCCCCCCACAAGCTCATGACCGCCCGCCGCCATGCCTCGATGATTACCCGAGTGGACGAAGGTGTGGGCGATCTGGTGAAACTGTGCGAGGATTTGGGGATTGCCGAGAACACGGTCATCATCTTCACCAGCGACAACGGTTCACACGATGAACCCGGCGCCGTGTACGGATTTGCCGGGCACCCGGCCCCGGCGCAGGACCCCTCATTCTTCCGCAGCTACGGCAATCACGACGGCATAAAGCGCGACGTGTTTGACGGCGGCCTGCGCGTGCCCTGCGTGGTATATGCACCCGGCATTGTGAAGAGCGGGCTGGTGAGCACCACGCCCACGCAGTTCCAGGACTGGATGGCGACCGTGGCCGACCTGGCCGGGGTTCCCGCCCCCATGCGCTGCGACGGCACCTCCCTGCTCCCCCTGCTGCAGGGGCACGATACGCTGAGCAGCAATCCGAACCGCGTGCTGTACGCCGAGTATGCCTTCGGCGGCGGCATGGCTCAGTACCGTGACTACGCAGCCAACAAGAAAGGCCGTGTGCGCGGTGAACAGCAGGTACTCATTTTCTTCGACAATAAATCTCAGCGCTGGCTGAAAGCTCTGCGCACCGGCGTGAAGACCGGCACCGAGCCCTGGGAGCTCTTCGACACCGAGGCAGACCCGCACGAAAGCACTCCCCTGCCTGAGGGCAAGTGCGCCGACATGCAGCAGTTCCTCAACAACCTCGCGCTCCGGAACCGCCGCGCCTACGATTACTATCGCGACCCGCAGGCCCCACGCCGCAACAACAGCTGCGGCGGGTTCCGCAGCTACGACATGAACCCGGTGCCCTCCATACCACCCAAGCCGCCCACCAACCTGCAGAACGGTCTGTACGTGCAGCAGGTTCACGCTACTGCGCCCTGGGTCCCGGCCGGAGTGAATGCCCCCGCTACACTCGACCTGCAGGTGGCCAATCCCAACGGTGCTACCCTGCCCGCCGGTACCATCACCACCTACACAGGGTACCTCAATGTGCCAACCGATGGCAACCACTGGCGATTTTACCTCACGCTCAGCGATGTCCCGGGCAGCAAGGCCTTCGTAAAGCTGCATAACTTTAACCTGGTGGATGCCGACTTCAATTATACCCCCGGTACAACTGCCACGGAATCCGCCGCTGCCAATACCGTGGAGTCGGATGCCGCCCGTACCGGCAAGAAGGGTATTCCCCTCAAGGCAGGCCTGCACCCCATCACCATCACCGTGGTACAGGGTGAAAGCGCCCCCGGCACCCTGCAGCTGGAGTGGAACCGCGGCCCGCACAACGGCACCCAAACGCCCCGCGTTCCTATCCCTGCCGAGGCGTTTAAACACGCCGCGCATTAAAAAAAAGCCGCAGTCATAACTGACTGCGGCTTTTTTATTTTGAATCTATCACGTTCTTTCAGCAATCCTCGCCCACTGAGATACCATGCTTAAGCAAAAAACGCCGGAACTCTTCTTGTGTAGAACTCTTTAAATGATGCTCCTTTTGCTTAGAGATATAACTGATGACTTTGTCTCGGTTTGATTCACTTACAGAAAATACGCCATAACCTTCCTGCCATAAAAAATTCTTATAGCTTGGACCAATTTCCTTTAACCATCGGCTGGTATTCGATTTTATTTTTCCCACAAAGTCAGCAACACTCGTAGTAACCGGCAATGAGGTAAGGATGTGAATATGATCAGGCCGCCCTCCTACTGTATACACGTACCCACTCAATGCATGAATAACACCCCCAATATAATGAAATATTCGAGGCAAATCTTCTTCGGTCATCATACACCCCGTACTCTTGATATGAAAAATGATGTGCACGGTAATACTGGAGAAAGAATTGCTCATGATATGACTATAATCAAAATGCCAAAAACAATATTCATTTGCAAGGAAATAATGCGCAGCCTCATAACCATGCGCACATAAATTACCGTCTTGCCTATGTTTCCGGCAACAACTGCAGATTAAGCACAGCAGTCCCCACAGGTAAAAAAGCGTAAGACTTTGCAATAGACTACAGCGCCAATGATTGTACCGAGAGCCCACGGAGTGGGCGACAGCTCAATAGGCAGGGGCGTAAGCCCCTGCACCATGTAAGAAAATATACATGAGCCCGGCAGGGCGGCAGAAAAACACAGTAGCTCCGTCTCTCAACGACTTTCCACACCTTACACTTTTTGCTAAATACCTTGGTAAAAAACACCGGCATCACCTGCCACCCTCGTTCCTCGGGCTCTCTCTTCTTTTGTGCTTTCAGCAGGGGCTCACGCCCCTGCCTACTGAGCTGGCGCCCACTCCGTGGGCTCATGGACTATACTCTCACTGAACGAGCAATCTCAGCCCCCTCTGCAACTCCCCATGAAACACGCCTAGCACTCTCAACGCTCACACGCACACGAAAAAAACATCACCCTTGTCAAACAAGGGGATTTATGCTAGACTGGGCGCATGCAGATGCAGGATGCAGAGAGAGTGGATGCCTTGTGCAGGCGGCAGTGTGCCTTTGCCGTGTATGCCCTGCCGGGTGAAACGGAGCTGCATTTCTGCATGGCGGAAGATGGCCGCACAGAGAGCGATTTTATTTTCTGCAATGGTTTCATATTGGCCACGTTCACGGGCGAGAGTCTGTTCATACCCGATGAGCTGACGGAGGTTCCGGCTGCCGACAACTGGCCGGAAATGCAGTACCGCCTGAGCGACAACGCCACCACCCGGGAGCAATATTCCGCCCTGTTCAAGCTGTACACCGATTTCATACACAGTGGGCAGGTGCGCAAAATCGTGCTAGCCCGCACGGCAGATGAAGAGGTGAGCCCCGACTTCTCCCCATGCCGGGCACTGATGGAGGCCTGTGAGCAGCACCCCGCAGCCTTCAAGGCGCTGGTACATACCCCGCAGTACGGCACCTGGCTTTTCTGCACGCCCGAGCAGCTGATTACCGGCAGTGGTGATACCTGGCACACCATGGCGCTGGCCGGCACCCGCATGCCCTGCCTGTTACCCTGGGATGCCAAAAACCGCAACGAACAGGCACTGGTGACCGATTTCATGCGCGAGGTCCTCACCCCGCTGGCCGATGAAATCACGGAAAGCGCGCCGGAAAATCTGCGCGCCGGCAACATCGAGCACCTCTGTACCCGCTTTCACCTGCGCATGCCCCCCGGCCGACTGCTCATGCTGCTGGACAAGCTCCCCCCCACTCCGGCCGTATGTGGCTCTCCCGTGGCCGATGCGCGCAGGCTGCTGCTCACCTACCCCGACATCGATCGCTCCTGCTATGCGGGGTATCTGGGTCCCTGGGGCCATGGGCAGGTTCAGCTCTATGTGTCCCTGCGCTGTATGCAGATTTTCCCGGGGCTCTGCCGACTGTATGCCGGCGGCGGTCTCATGCCCGATTCTGACGAAGAAAGTGAGTGGCAGGAAACCGCAGCCAAAATGCAGACCATGAGGGCACTGCTGAAGCATGAAGACTGATGCCCCCGACACCCACGTGACACGTGATTCCATGACAAATATTAGTCTTTTCTAACTCATCAGAAATCCGTACAATAAAATCTCATTAACGGCAGGTATGCGAGAGGAACAATTCCAGGTAACCGGTATGAGCTGCTCAGCCTGCTCGGCCAGAGTGGAGCGAGCTGTAGCGGCACTGCCCGGGGTGCAGAGTGTGCAGGTGAACCTGCTGACCGGCAGCATGCGGGTACAATTCAGCAATCAACAAAGCGAGGCGGGCATCATCTCCGCAGTCGAGGCAGCGGGCTATGGTGCAGCCGTGGCTCAGGGGGCAGCCACAACAAAGCGTGAAGACTGCGCGCTGCGCCGCCGATTCATGCTGTCGCTGGGCATACTGCTGCCGCTCATGGCCATTCACCACCTGTGGCACGGAGTGGGCTCTGCCGTGGTACAGCTTCTGCTGGCCCTGCCTGTTCTGTGGCTCAACCGAAAGTTCTTTATCAACGGTCTGAAAGGCGCACTGAAGGGAGCGGCCAACATGGACACCCTCGTGGCTCTGGGTGCCGGAGCCGCCATGATTGACGGACTGGCCAACTTCATCTTTGCTCACCGCGGGGCCTATTATTTTGAGAGCGCCGCCATGATTGTGACGCTCATTACCCTGGGTAAATGGCTGGAAAGCCGTGCCACAGGCCGCACCGGCGCCGCACTGGAAAAACTGCTCTCCCTGATGCCACGAACTGCTACCGTCCTTCGAAACGGTGCCCCCACTACCGTTCCCGCCGATGCCGTGCAAGTGGGCGAAATCGTACTGGTGCGCCCCGGTGAGCGTATGCCGGTGGACGGAACGGTGACCGAAGGCTGCTCAGCGGCAGATGAATCCGCCCTTACCGGTGAAAGCCTGCCGGTGGAGAAGATGCCGGGATGTGGCGTGTATGCAGGAACCGTCAATCGCAACGGAGCCCTGCAAGTACGGACGGACAAAACAGCGGCGACCAGCGCACTGGCCGGCATCGTATCCCTGGTGGGCGAAGCCGCTGCCACCAAGGCCCCCATTTCTCGTCTGGCCGACCGCATATCAGGTGTGTTTGTGCCGGTTGTCGTGGGGATATCACTGCTGACGGCCCTCACCTGGCTACTGCTGGGGGCCGGGGTAGGTTTTGCGGTATCCTGCGCCATTGCCGTGTTGGTCATCAGCTGCCCCTGCGCACTGGGACTGGCCACCCCCGTGGCGATTATGGTAGGCACCGGGCGCGGGGCTGAGTGTGGTATATTGTTCCGAAACGGTACAGCTCTCGAGACAGCCCACCGCGCCACCGCCGTTGTGCTCGACAAGACAGGCACCATTACCACCGGCCACCCCGTCGTTACCGATATTCTGCCCGCCACCGGTCACAACACCGATGAACTGCTGCAACTCGCCGTCACGCTGGAGAGTGGCAGTAATCACCCGCTCGCCGAGGCTGTCCTTCAAGGCGCCACAGGTTACACACCCGAACCCTGCAACAACCTGACCTACCTCCCCGGGCGCGGCGTGACCGCAACCATCGGCTCCACCACCTGCGCCGCGGGCAATGCCGCCCTCATGGCCGAAATCGGCGTATGCGTACCCGACGTCAGCACACTGACGGCAGCAGGTAAAACCCCGCTTTTCTTTGCGCGAGGAAAAGAGTTCATCGGCACACTAGCCGTGGCCGACACCCTTAAGCCCGAATCCCCCGCCGCCATTGCCGCCCTCAAGCAGGCAGGCCTGCGTGTGCTCATGATAAGCGGCGACAACGCCCGCACCGCTCAGGCCATTGCCCAACGCGCCGGTGTGAACGAAGTTCATGCCGAAGCCCTGCCGCAGGACAAAGATGCCCTGGTGCGCCGCCTGCAGGCCGAGGGACACTGTGTTGCCATGGTGGGCGACGGCATTAACGACACCCCCGCCCTCACACGGGCTGACGTGGGCATCGCCATCGGCGCCGGTACCGATATCGCCATGGAGAGTGCCGGGGTTATTCTGGTACGCAGCAATCTGATGGATGTTGCCGCTGCTCTGCGCCTGAGCCGGGCCGTGCTGCACAACATACGCCAAAACCTCTTCTGGGCCCTGCTTTACAACAGCCTTGCCATTCCGCTGGCAGCCGGTGTGCTCTACCCCATAACAGGCTGGCTGCTCCACCCCGCCGTAGCTGCCGCCGCCATGGGCCTGAGCAGTTTCTGCGTGGTCACCAATGCCCTGCGGCTCAGACATTTTAACCCCACACCACCACTGAACATGAACACCATCACCATTAAGGTAGAAGGCATGATGTGCCCCCACTGCGAGGCTCACGTCACCAAAGCCCTGCTCGCCATCCCCGGCGTGACCGATTGCAAGGCTGACCACAAGGCTAAGCTCGTAACTCTCACCACCTCACAGGATATTCCGCTCGACACTCTGCACAATACCATCACCGCTCAGGGATATACGGTCGTCAAATAAATGGCCTTTTTTTGTCAGAAAACTCAAAAAATCACAAAAAGCGCGATAAAAAACTTGACACTCCGGGCGGAATGCTGTATCCTGCCTGCCCGTTCCCGGACAATTATCAACAAACACAAAAAAAATCATGCGTTCCGTTATCGTACGTAAAGGAGAACCGATCGACCGCGCTCTTAAGCGCCTCAAGACCAAGCTGGATACCGAGGGTATCCTCGAAGAGATGCGCCGTCGCCGCGCTTTCGAGAGCCCCATGGATGAGAAGCGCCGCAAGGCTCGCTCCGCCAGCAAGCGCAACAAGGTAAAGTGGCGCTTCACCAACAAGGAAGAGATTCCCGCCACTGCCGTAACCCCCGCTGTAGAGGCGTAAATCTGCCCCGTCTGGGAAATTTTCGGAAAAGACGCATCCAATTGGGTGCGTCTTTTCGCATTATCTTCACAATATACTGAAAAAACCAATATTTGTGCTTGCACGCTGCCCTGCTCTGTGCTACGCTCATGCCCGCTATGGAACCTGATTCACCTCACCTAAGGGGCTGCCTGGTCGTCTTCGAAGGAATTGACGGCACGGGCAAGTCTACCCAGATTAAGCTGTTGGCCGACTACCTGCGCAAGCAGGGTAAGGAAGTGATAACCGATTATGAGCCAACCCGCGGCGAGTGGGGTATGAAGGTACGAAACGCCGCCCTGAGCGGAGAGCGTCTGGGGCTGGAAGAGGAAATCAACTGCCTGCTGCAAGACCGCCGCGAGCATGTGCGCGAGCTGATTGAGCCGGCTCTGCAGCGCGGGGCCTGGGTGCTGCTGGATCGCTACTACCTTTCCATGATGGCCTATCAGGGTGCCACCGGGGTGAATGTCGAGGACATTCGCCAGATGAATGAGGAGTTCGCCACCGTGCCCGATGTGGCATTCTGGCTCGATATCCCTGTTGAATTGGCTATGGAGCGCATGAATGCCCGCGGAAATGGAAAGGACGCTTTTGAAAACGAAGCCTTCCTGCAAGCCTGCGCAGAAATATACTCATCCATGGAAATGCCCTGGCTTTTCCGTATCGAAGCCGACGACACAATCGAAGAAATTCACTCGATGGTGTGCGATGTCATCCGCTCCGAGCTTGGTGTGTAATAAGAGAACCATGCTATGAAGGCAAGCATCGCCTTACGTCCGTGGAGCCTGTCTGACGCGCCTCGGGTTGCAGAGCTTATGAACTCCCCACAGGTTCTGCGCTACCTGACCGGCAGTCTGCCCAATCCCTATTGCCTGTCCGATGCAGAGGCCTTCCTGACCCGAGTGGTGGAACAAGGGCAGCCGGAGCGAGCCATTCTGCTCAATGACCTTGTTGTCGGCGGCATAGGAGTGCGCCCCCACCCCGAAACTAAGGATTGCATGTTTGGTTACTGGCTGGGCCGCTCTTACCATGGGCGTGGCATTGCCACACAGGCTGTTCGCCGATTTCTGGAACTTCTGCCCGAGTTAATACCGGGTGCCATATCGGTAACAGCCTATGTGTACGAACCAAACATCGCCAGCATACGCGTGCTGCAAAAGTGCGGATTCACCTGCATAGGGGAACAACCCGACCCTCCCCGCGCCGGGGACGGCAACGAATACCTCGGGCTGCAATTTCGCCGTTCTCTTTGAGGGGGGCTACACCTTCCTTCTGGCCCATCTCAGGCCGTTGAGCATGCGGTTGAGGATTAAGTACTCCACCGCCAAATCCACGGTAAAGAGTAACCAGATACCCACCAGCGACAGCGTTTCGGGCCAGAACAAAGTCCACAGGAACAGACAGCCTACGCGGAAGAAGCCCATGCAACCGTAGGAGACATACATCACGCGCCGCGTGTCACCGGCACCGCGCAGGCACATCTTAATCATCAGCATGGCAGCATAGAAAGGCTCCACCAGCAGGAATACCTGCACCACCGGCACCGAGGCGCGCATCAGACCTTCGGAATTTGAGGCAAATATCACCACAAACACCTCCGGGAAGGCGTAGAACACCACCCCCATGAGCCCCATGAATATCACACTGTAAAGCACGCACTTGCGTATCGTCTCCAGCGCCATGCGTACACTCCCCGTGCCGAGATACTGCCCCACCAGCGTGGCACCGGCCATGCCGATGGCGAAGCCGGGCAGGAAGCTCATACTCTCAATACGGATAGCAATGTTGTGAGCGCCCACGTATGCATCTCCCAGGCCGGAGATAACACGCAGCACATAAATCTGTATAAGCCATATACCGCCAATCTCCAGCGCCTGCGGCAGCCCAATGGAAAGAATGCGGTACATGCTGCGCAGGTTCGGCAGCAGGTCACCCGGGCTCAGGTAGAGCGGCGGCACGTAAGTCGCGCTCTGGCTGGCCGTATAGGCATCCAGCGATTCCCCGGCCAGGCGACGACGCATCTGCACCGAGCGGAACACCAGAATCCCCACCAGAATAGCCGCGGCCACAGCCATGCCGGCAATCATACCCAGTGCCAGCCCCTCGATAAACATGCCAAACACCTTCACAAACAACAGACTGAACACAATATTGAGCCCATCCACCGCCAGCATGATGAAGAAGGGGGTACGCGTATCGCCCGCACCTCGCAACGCAGCATTCACCGCAA
>JAZSEM010000101.1:0-23508 GCA_045531695.1 Akkermansia sp.
TTCAACGGCCTTCGGCCGGGTGAAAAGCGGGCTGAAGCCCGCGGTGAAGAACCGGCTGCGCACGGTGGTGAAGAATGCGCTGCGCGCATGGTGAAGACCAAGGCTGACGCCTTGGGGATGAGAAATCAGGGCTGCAGGCGCTCAATGTCCCAGCTGCCATCTGCCTGCAGCGTATACATAAAGCGGTCGTGCACACGCCCGGGACCACCCTGCCAGAACTCCACATGGTGGGGGACTATGCGGTAACCACCCCAGAAATCGGGCAACGGCACCTGCCCCTCAGCGAACTTGTGCTTCAGCTCCTGCAATTTCATCATCAGCAGCTTGCGGGTTGATATCACCTGGCTCTGGTGCGACACCCAAGCGCCCAGCTGGCTCTCACGGGGACGGGAAAGGAAGTACTTGAGCGTTTCGGAGCGCGAAATCTTCTCGGCTCGACCATATACAATAATCTGTCGCTCCAGAGTCACCCAAGGCAGGAGCATGCAGATTTCGGGGTTGCTCTCCAGCTCGCGGGCCTTGCGACTGGTGTAGTTGGTGAAGAACACGTACCCACGGTCATCGTAGTACTTGAGCAGCACCGTGCGCAGAGAGGGACGACCATCGGGCGTAGACGTCGCTATGCTGATGGCATTCGGCTCGGGAATCTCAGCCTTGAGCGCCTGTTTAAACCAGCGGTCAAACTGCTCAAAGGGTGAATCGGCCAAATCCTTGCGGTGCAAGGTATCCTTCAGGTACTCCTCTCGAAACGCTGATAAATCCATACCCCACCACTATAGCACCCGCCCCGCGCCGTGGCAAGTCTATTCAGCCCCCAACATGCAAAAAGCTCCGGGGCTTTCACCTCGGAGCTTCTTCTACATCCCCACGCGGATTCGAACCGCGGTTCTATGACTGAGAATCATATGTCCTAACCCCTAGACGATGGGGACTTTCGATGTAGTGTTGCGTGGCAACGAGGGGATATTACCACATTTCCGACGAACGTCAAGCAAAATTTATAAAAAAATACAAAAAAAGCAAAAAAAGCAGCCAAAAATGCCAATAAGGCAGGATTGTCGTTTGCAGACCGAGCGGAAATATGCTAACATTGCCCCATGTTGAAATGCGTAACATGGAGTACGGCTGCCCTGCTGGGGCTGGCAATGGCGCAGGAGCCCGCAGCTCCCCCGGTACAGACGGAGGAAGCACTGAGTGGCGCCACCACCCAGCCCGACCCCACCCCGTCCGAGCTGCGCCGCGCCGAAGCAAGCCTGCGCGAGGCCGACGAGCACGTTGTCTCACAGTCGCGCATGTTCTCGGTGAGTGGCGGCGATTCCCTGCGCATGGGTGCCATAGCTACCAAGGCCGATGAAGTTCGTGGCTCAGTCTGTCGCCTGCTCGGTGTCGACACTGACTGGAAGTACAGCATCTCCATACGACTGATCGGCAGCTCTACCGACCGAGCCGAGCCCAATCCCATCCGTACCCGCATCAGCATCATCGGTCAGGAACCTAACTTTCAAATCCGCATCTACCCCGGTGGTGGCATCGACATCGAGCGACTCACGAATGCCATCATCACCATGACCCTCTTCGAGCGGGCGCTCCGTGACCAGCGCGCCGAGGCCCTGCCCGACAACGTCAATATCCCCCAGTGGCTCATCACCGGCATACAGCAGGCCGTGCTCTGGCGCAGCGGCAAGGCCGACCGTCGCATTTACCGTAATCTTTTCGAGAAGGCCGACATGCTCACGCCCGAGGAAATCATATCCACGGCCGATATCAGCAAGCTCGACGCCGGCTCCCGTCAGGTGTACGAGGTATCATGCGGCGTGCTCATCATGTGCCTCATCAACCGAGAGGGCGGCCCCGCCCAGCTGCGCGAACTCATATCCGAATCCGCCCTGACCGACGGCAGCCCACGCGAAATCATAACCGCCCACTTCCATGAGCTGGGGGTGGACTCCACCATGCTCAGCAAGTGGTGGGCTCTCGAGCTTGCCGGCCTTTCGCAAGCCCCGGCCACGGAAATGCTCACGCCCATGGAAACCGAAAAGCAGCTGGCAGAATTGCTCACCATCCTGCACTACGACAAGGATACACAGGTTCCGCGCGCCATCAGCGCCGACAATGTGTACGCCCTGCTGGAGCTACCGGAATGGCGCGCTCAAATCAAACCGCTCATTGAGCGACTGATGGAGCTGAACCTGCGTAGTTTCCCGGGCTACCGCGCCATCATCATTGAGTACTGCCGAGCCTTCGGCAACCTGCTCCAGGGCGCCACAGCCGACGATGCTCAGAACATACTCGGCCCCCTGCGCGAACTGAGGGAGGCCTACATCACCACCTCTCTGCGCGCCCGCGACTACCTCGATTGGTACGAAATCACCCACTTGGGCGAAAGTCGACACAAGGAGGGTTTTACCGCCTATCTGGAGACCATGCGTCTGCTCAGAGATGAAAAAAACGGGCCCGATACCCACATGAGCCGCTACCTGCACGACATCGAAACCCTCTATGGTCTGAAATCGGGCGAGCAACTCCCCCAGCGCCTGATGGATGAAGTGAGAAAGGCACGCAAGAACAAAAATCGCCCCCAAAACTGATACCCATGCGCAAAAAACAAGAGTTCACTCTGCCACCTGCTCCCAATATGAGCGCCGAGGCCGCGGCATACGCTGAGGGGCGCAACCGGGTATGCGGAATAGATGAGGCCGGGCGCGGCCCGCTGGCAGGCCCTGTCGTGGCAGCCGCCGTTGTGCTGCCCATGAACTACGAGCTACCCGGGCTCAATGACTCGAAGAAACTCACCGCCCGCCGCCGCGAGCAGCTCTTCGAGCACCTCATGGCCGACGATAGCGTGCTCAAGTGCATCGCCACTGCCACCGTGCAGGAGATAGACGAGCTCAACATCCTGCGCGCCACCCATCTGGCCATGGCACGTGCCGCTCAGGGGCTGCCACAGCCCGCGGATTTCTGCCTGATAGACGGTCTGGCCGTACCGAACTTCCCCCTGCCCTCCGCCAACCTGGTCAAGGGGGATGCCCGCTGCCTGAGCATAGCCGCTGCCAGTGTGCTGGCCAAGGTTACCCGCGACCGCTACATGACCGAGCTCGCAGTCGAGTACCCGCAGTACGGTTTTGAGCGCCATGCCGGCTACGGCACAAAGGCCCACCTGCAAGCCATTCACCAATATGGGATTACTCCACACCATCGCCGCTCGTTTACACCTGTTGCACAAATGGAGCTGCCCCTGGGGCTCTGACTCCCCGCCCTCACGCGCCCGACTGGGTGAGTACGGCGAGTTGGTAGCAGCCTCCTACCTGCGGGCACAGGGGCTCAAAATACTGCGCCGCAATTTCCGCTACGGCGACAGCGGCGAGCTCGACATCGTATGCCGCGAGGGCGATGTGCTGGTAGCCTGCGAGGTCAAGAGCAGCTCCTCCCCCGCCGGTGGCGCCCCCATGCGCGCCGTCAACCGCCACAAGCGCGAACTGCTGCGCCGTGGCATGCACAACTGGCTTACCCTGCTCCGGCGAGATGACATCCCCACACGCTTCGATATCATCGAGGTCTACCTCATCGGCGGACAGCGACCCGACATACGCCACCACCGTGGCGCCTTCGGCATGCGCGAGGGCAGCGCAGTCTGGTAAAAGATGAATCTCACCCGTCGCCTCTGCAAATTGGAGCTTGCCCCCCTATCCCCAAGGCGTCAGCCTTGCTCTTCACCATGCGCGCAGCGCATTCTTCACCACCGTGCGCAGCCGGTTCTTCACCGCGGGCTTCAGCCCGCTTTTCACTCGGCCGCAGGCCGTTATACAACTTTATTTCCCCTGCGAGCGAAGGCGCCTGCCTCGGCGTAGGCGAAGCCGAAGACGGGAGCCATGCTTTAAAACCCGCGCTTGCGCGGGTGACATATAATAGCCTTGGGCGTAAGCCCAAGGTAACCGATAATAAAAAAATAAGAACCCACACTTGTGTGGGTGGCATAAACCGTTGATACAAAATGGGCCATGTATTCACCGCATTATATCAGAGCCACCGTTTATGCCACCCGCACCCTGTGCGAGTTCCAATATATTTTCCATTGCTGACCGGGGGCTTACGCCGCCCGGCTACCATATGCCACCCGCGCAAGCGCGGGTTCTGAAATTTGGCGGGCAAAGCCCGCGGAATTCATAAATTCGTCCCTCGGAATTCGTCCCTCGTACTTCTACAAATTGCCATTTTCCTAATTATTCCAACGCCTAATACCGCATCAGATACGACATTTAGCTGAAACAAAAAAGACCGCAGCCTCGCGGGCTGCGGTCCTGAAAACTTTTTATTTCAGCCGGGCTTATTTACCCTTCTGGTCAAACACCTTCACAGGCTCGGTGGGCTGGGTGGCCACATCGCCGGTAGTTGCATCAGCGGGAGCAGTGCAGTTCTTGGGCATGGGGTGCAGAACGGGAGCGGACTGCGACTGGCAGCAGCAGGAGCTGAAACCCACGGCGCAGGCAACGGCAAGAATCAGAGTTGTTACTTTCATAAAAATTGACGTATGGAAGTTATCGAAGTGGAGTTAAACACATTTTTCCACCAAAGTCAATCAATAAATGATTTGAACGCGTATTTTTTCATTCTGACCCATAATAAACTTGCGCGCACGGGGGAGAATATGCCATAATGTGCGTACAAATTATGGCAAGACGCAGACACAGGACCACACAAGAGCAAAGAAAGAAGCGACGCAAAAACGGCAGCCGCAGCAAGTGGCTCACCGTTCTGGCTCTGGTCGTACTTTTTCTGCTGCTCTCTCCGTTTGTTATCCGCTACCAGTTACTTAACTGGCTGCAGGGGAGCAGTTTCCGCGAGCAGCTGAGCACCACCATCACCAATAAAGCACAAGCTCAGGAAGTAAATATTCCTGAAAATCTGAGCATCGACGATGAGCGAGTGAGTCTGCCGACCGTTACCCTGAGGCGCAATGACATGTTGCAGCAGGCTGTGGCTTCCCGCATAGTCGCAGAAATAGATAAAGACAAACTGTTCGACCGCGAGCTCTATATCCGCAAGCTTACTATGGAAGAAGGCCTGTTGCGACTCGATACAGCAGGCATCGGTGCCACCCTTCCCCCGGTAAAGGATGAAGAGGACGGCTTGCTGTCACGCTTGGCCCCTCAGAAGTTTGAGCTCAAGGCATTCGAATGTACCGATACTGACGTAGAGCTCACCATGGCCAAAAAGCTCTACAGCCTGGCGGGTTGTCGCATCACAGCCGAACCTGTTGGCAAAAACAGGAACAATGAGTGGCACATCACCTTGGAAAACGGTCGCGTACACACCCCGCTGAGCTACCTTCGCAGCAGCAGTGTAAAGATTGCCACTCTGCTTTGTGACCAAAAATCCATTTCATTGACAGAGTGCAGGCTCGTGCTGACGCCGGGCGAGTTGCGTGCTAAAGGCACTTATAGCCTGCAGAACAATCAATGGCACCTGAACCTGCGCGCAAACAAGGCCAACGTCGAGAACCTGCTGAACGAGGACTGGAAAAAACGGCTCTCCGGCGAACTTTACGGAACGCTGAAAATTAATGGCAAGGGCTCCGAAAGCAAGGAAGCTACCGGCAGCATTTCACTACAGCAGGGCGTACTCGAGGGGCTGCCCATTCTTTCTCAGCTCACGATTGTTGACAGCACCCCCTACCGTACCGTCCGACTCGAAAAAGCCGAATGCCGGGTCAGATATCCCTACTCACAACCGCGTCACAACATTAAAGCGGCCTGGTGTTTTGACAACATCGACATAAGGGCAGCGGAGGGCAGCCTGCGGATTAAGGGTCACGTCATTATCTGCCCCGATGGAGCCCTGCACGGTACGCTCACCGTCGGCCTTCCGGACAACGTGACCGAGGCGCTCGCCAAGCAAGCACCGGCGGTCGTTGAACAGATATTCAATGCGCAGGGGGCTCCCGGTTACCGCTGGCTCAATATCAACCTGAGCGGCACTACAGATGCTCCACAGGAAGACCTGAGTGCCCGCCTGAAAGCCATTCTGGTAACGGCAGCCCCGCAAGCTGCAATCAACATGGCAGGCAATGCTGCGCGCTCCGCCGGAGAAATACTTGGAGGACTTCTGGCTCCCAGCTCAGCTCCTACAGAAAACGACGATGAAGAGAGCCCCGACACAAGCGCTCCCAAACAAGTCCCCTCCCCCACTGATCTTCTCGATATTATATTCTGATACCATGAGCAGCACTTCATCATACCCTTCCGTCTACGTTGATTGCATCTGTACAATCCTCGAGCGCTTTGCGCCGACAGCCTACCGAGCCACCCTGCCCAACGGCAAGCCTACCGTTGCCTTCGTGCAGAGTAAAGAGGCTTGGCTGCTGGACATTCTGCAACCCGGTGATAAAGTTCAGTGCACTGTATGCCCGGCAGATTTCGAACGAGCACGCATACGCGCCAAGTGCGAAAAATAAGCTTCCGGCAAAGATTGATTACACGTTTTGTCCTTGCGATACTAATCTCTAAATGCTAGAATACTGTCCGTGACGCGTAGAACCTCCATATTGATTCACTTACTTCCTGTAGTTGACTTACTGCTGGCCCTTGGTTGCGTATCGATAGCACCCGAATGCACCAACCTTGTCGCCCCCTATCTGGGCTGGGACATCGAGCAGGCGTTCAACGCCTTCGCTGCATCTCCACTCATGGTAGGGTTGGCTATCGCCGGCGTTCCGGTAATCCTGCGCATGGTAGGTTTTTATCATCGTGGCAATCTGCAACGCAATGACTCGGCTCTACGCCAGCTCGCGGCTTTTGCTGTATACTATCTGGGAATCTTCGGTCTGTATGCCATTGCTCGCCCGAGCGAGGGTACTACGTCCATGTATCACGTCATTCTGGTAAGTCTTGTTCTCATTCTGCTGGGGCTGTACCTGCGCTACGTTCTTCTGCACTTTCTGCAGCTCCATACCGGGGTCGGACGCAAGGACAGACGTCAGGTCATCCTTGCCGGTACTCAGAAAAACATCGATGAAGAGTGGGAAAAATTGCCGACCTACTGGAAGAAAAGCCTCAATGTCGTTGGCAAGGTGGTAATGGGGCAGACGACACAAGAGGAAGTACAGAAAATTATTGAGAACAATCATGTGCAGCAGCTCATGCTTTTCGGTGGTTTGGATGCCTATCGAGACATGTCCGAAACGATTATTCGCTGCGAATTACAGGGGATTGACATCTATGTACACATGATGGACCACCATCCTGTGCACCTGAGGTCAGACATCACTGAAATTGGTGATCAGCGAGTTCTCATTCTTTCCTCCACTCCCGTGTACTCCTGGCGTCGCCTGGCCAAAGATATTCTGGATAAGATTTTTGCATTGCTCGGCATCATCGGCACCTCTCCGTTATGGCTGATTGCTGCCATCGGTATCAAAATCAGTGACCCCAAGGGCAAGATTTTCTACCGTCAGCAGCGCTCCGGACTGTACGGCAAACCCTTCGGCATGTGGAAATTCCGCTCCATGTACTCCGATGCCGACAAACGGCTCGATGAAATCAAAGCCAAGTACGGTAACGAAATGGAAGGCCCCATTTTCAAGCTTACCAACGACCCCCGTATTTTCCCCTTCGGCCACTTCATCCGCAAGTACTCCATCGATGAACTTCCCCAGCTCATCAACGTTCTGCTGGGCGACATGAGCATAGTGGGTCCCCGCCCCCTGCCCACGTACGAGACAGCCGAGTTCCCTGAGATTGCACAGCGCCGTCGTATGAGCGTGAAACCCGGTCTCACCTGCTACTGGCAGATTGAAGACCGCAGTGATAACAAGGATTTCGGCAGTCTGATAGCCAAAGACCTTAAGTATATCGACAACTGGCGACTGAGGCTGGATATTCTGCTGATTCTGCGAACCATCCCCGTAGCCATCTTCGGCAAGGGTGCTAAGTAACAGAACGTCATCATGTTCCACATCGTTCTCTTTCACCCGGAAATCCCGCACAACACCGGTGCTGCCGGGCGACTGGCTGTTGCCACCAACTCCAGACTGCACCTCATCAAACCGCTCGGGTTCAGTCTGGATGAAAAACACGTGCGCCGTACCGGGCTCGACTACTGGCCCCATGTCGATTTGCACCTCTGGGATTCGTTGGAACAACTCGAGTCTGCCGCAGCTCCCACCGCCCGGTTCTGGTACCTGTCGACGAAAGCCACTCACTCCATCTGGAGCCCCGAGCTGCCCCTGTCAGACGGCGACTATTTTGTATTCGGACCTGAGAGCAAGGGGCTGCCCGAGCGCTGGATAACAGCCCACCCCGATACAGCTCTGCGCATTCCCATGCCCGGCACTCACGCCCGCTCTCTCAATCTCTCCACCAGCGTGGCCATCATGCTCTATGAGGGGCTGCGCCGAACCCTGCCAGTCGACCAATTATGAAAAATATCGTCTACTTCGACCTCGAAACCCGACTCTCAGCCGCTCAGGTAGGTGGCTGGCACGAGGCCGGTAAAATGGGCATATCCGTCGCTGTTACCTACTCCACAAAGGACAATGCCTACCACATCTACACCCAGGACCAGGTGGAGGCGCTCATCGAAGAGCTCCGCACCGCTGACCTCGTGGTTGGTTACAACCACATCGGCTTCGACTATCAGGTGATTCAACCCTTCACCTTCTGGACCCTGGCCGATGTCTCCAACAACCTCGATATCTGCATCGACCTCACCAACCGCATCGGCCACCGCCTCAAGCTCGATTCCGTGGCCTCGGTCACGCTCGGCAATTCCAAAACCGCTGAAGGACTCGATGCTCTCAAGTGGTGGGCTGAATACGAAAAGACCGGCGACCCTCAGAAAATGCTCGATATCGCGCGCTACTGCTGTTTCGATGTGAAAGTCACGATGGAAGTTCACAAGTTCGGTGCTCTCAATGGCTATGTCAACTATGTGGACAAAAAGGGCGAAACCGTGCGCGTGGACGTGGACTGGGAGCTGTAAAATGATCAGGCACCTTGTCCCACTCGCGGCCCAGCTCCTGCTGAGTGCATGTGTATGGCAAGATTCGCAGCAAACGGATGTCATCACGACACTGAGTACACCCGTCTATGGAAACCACAACGGCGTAGAGGGATTGCACTACCCTGAAATCAATCACTCAGCCGCACTGCGTGCTTTCAAGCGCGATATTGCCGACGGACAGCCTGTCGATACAACAGATGCTCATGGTCTGCCTGCTGTCGCTCATGCAGCAGCAGTGGGCGATGTCGCCTTCCTAGCCGAGCTCATCGCCCGAGGGGCAGAGCTGAACTACCCGGCGGCACTCAATCGCCCCGAGCCCGGCAACTCCTGCCTGTTCAGCGGAGATGAGCTGAGCGCCACCGGACTTGCAGCACGCTACGGTCAGACAGCAGCCCTGCAGCTCTTGTTGCAACATGGGGCACGCCCCTATGGAACCGAGATGGCTATTCTTCACAACCACCTTGACTGCCTGCAACTCCTGCATGCAGCAGGTGCTGACCTGCACGAGGGAGAGTACACCACAGACGGTGTCTTCTACCCCGCTACCTGCAATGCCCGCTCCGAGGAAGTACTGCGTTTCCTTATCGACCACGGCGTAAGCCCCGCAATCCCCTTCGATAATAATATCAACCATCGCTGCAGCGATGTGCCGTCTGCCGAGCGTTACCTCAACATGTACCGAAATACCGGAGTATGGACGCCGCAGCAAATTGAGGAGTTCCGGCGCACCAGCCCGCTCTACCGCACCGTTGCACCCTCCCCTGCCCCGCAGTAGAAAAACCCGCTCTGTAATTTTTTACAACTTCGCATAATTATTTTTGAACAAGGGCCATTTTTATGGTGTCACACCCGACAAGATGAACAACAACCTCACCACAAAATTAATGGAGGCGCTGCAGACCGCGCAGAAAAATGCTGCGAGCGGCGGCCGTGCCCAGATATACCCGGCTGAACTGCTGCTGGCTCTGGTACAGCAGGAGGGCGGCGTGCTGGCCTCGGTTCTGAACAAAGCAGGCGTAGAGCTTGCCACACTGGCACGTACCCTGCAGGAGGAACTCAACCGCAAACCGCACCAGACCGGAGCCGTGGCACAAGCCCCCGGCATTGGCCCGGAGCTGGATAAGTGCCTGACAGCCGCCGAAGAGCAGCGCAAGCGCATGAAGGATGACTACCTGAGCGTGGAGCACGTCGTGCTCGGCATGCTCGAGTCGGATGCCGAACTGCGCCGCCTGCTGGAGTCTGCCGGGCTCACACAGGCCCGCTACCTGCAAGCTCTGAAGGAGGTTCGCGGCAACCAGCGCATCACTGACCAGAACCCCGAGGAGAAGTACGAAACACTCGAGAAATACGGCACCGACCTCACCGCCCGCGCCCGACAGGGTAAGATTGACCCGGTTATCGGCCGCGACAGCGAGATTCGCCGCGTGCTGCAGATACTTTCCCGCCGTACCAAGAACAACCCCGTGCTCATAGGTGAACCCGGTGTGGGTAAAACCGCCATTGCAGAGGGGCTGGCCCGCCGTATTGTGGACGGCGACGTTCCCGACAGCATGCAGGGCAAACGACTGGTGAGCCTGAATATCGGCTCCATGCTGGCCGGAGCCAAGTACAGGGGCGAGTTCGAGGAGCGACTGAAAGCCTTCATCAAGGAAGTCACCTCCTCCAACGGTGAAATCATACTCTTCATCGACGAGCTCCACACCCTGGTTGGCGCAGGAGCCGGCGGTGAGGGGAGTATGGATGCCGCCAACCTGCTCAAACCGGCCCTTGCCCGCGGCGAGCTGCGCACCATCGGTGCCACCACGCTCGACGAGTACCGCAAGTACATCGAGAAAGACGCCGCCCTTGAGCGCCGATTCCAGCCGGTCTATGTGGCCGAGCCGAGTGTGGAGGATACCATCGCCATCCTGCGCGGTCTGAAAGAGCGCTATGAGGTACACCACGGCGTGCATATTACCGACAGCGCCCTGGTCGCCGCAGCTACACTGAGCAACCGCTACATCACCGACAGGTTCCTGCCCGACAAGGCTGTTGACCTGGTGGATGAGGCTGCAGCACGTCTGAAAATTGAGCTCGACAGCATGCCCGCTGAAATCGATGAACTCAACCGCTCCTCCATGCAATTGGAAATGGAGCGACAGGCCCTCGCCAAAGAAAAGGATAACGACTCGAAACAGCGACTGGAGAAAATCACCCGCGAACTGGCCGATACACGCGAGAAGGTCGAGGCCATGATTGCTCAGTGGAAGAGCGAGAAAGAAGTGGTCAGTCAGGCCCGTGACGCCCAGCAGAAAATCGATACCCTGCGTACCGAAGCCGAGCAGGCTCAGCGTCGGGGCGACCTCGGCCGCGCCAGTGAAATCCTGTACGGTGAAATCCCCGCAGCCGAAAAAGCCGCTCAGGAGGCCCGCTCTGCCCTGCTCCGCATGCAGCAAAGTGGCGAGGGGCTACTCAAGGAGGAGGTGACTGAGAGCGATATCGCCAAAGTCGTTGCTACGTGGACCGGCATTCCTGCAGCTCGTCTGGCAGAAGGTGAGCGCGAAAAGCTCCTGCACATGGAGGAGCGCATCGGCGCACGCCTGATTGGGCAGAAAGCTGCCGTCAAGGCAGTGGCCGATGCCGTACGTCGCTCCCGCGCCGGCCTGCAGGACGAGAATCGCCCGCTGGGTTCCTTCATCTTCCTGGGTCCCACCGGTGTGGGTAAAACCGAGCTTGCCAAGGCTCTGG
Source organism: Akkermansia sp. (assembly GCA_045531695.1). GTDB lineage: Bacteria > Verrucomicrobiota > Verrucomicrobiia > Verrucomicrobiales > Akkermansiaceae > Akkermansia. Next base: position 11,725 of record JAZSEM010000101.1, read on the forward strand.
CCGAGTTCCTGTTCGATGACGAAGCAGCCATGGTGCGAATCGACATGTCAGAGTACATGGAGAAACACAGCGTATCACGCCTTATCGGAGCGCCTCCCGGCTACGTGGGATACGATGAGGGCGGTCAGCTCACCGAGGCCGTGCGACGTCGCCCCTACAGTGTGGTGCTCTTCGATGAGATTGAAAAAGCCCACCCCGATGTCTTCAACGTACTGCTGCAGGTGCTCGATGACGGGCGCATCACCGACGGGCAAGGTCGTACAGTAGACTTTACTAATACAGTACTTATCATGACCAGCAACATCGGCTCTCAATTCATCCTGGCTGAGAATGACTCCGAGGCTCGAAACGAAAAAGCCATGAATGCCCTGCGAGGGCATTTCCGCCCCGAGTTCCTGAACCGAGTGGACGAAATCATCATCTTCGAGCGACTGCAGGAGGAGGACCTTAAGCATATCGTCAACATCCAGCTGCAGCGCGTTCGCAAGCGTCTGGCTGACCGAGGTCTTAAACTGGAGCTGACAGACGCTGCTGCTGCGCTGGTAGCCACTCACGGTTACGACCCGGTATACGGTGCCCGCCCACTCAAGCGAGCCATTCAGAGGGATATCCTCGACCCGCTCAGTCTGGCTATACTCGGTGGTCAATACCCCGAGGGAAGCACCATTCATGTGGATGCCGACGGGGAGCACATTGTGCTGGATTAAACCCATCAACAATCTCAACAAAAAAGCAACCCATCACCGGGTTGCTTTTTTGTTGTTCAGATTTTACGGGTCAGACAGTACCAGAGAAAGCGCGAATTGTGTACCAGATAGCGCTTAAACAGACGGCGAGGTTCACAGCACAGGCGGTAAAGCCATTCCAAGCCGTGGGAGCGAATCCACAAAGGAGCCTGACTGACCAGACCGGCATGAAAATTGAAAGCAGCTCCCACGCCGAAATACACTGCAGGAGGCAGTTGAGACAGGTTGGTGAATAACCACTGCTCCTGCTTGGGGCAACCCAAAGCCACCCATACGCAATTTGCACCGCTCTCGGCAATACGGCGACAAATAGCCTCGTTCTCCCCCTCAGGCCACTGCCCCATGGGTGGGCAGTAGTGCCCCACTATCTCCACCCCGGGAAAACGCGCTGCAAACTTTTCGCGCAACAGGCGCACTGCCTCATCGGAGCCACCGAGCAGATAGTGCTTCACCCCAAGCGCGCGACCACAATCCCACACCGTTTCCATCATATCCGGTCCATACAGACGATGAGCAGCAGCTCCCTTGCGGCGCATGAGCCAGACAATGGGCATACCGTCCGGACATATATAATGGAAGTTCTGCAGCCCCATACCATACGCAGGTTCGTGCAACATGCGGGTAAGGACATGGACATCCGAGTGAGCCACCAGCTGTGGCGCCCGTGTAGTGACGGCCAGTTCGGCCAGATGCTGCCCGGCAGTGGCAAGCTCTGCCACCACATAAGGAATGCCGAATATACTCTGACGAGGAAGTGACTGCATGACGTGGAAGCAGTCTACAGGATATACTCGGGGATGTCAAGAAACAATTCCGCCCTGCTGCACTCAGCAACAGGGCGGAAAGAATGCTTAGCGGTGTGGTACCGGCAGATTACTTCTGCTCGGAGGGGCTCCACTCCTCGGCCTGAAGGGCAGCGAGGTTGAAGGCCTGCTCCAGACCCACCATGTCGCCGGCGCGAACGGTCTCGAAGGCGGCGGTCTCACGACGCAGCTGCTCGGGATCGTAGTTCACAGCCTTGATGGAAAGACCGATACGGCGCTCCACCTTGTCGACCTTGATGACGCGAGCCTTGATCTCGTCGCCCACCTTGATAACGTCCTTCACGCGCTCCACGTGCTCCTCGGAAAGCTGGGAGATGTGGATGAGGCCGTCGATATCGCCGTCGAGGTTGACGAAGGCACCGAAGGAAGCAATCTTGGCCACCTGACCGGAAACGAGGTCGCCAACCTTGAAGCGGTTGTCGATGCTCTCCCACGGGTCGCTCTCAAGCTGCTTGATGCCGAGAGATACACGCTGGTTCTCCTTGTCGATGTTCAGCACGCGAGCCTCAACAACGTCACCCTTCTTAAGAACCTCAGAGGGGTGGTTGATCTTGCGGGTCCAGCTCATGTCGGACACGTGGATCATGCCGTCAATACCCTCCTCGAGAGCCACGAAGGCGCCGTAGGGAGTGAGGTTACGCACAGCACCGGAGATGATGGTGCCAACGGGGAAACGAGCCTCGATAGCCTCCCAGGGATTCTCGTCGAGCTGACGAACACCGAGGGAAATCTTCTGCTCCTCAACGGAGATGTTAAGCACAACGGCCTCGATCTCCTGATCCAGAGAAAGGACATCGGAGGGGCGAGTAATGCGCTTGGTCCAGGAAAGCTCGGAAACGTGCACGAGACCTTCCACACCCTTCTCGAGCTCCACGAATGCACCGTAAGCCAGAAGCTTGGTGACGCGGCCCTTGACGCGGGAGTTGATGGGGTACTTCTGCTCGATGTCGGCCCAGGGGTTGTCGGAAAGCTGCTTGAGACCCAGAGATACGCGCTCCTTGTCGCGATCGACCTCGAGGATGAGCACCTCGAGCTCCTGACCGATGTGGAGCAGCTCGGAGGGGTGATTTACGCGGCCCCAGCTCATGTCGGTGATGTGCAGCAGGCCGTCCATGCCGGAGAGGTCCACGAAGGCACCGAAGTCGGTGATGTTCTTCACGGTACCGGTCACGCGATCGCCAACCTTCACAGTCTCAAGGAAGCGCTGACGCTGCTCGCTGCGCTCGGCCTCGATAACCTCGCGACGGGAAAGAACGATGTTCTTGCGCTCGTCGTTGACCTTAACGATCTTAAACTCGTAAACGTTGCCCACGAACTCGTTGAGATCCTTGGGGGGGATGATGTCCACCTGAGAGCCGGGAAGGAAAGCCTCCACGCCGACGTTGACCATAAGGCCACCCTTAACGACGCTCTTGACCTTACCCTTCACGAGGCCGCCATCCTTGTAGACAGCCACGATCTTGTCCCAGTTCTGCTTGTGGGCAGCCTTCTCTTTGGAAAGGACTACGAGACCCTCATCGTTCTCAAGCTTCTCGAGGAGAACCTCGATCTGGTCACCTACCTCAATTTCCTCGTCCTCGAACTCAGAAATAGAAATAACACCCTCAGACTTGTAACCGATGTCTACGAGAACAACCTGCGGACGGATCTCAAGGATGGTACCGTTCACGATATCACCCGTACGGAAAGTCGGAAACCCGGAATCAATAAGGGCCTCCAGTTCAGAAATACTCATTGTATATTGTTTTGGTTAATATGTTGCCGCGACTCCTCAAGGCCCCTGCACCGGTGGTTAACGGGGCGCCTGTGCACCACCGGGCGGAAACGCGGTGCGGCATTGTACCCTTTCCCATGCGCCATGGCAAGCCTTTTTTCTTGAAAATGCTTGCTGTGGCGCATTTTTTTCGCCATTATTCGCCAACAGCGGGGCGAGGGGCATTCGTACCGCCAATCAGCAGCACAATTTCGCCCTTGGGAGGGCGGGCGGCAAACTCTGCAGCAAGCTCGGCAGCAGTGCCACGGTGATAGGTTTCAAATACCTTAGTGAGCTCTCTCGCCACACAAATGGGGGCAGCAGGGTCGAGCTCAGCTATAGCGTTCACCGTTTTAACAATACGGTAGGGAGATTCGTAGAAAATACTTGTGTGCGACGCCACAAGCGCAGCCTGCAGCACCTGTCCTTTTTTACCCGATTTAACGGGCAGAAAGCCACCGAAGAAGAAAGCATCGCTCGGTAAACCGGAGCCCACAAGAGCCGTCACAACAGCCGAGGGCCCCGGCAACACGGTAAATGCCACTTCACGGGCCTTCAGCTCCTGTATGAGCCTGTACCCCGGGTCCGAAACTCCGGGCATACCGGCATCGGTCACGACGGCAAAGGTTTCGCCGGCCAGAGCACGGGCTGCCACTTCGGGAGCACGGGCGCTCTCATTGTGCTCGTGCAGACTGAGCAAGGGCTTGCGTATACCATAGTGGCTCAGCAACATACCGGTATTGCGGGTATCCTCGCAACAAATGCAATCGACCGCACCAAGCACCTCAAGAGCACGGCGGGTTATGTCTTCTCTGTTGCCTATGGGCAGGCCTACAAAGCTGACCGGGTACGATATCATAGAGACGTGAATGAGGCCACAATTTCCTCGGCTACATTTCGAGCGGCGTAGGAAAGCGCAGCATCCCGTCCGGACTGCACATTGCCACCGGTATTGTAATAGGAGCCGTCGCCGGAGGCTACGCCCTCCTTAATCACCTTACCATCAGACACTCGCTTAACCTTATAATTCACCTCCATAGTAATACGGAACTCAAGGCTCAGGTGAGTATCCTGCCAGTCCACCAAAGACTGCTCAATAGTGATTGTCGTGACAGCACCTGAAATCTCCACATCAGCAGCTCCGGGAGCGGCCATTCTGAAAGTTCCGTCCGTCTGTAGGGAATTACCGATGGCCGAAGTCGCCAGCATGCCGGCATTGGGATAGGTGGTGAGGTTATCGAACATTGTCACATAGAATGTCTTCACCCCTTCCAACTTCTTGTTTACAAGGCCACCCGCATGGTAGCCGCAAGAGCCGAGAGTAAGCGTCAACAGGCCGAGCCCGAGGCAGAGAAGTCGTTTCATGATTTCCGTTTTGCGTTAGCTTTGAGAGTTCTGGCCTTCTGCAACAGGGTCTCAGCCTCGCGCGCGGCCTCAGGATTAATGGATTTCTGGCGAATTACGTTTTCCAGACAGAAGATGGCAGAATCGTACTCGCGGGCTCGCTCCAGATAGTAGCGCCCGGTCTCAAGCTCCTGCTGAATGAGCAATCGGCGCACGTTCGAGGCCTCGGCGAGCGCCTTTCCGGCATCTGCATGGCCGGGGAATCGCAGAGAAAACTCCTCGTAGGCCTCCTGAGCACGAGTCAGGTTAGCCATGTTCTGGTCGCCACGTGTGCGACTTGCAGCCCAAATCTGAGCTACCATGAGCTGAGCCTCGGGAGCATAGCGGCTGTCGGGATATTTCTCCACAAGTTCAGCAAACGTGAACGCGGCCTCCTCATGGCGCTCCTTGCGCAGTCTGTAACGAGCCAGAATAGAGGTAGCAGTTGCCGCCATATCATTGTAGGGCGCATTGGTGATAACACTTGCCAGCCACTTCTCGACGGCAGAACTTTCCAACTCTGCCTTCCACAGCCCCAGCACACTAACCTGTAATTTACCCTCAGCAGCAGCCATTGCCATGGAGAGCTGTCGATCAAGAGCCTTGGTATACAGCGGGCTGCTCTGGTAGCGAGTCACCACCTTTTCGTATTCATCAAAGGCATCTCGCGGCAGGCCCTGTTTCTCATACACATCACCGAGCAGCAATCTGGCCTCGGGTGCGCAGGGGGCATACGCATGATTGAGGGCAATATCCTTCAACTTGCTCTTTGCCTTGCTCAACTCACCGGCAACGACAAATGCTTTAGCCTCGTTCAGCAACGCATCCGCCTGTGGGTCAGCAGCCTGCAACGAACCGGCAGGCAACAAACCGTTATTATATTGTTGACACATGGTCAGTGGCAAAACAGCCACGGCACACAAAAGCAGATGCAGATTCATTCTCATGACTTCTCTATAATAGCACGCCAACCCCCATGAGGGCAAGCGCTAAATGATGTGTTTGCGTGTCTTATTTTCATCAGGGCTTAACGCGATATTTACCGTCGCCCACCCAGAGCACCTCAACCCTTACGCGCTCCAGCCCTTTCCGGGTAAAACCAAGCTCTTCAGCAACGGCCGAGCTTACATCAATCAGTCGGCCATGAATGAAGGGACCGCGGTCTGCTACACGAGCTTGACAACTGCGACCATTATTCAGATTGGTAATACGCACCTGACACGGCAAAGGCAGCGTGCGATGGGCGGCATAGAACTGACCATCATACAGGCGCTGCCCAATCGCCCCGCGTGCTCCATCGGCCTCATAATACGAGGCTATACCATCTTCGGTGTAATGAAGTGCGGTATTGACATCCATCGGCACGTAGCGCTCCCCCTTCAGGGTATAGGGAGCCTTTTTGTAGCCGCGATAGGGCTCAAACTGATACTGCTGGCAGGAGCTCAGCAATGCCCCAACCAGAATCGAAACGAGAGAAATTTTGCGTAACATGATATTCTCAGACTAACATACCCGCTGCTTGGCAGAAAAGGAAAAAATGTATGATGGCAAAATAACACAAGCGAACCAACTCAATCATCGCGCTTTGCCTTGAGCTGATGGGGGCCATCACCCACAGAAATCACCTCCACCCGGACCTTCTGCAACCCTTTGCGCATGAAGCCCAAATCTCTGGCAACAGCCGAGCTTACATCAATTAGTCGCTTGCTGGAGAACGGCCCGCGGTCAGCCACACGAGCCTCGCAGCTCTTACCGTTGCTCAGATTGGTAATGCGCACCCTGCAGGGCATGGGTAACGTGGGATGTGCAGCATAGTACTCACCCTTTCTCAGGCGCTCCCCGAGTGCGCCGCGAGAGCCGTTCGCCTCGTAGTACGAAGCGATACCCTCAGCCCTGTATTTCAGTGCCTGCTGAGCATTCATGGGTACATATCGCTTTCCGCGAGCCTTGTATGACCTCATCACCAGCCTAAGCTCCGCCGACTGAACCTGCGGTTCGGGTTCAGTACGGGTTCTGCAGGTGCTCAGCAGCCCCAGCAGCACAGCACTTGTTGCCATTACAGCAATGATACGCACTATCATATATACTATATCTAGCATACACAACGATATAAATAAAGAAAAAAATGACAATGAGGCTATCAAAAATCGTTTGCAAAACGCCCGAGCCGGTGGTATGCTACTGCTATGTTTGACAGAGAGCTACTTGAGCGCTGCAGCAATGCTTGCGCCGTATCGGGTTTTGAGGACGAGGTGAGAGCCATTTTCCGCCATGAGTTACACAGCTGTGGTACAATATCAGGCGCCGTATCAGGCAACATCATGTGCGAGAAAAAGGGGTCCGGCCCAACCGTAGCCCTGATGGCACACATGGATGAAATCGGCTTCATGGTGCAAGGGGTGACAGAAGACGGCTTTCTGCTACTGGTACCGCTGGGGGGCTGGTGGAACCACACCCTACCGAGCCAGCGTGTGCTGGTACAAACCCGTGACGGTCGTCGCATACCGGGACAGATTGGAACCAAACCGCCACACCTTCTGCCCGAGAGCCAGCGCTCACAAGTCATGCCGAATGACGCCCTGTTTGTCGACATCGGCGCATCAAGCCGTGCAGAGGTTGAAGAGCTGGGAATCCGCCTGGGCTGTGCCGTAGTACCCGACGTACAGCTGCAAGCGCTCGACATACCGCACAGGTGGATGGGGAAGGCCTTCGACAACCGCGCAGGTGTGTACTGCATGATTGAAGCCATGCGCCGGCTGTCGATGGAGGAGCTGCCCTGCACCGTGCGAGCCATCGGCACCGTGCAGGAGGAAGTCGGCACCCGCGGAGCCCGAGCACTGTCAGCCGACATGATGCCCGACCTCGCCATCATACTCGAAGGACCGCCGGCAGATGACACCTACGGCCAAAGCTCAGTCTGCCGTCAGGGTGTTCTGGGGCGCGGCGTGCAGGTGCGCCTGTACGATCCCACCAACATCACCCCGCCGGCACTTGCCGATTTCGTGCTTAACATTGCAGCTCAGGAGGGGATCCCCTGCCAGCCGACAGTACGCCGAACCGGTGGCACCGACGCCGCGGCCAGCTACCCGAACTGGGCAGGTGTACCGGCCATCGTATTTGGGGTACCCACGCGCTACATCCACTCCCACAACGGCATACTCGATGATCGCGATTTAGAGGCCTGCGTGCGCCTGACTTGCGCCGTTGTGCGCAACATCAACGCTCACAATCATACCCTCTACCTGCCCTGAGAGCAGTGATGAGCGACACCCCGGTACAGGAACGGCGAGAGAGAGTAGCATGGGTGGACAGCGCACGCTGTCTGGCTATGTTCTTCATTATGTGGTTGCATGTGGGCCAAAGCCCGGCGTGGATGCCACGCCCGGTCGGCGGTGGCATATGCCTGTTTTTTGTACTGGCGGGTTACTTCATGCCGCGTGAACCGGAGCGCGCCGCTCGGCGCGCTCTGCAAATGGGCTTGGCATGGCTGCTGTGGAGCCTGATAACATTCGGCCTGTATCTACTGGTATGGCCGGAGTTGCAGTGGAGCTGGCAAAAGATATTCGGGTATGGGGTAGCGGCCTACAATACGCCGCTGTGGTTCCTGAAAAACCTGACTGTCTACCAGCTCATCATTGCAGCACTGGCAGCAATACACCTGCTGCCACGCTTCAACTGGCTGTTACTGGTATTTCTGTGCGGCTGCACTTACATCAACGAGCAGGCTCAGCATGAGTGCCTGCGCTATGACTGGCTGATAGCCGTCGTGCTCGGTTATTGTCTGAAGAGTATTCCGCTCAGTCGTATGGAGGAATGGCTGTGGCGACAAGCTCCCTACATCGTGGGAGCCATCGTCATATTGCTGTTACAGAGAGAGTTCTACATGCTCTACGCCAAGGCCGAGGGGCTGAGTTACTACCGTTCGTCACTACCACTGGCACAGCTGTGCTATGCGGTGCTCATGTGCATGACTGCCATAGGTCTGAGCAAATGGCTACCGCGCGTCAATGCCGCTCTTGCCACAGCCGGTAGCTGCATGATGTTCACCTACGTGGCTCACTCCCTGCTCTACTCGCCCATATACCACTTCGATTTACCGAGATGGTGCGGTTTTATCTACTCAGCAGCCGGCATAGCCATACTCACATGGCTGTACGGCAAACTGGCAGCATGGCTGCCACGCACCATGAGGGTGCTGACCTTGCGCTGAGTTCCCTGCCCTGCTGAAGCTGTGGGCTTACAGCGTACGCAGTTCGAGTGAACGGCCGTGAGCATCGAGCCCCTCCACCCGGGCAAAAACCTGCACATGCGGCAGGGATTTCACGGCAGACTCCCGACTCATACGCACAATGCTCGTACGGCGCTGGAACTGATCGGCGCGAATACCGGAGAATGATTTACCGGAGCCACCGGTAGGCAGGGTGTGGCTGGGACCGGCCAGGAAATCACCGCAAGCCACTGTGGCATAGGTGCCGGCATAAATAGCACCGGCCGTGCGAATGAGTGAGAGCATCTCCTCCTCCCGCTGCGGTTCCACGACAAGCACAAGGTGCTCAGGGGCAAAGGCATTCACCAATTCCGCTCCGGTACGCAAATCATTGACCAGGATACAATCCGTGTTTTCTTCCAGCACCTGCTGCAGGTATGCCGAGCGCGAAAGAGTGGCAGCCTGTGCAGCAATCTCACGCTCAACCTCCTGCAACAGCTCTTCACTGGTCGTGACAAAAGCAATGGCACTATCGCCACCGTGCTCAGCCTGAGCCAGCAGATCAGCAGCCACAAAACGGGCATCGGCCGTGCTGTCGGCCAGCACCATCACCTCACTAGGCCCGGGCAGCAAATCAATAGCAACGGCACCAACCAACTGGCGCTTTGCCTCAACAACGAACCGGTTGCCGGGACCGAAAATCTTCTGCACGGGAGCAATGGTCTGAGTCCCCAGAGCCAAAGCAGCAATACCCTGAGCACCGCCCACACGGTATATCTCAGTCGCCCCGGCAGCCTGCAATGCCACTAACACGGCAGGATTAACCTTACCATCCGGCCCGCAGGGAGTCATGGCCACAATCTCGGGCACCCCTACGGCCTTCGCAAACCCGCCGGTCATCAGCGCGGTCGATACCAGAGGGGCCTTCCCGCCCGGCACATAAATACCCACTCGGTCATAGGGCACGAAACGTTCCCCCACCTCACAGCCCTGAGCATTCACACCGCTCCAGTCACGGCGCATACTCTGTTGAGAAAAATACTCGATATTAGCCAGACTGGCAGCAATGGCATCCTTCACATCCTGCGGCACTTCAGCCTGAGCAGCAGCCAGCTCTTCCTCTGTAACTCTAAGCTGATCAGGGGTGAGCTCAACCCTATCGAAACGAGCTGCATAATCACAGAGAGCTTCATCACCGCGATTGCGTACTTCCTCAATAATGGCAGCCACACTCTGTAGCACCTCATCACCGGGTATCGCACGGCGATTCATCTTCTCCACTGCAGCTGCATAACAAGTATCAGATTCGCGGTATATCTTCATGCGCTTCATTATACCAACACTTTCCGCGTATGTCAACGTTCGCACCGTCTAAACGCCCCCACCGCAGCGTCATACCCACATACCGCCATCGCTAATTCTAACAATGATTTAGCATTTTTTTCAAAAAAAATCGCTAATAAGACTTGCAAAACGACCGTTTTTTGTTTAGAATAGGTCTGTTTTCAAATATAAGGCACACAAACGTTTACCAGCCCTAAAACAAGATATATGAAGAATATCACCCGATACACCTTGGAAAAAACCTCCTTCCTCGGATGGAGAGTGTGCGTCAGCCGTAAAGGGGTTATGATTACGAAATATTTCCCCGATAAAACCTACGACGGCGAGGAGGGCTCTCTGGCTGCAGCTATTGCCATGAGAGATGACATTATCAACAGTGTTGCAGCCAACCCGGCCAACGCCAAGAAAATCATGCAGGAGCTTAAGAACCGCTACTGCGGTAAGAAGAGAAAGAAGCGCAAGGCCTGACGTTCCTTCGTTGGTTGTACCAATTTCCTTTCATGGCTACCGTGTTCTGTCAGGACACGGTAGTTTTTCATTATCGGTGAGCTTACGCCTCGGAAAAATCAAATTTGCGAGGCTTACGGGAAGATAATGACTCCCGACGGCGTGAATCCCACACCAGCAGCAGCATCGCACCAAGCAGCAGCAAACGCACCCCGATATCCTGCGGGAAATTTACTATTTCGTGATCGCTGCCCATGCAATTACAACTCAAGCTCAACCCCCGAGCCCATGCCTGAGCATACAGAAGAAGAAAGACAGCCGTCATCACCACTCCCCAAACAGCAGCCCCTCGGTATGATATACGGAACACCAGACACACAGCCACCACCAACTCCATGGCAACACCAATGCAAGCCAAGGGCATGGAAAAGAACTCAGGCAGCAAATCACTGCGAGTCAGGAACTCGGCAGTCTGTCCCAAATCCCCGATTTTCAATATCCCTGTTATCAGGAAAAACACACCCAGCCCGATTCTGAGCAAGGTGAGCAGTATATCTATGGTGCGACTGTTCCTCATACCTGCGGCAGATAATACACACCCACCCATCTGCAGGCAAGTGTTTTTCCCGTACGCACAGAGCCCAATTCGCCCCTGCTCATACAGTACCAGAATATTACAAAGCGTAACTATTTGAGCTTATCAATCTTCCGAAACTTCATCTTTCTAAAATAATGACACCCGCTCAATCTCTTTATGCTTGACTTGCCACGTAGCTTGTCTCAGAATGTGTGGGTAATGATAAGAACTGCCACTGCCACTCTGTTGGCCACACTTCCTGTACTGGCGGATGTAACAGCACCCGTCACCCCTGAGTCTGTCGACATCACCCCCGCGCCTCAGGCAGCACCCGCGCAGCCTGAAAATCAAGCTTCTGTTACACCTCAGCCTGAGCCTACTCCCGAGCCCACTCCCGAGCCCTCTCCCGAGCCTACTCCCGAGCCCACTCCCGAGCCCACTCCCGAGCCCACTCCCGAGCCCCCTCCCGAGCCCCCTCCCCAGCCCCCTCCCCAGCCCACTCC
>JAZSEM010000020.1:0-5151 GCA_045531695.1 Akkermansia sp.
CCGCGGTGAAGAACCGTGCTGTGCACGGTGGTGAAGAATGCGCTGCGCGCATGGTGAAGACCAAGGCTGACGCCTTGGGGATAAAAAAAGCCGCTGTCCTTAGCAGACAGCTTCTTTTTTGCGGTGTATGAAATTATCAATCCATGTTGCAGGTGCCCTCCATGGTAACGATGTCAAAGGGATTGATGGTAATCTCTATGGGCTCGTCAACATTGATGGCGCGATCCATGATGGGCAGGCGGGTCTGGTCTTCAAAGGAGCTGCGCAGAATGACGCTGCCCTTGAGGGTGGGCGGGACGTCCAGAATCTCGCGCAGGGTTCCCTTCAGCGTCTTTTGGTGCTTGGAGGAGTTGCGCAGGGACAGGGTGCACTTGCTCTTGTTCCAGGAGGCCCAGCCGTAGATGTCGCCGTCCTTCTTCTTCTTATCCCAGGGGTTACCGCCAACCCAGTGCGTATCGGCCAGAACGTCGGCATTGCGGCGCACCCAGGAGATGCACGAGGCGAGTTCGTCCCACAGCTTGCCCCCCTGCTGGTTCATAAGCTCCGTATCGGTGTAAAGCTCCTGCAGACCGGAGCCGCTGGTGAAGGCTGTGCGCATTTCCTTCACGCAGTTGGCAGGGTCATAGCTCATGACGCGGGGCGGGCCGTTCTTGGTGATGATGGTGCCGTGTATCATGAGGGCATTGATGGGGAAGAGCGGGGCTCCCTCCACAAATACCTCGTGCACCAGTCGGTCGCGGTAGGTAATCCAGCGGTCACGGGCATCGCCCACGTTGCCAATCTGGTCGAAGTCGTTCTCCTGGCGCCAGATGGAGTCGGCATACATGAACCAGAACGGGCTGGCCCAGGTACCCACAGTGGTGTTCAGGTAGATGTCGGGGCGAGCCTCGCGCAGGGCGGTCAGCACGCGCAGAATTCCCTCGGCGTCCTCCAGTGCGCCCGGTCCCTTGGCATGGAACTTGGTGGATATGCCGTCGAACTTGAAGTAGCGCATGTCATAGTTCTTCACCATGTAAGTGCAGCGCTCCACAAAGGCATTGAAATATATGGGGTTGGAGAGCTCGAAGTTTGCAATGCGGTTATTGGGGTGGGTCTTGTTCCAGTAGGCTATACGCATGCGCTTGCTCTTGCCGTATCCACCCACAGGGCCCAGCCAGGTGCCCATGCCGCAATCCATCGAGGTAGCGACTTCGTTGAGCTTGGCAAAACCGTTGGGGAACCCGACGTGGAAGTCCCACAGGCTGTTGAAGTCGTCCCAGCCGTCATCAATCACGAAGGCATCGAGCTTCACGCCACGTTTCTCGTAGAGCTCTTTCTTGAGCGTGTTGAGGATTCCCATGGAAATCTGTTCGCTGGTGCGCTTGCGGGGGTCGGCAAAGTCATGCACCACTATACCCACTTCGTACCAGTCATTGTAGTGTACCATGGTGCGGTAGGGCACGGGTTTTTCGCGCTCAATATAGCTCAGGAAGGAGCGGCGCTGCTGGCCGGGAGCAAACAGACCGATAACGGAGTTCACCTTCCACGGGGTTTCGGGCAGCAGTTTGGTCTTGCGCACCCAGCTGCCGCGCACCATATCCTCGGGCACGGCGGCAGACTCCTCCTCGGGGTTACCCATGGCGAGGGAGAGCGATATGCGGCCGCTGCTGGTCACGGGCTCAGTCTTCTTCTCCACCCAATAGCGCAGGTGGTAAGTGCCCGCCACCGGTACAACCATGTGGTACTCGGCACCCTCGGACTTGTGGCCGGTGTAGCCGGGGTGTACGTCCTCGGCAATCACCTGACCGGCGGTTGTCACCAGCTGTACTGCCACGATGTTCAGGCGGTTGTTGCCGCGCTCGTACTCAAAGTCCACCACCAGTTCGCCGGGTTCCTCGAAGTTGACCGGTCCCTCTGCCACCAGCAGGTCGCGCAGTGTGGGGCCATTCTTGGCGTCGAACTTATTGCCGTATACAGGCACAAAACTCTCGGGCACATTGAACACGTTGCCGAACATCTGCGGGGTCCACGACTCGGCGCTCCAGGTGTCCTCCTGAGTGCCGCCATGCTGACCTACAGACATGACCGACATCGGGGTTTCCAGCCCCATGAAGAGCTTGTCTGTCACGACCACGGTACCGTTGGTCGTGTTGCCGGAGATGGAGGGTATGCCGCCCTCAGCTGTGGGGATAACCTGCAGCGGGGTGATGGTATTGAAGAACACCGGCTTGCCTGCGGACTTAATGGTGTACTCCTGGCGCAGGTAGTGAGAACCATCGCGCAGCACGGCACGCCACTCGACGGAGAATGAACCATCGGGAGCGGTGAAGGTGGTGCTGATGGCCTTGCCCGGCAGCTGTTCCGAAATAGTCAGCGACCCGGTATCGGGTGTCAGGTCAACAATCTGCGGGGCATCGGCCACCATGTCGGTGGAGCTCAGCTTGCTCTTGTCGGCCAGGGTTATCTCGAACACCGGGGCTCCCCCGCTCACCAGCAGGGTGCCATCGGCTGCCTTGAATCCCCCGAACGTCACACCGCCATCCTTCCACGTGAAGTCGGCGCTCAGCAGGTCATTGCTCACGGTATAGGTGGCGCCTTTTACCGCTGCCCCTGCCGTGCCCGGATTGTTCCCCGGGTATTCCACAGCTGCTGTGCTCACACTTGCCGCAGCCGCCAGCATGGTCAAAAGAAATGTACTCTTACGCATAACATAATCTACGCATTTTGCGTATCTCTCTACACTCTACCATATTCATCCCCCCATGGCAAGCTCGGAATGAATGTTCATTTTGAAAATCGCATTTTGAATGCGGTATATTGAGTTTTTCTGATTCATTGTTCCCCTCATGAAGAAAAAAAATCCTCCTCCATCGCTTCTATTTTGATTGCCAATACTGACTTTTTACGCTAAAATGCACACATGGTTGTATATGTACAGGTGAAGAAACCTCAGGGCAAGGCACCCGAGATAACAATTCAACAGACTCCACCGCCAGGGTGGGACGATTCCGAAGACCGTGAGTTGGAATTACTGGCTCGTGGTGCCGGTAAGCTTGCCCGCGAAAGCCTGCAGAAAATGGATAAAGATAAGGCTGAAGAGTGCCGTAAAAAGCTGCTGCAAGAAATGCTAACCCACGAATAATGAGCTCGGAGCGCCAACCAAACATGATTATCCTCGCCGGCCCCAACGGCTCGGGAAAGACTACCTTTGCCACGTTGCTCGCTCAGCATGATTGGGGAAAGGGGTGCATCAATATTAATGCCGATGATTTGGCTCAGAAATTGGGTAACTGACCCTACTTGCACAGCACAAGCTCAGCAACTTGCCCGAGAGCAATTAGAACAGTCATTGCGCCAAAAGCAGAATATTATATACGAAACTGTTTTTTCGCATCCTTCTAAGTTGGAACTCATACGAGAGGCTCGTGAGATAGGATATTTTGTGCGCTTGTTTTTCATTTGTACACCAGTCTCCTAGAATCAATATTGATCGAGTTGCTGAGCGCTTTGCTAAAGGGGGACATACTGTGCCCCGCAATAAAATCAGTGAACGGTATAACCGGGCTTTACTCTACGGGGCGGAAGCTATGCATTTAGTTCACCGTGGCTATTTGTACGATAATACGGCCCATTCTACCGAGTGCGAGAGCCCTTACAAACTCATCTTTCGTACAATTAATGGACACGACTACAAATTATACATGGCCGAACATGAACTACCGCAAACCTACGCCTACTTTCTGCACGATTTCCTTGCAATAAAATGAAGAACGGCTTTGCGTTCATGCCAACCGGTTGCATTACTTTCTGAAGTTGACTCTATTCAGCAACGTGATTTCATTGCTCGCTTCGGTCGTAGCCGAAGACAGGAGGCGAGTGGCGTGAACGGTAGAATAAGCCACGCTGCTTGCGGCGCCACCGCCAAGCTCTATACTTTGTAGATTCCTTTATGCCACTAATTACAGAAAGAGCCGCCGTCTGCATAGACGGCGGCTCTTCTCATTGCGGGGCAAGCCCCGCTCTACTATCTAAAATAGTAGTAGGTAGATTTTTTACTTGCGACGACGACGAGCGGCAAGACCGGCCAGAGCCAGCAGGCTCAGTGTAGCCGTGGTCGGCTCGGGTACGGAGGGAGAGGGAGGAACGGGCATACCGGGATAGCTTGTGGCCACAACATTGTAGCTGTCGTTGGTCAGAAGCTTAAGGGTAGAACCGCCATTCTGAGCACCATTCATGTTGTGGTTGCCACCGGTGAAGGAAGCTACAACAGCACCGTCGAGCAAAAGGTCAGCGGCAGCAGAACCATTGGTGCCACCTTTGTAATTCAGCGTGTAGGTGCCGGCACCAAGAGTGTAAGCTGTGTCACCTGCCATGAAAGTTGAGCTATCTGAAGTACCGGTGGTTACATCGTTGGTAAGCGTTGTGCCGGAAAGTGCACCGCCACGGTTGAGGGTAAGGGTGTAATTGCTATTCAGCTGGAATGCGTTTACGTTATAGCTGCTGCCATTTACCTGATAGTAGGCGGCAAGGATATCGTAATCGCCGGTAATGGTGAAATCAGCAGGAATCTCGAAAGTGAGTGTAAACTGACCTGCAAAGAGATCACCACCCTTGTCCATGTCATAGCTGGCAGCGCAGGCTACGCCGGCGAGAGCCATAAGAGCAATAAGCGTCTTTTTCATATTAGTGTATATTGTATATTGTTTAGTGTTTGTGGATTAGGTTCGTAGCTCGTGCAGGGGTACCCTTTTCCACGCGCGTCGGAAGGCTGAGAGACCTGCCTCGAACCACGAGCGTAGTATAGTGTTTTTTTTATGCGTTGTACAGCATAAAATTTCAAAAGGGCTGAAATAACAGCATTTTTTTATAGAATTTGCAAAAAAATGCTTAACTTTAGTCGAAAATATCGATTATTTATCTGAAAAATGTTCCAATAGTGGTTCAAATGCATTTTATGCCGAGGTTGAAAAGAAAGGCACTGTCAGAAAAATGGTCAAAGAGAACCTACAAATGGGGCATCTCCAATACTCGACAAATTGGAGCTTGTAAGGAAGGACTAGTTACGAGTTACGAAGGACTAAGTGATAAAACAGGCGGGCTTTCACCCGCGGATATGCGTAGCTTAAGCTACCGTTCACGCCCGCGCCTTAAAGCGCGGGCAGCAGCCGAGGC
>JAZSEM010000125.1:0-8782 GCA_045531695.1 Akkermansia sp.
CAGGGTTTTTACGTGGGAGAAAACGGTGTGCTCTGCATCATGGGAGACTCCGACACCATGCTCGCAGGGGATATTCTTGAAACCACGCAGGGCAGCGGTAAAATCTTCTTGCGTTCCCCCGGCTACACAAATGTTGAGGCAGATAGTCTGGCAACTACGCTGAAGATACAGGTGGATTCTGCCACCAAAGCCACCGGTAGTCTTTATTTAGCCCCGTATGAAATTACTTCATGGGCAGAACCGAAGTATCAACCCGGTGTGTTTTTGCATTTGGCAGATGGTGCAGATATTACCTCCTTCAGAGAGGTGCACTATGGCTACCCGCAATCACAAATTGTGGTAGACGGGCATATAGGGGCAAATGAGGCCGGGGCTCATATCAATAATCTTACCGCCAAAGGCTGCGGTACGGTTATATTTGCTGTAGATGCCGGGGCAAATGATTCTCTGGTATTGGGGGGTGATACGTCCCTGGGTTGGTACGAGCACGGCAGCGGCGACAAACAAGGTGTAACATTACATGTTGATATCAACCACGCCAACAGCCATTTAACCATCGAGTCCTTAACCGGTGGCGAACCAGCGCCGGATAGCAATTTTATCTCCAGCAACGTTTATTTTACCACAAGTGAGTATGACTTCTACCCCACATCCGTAGATTCCGTCAAAAGTGTGGTAGATATCAATTCTTTTGATTATCGGGGCTATATCTATTTGAAATCCGCCAACAAGGGAGACTCTATTTCCCTCAACATCAACCTGAAGTCTGATCAATATATTCAAGACTCTCAGCTCATTTGGTCTTTAACCGGGATGCTCAGCTCAGAGACCCAAACAAAACCCCCTTATGAGGGCTCTGTTGATGTCACGCTTACGGGCAGCGGTACATATGTGTTAAGCGACGGTAACGCCATTTACATGGGGCCGACCAAGAGCGTTCAGGGTGATACCCAAAGAAACTTTGCCAAGCTCAGCGATGATTGGACCGGCACGGTAGAGGTCAATAACCTAGTGTCCATGGATGGTTTAATAGAAAATGAGCAAGGAATTTATGAGAAAAAATCCTTCCTCTCGGGTATAGATTTTGATGACTACGGCAATGCTCAATCGACCATTCATTTCAAGGGGTTTGAAGGTCATGTTTATAATACCGGTGAGGATAACAAATACCTTAATGTGGAAATCGCGCAAGATTTGATTCTTACCAATTCCTCCAACATGTCCGCGTTTAAACTCAGTAATGGTTACAGCAACCAACAACTACACTTCCTGGGTGATATCAGCGGCACGGGTGACTTTGTTCTCAATACAACGGCCACAGAGACCATTCACCTTGAAGGTGACATCAGCAAATGGGCGGCAGAGGGCACAGAAACCCCGGAGTTCATTGTGCAACAGGGTACGCAAACCCTCAACCTCAGCGGTAAAGCCACCGAGCTCAATGCAGATCTGCGTACAAAGGGTGGAACCCTCAATGCCAATATCAGCAATACGGCTGCCGTTACCGTAAACAGCACGGTATCTCACGCCGACGGGGGAACCCTTAACCTGGCAATAGATACCGCCGCAGGCACTACCTTTAACAATAGGGTAGATGTCTCTAAACTGGAGCTTGCCGCCAACTCCACAGCCAATTTTAACGCTGCGGCTGCTGCCGGCAATGTCAACATAAACACCCGCAAATCCGGCAGCCCCGCTGTGCTGAGCAACGGCATTGTTGTTACCGGCAATTCCATTGCCAACGGCTCTGCTAAAGATGCAGAGTTTGCCTTTACTACCACCGGGGATAACACTGTCAGCAACGTGCAGCTTACCAACGTAACGCTCAGCTCTGTTGCCAACAGCGAGGTAGAGCTCAGCAATGTATCTGCCACAGATGTTTACCTTTCGGGCGAGGCCGTTACCTATCATGCCACGGTGTCTGACTCCACCTTCAGTCTGGTAGAGGCAGCAAGCTCCGACAGACTCAATCAGGTGCGCTTTGAAACAGACATCCTCAGCGGCATGACCCTCTCTGCCGAATCCTCCCTTACCCTTACCATGGATAACACCATCTCCGGGTGGGAAGCCGCCCTGGCAGACCCTGCAGATACCAACGTTGCCATCTTCCTTAGGGGATTCACCATGGAGATCATATCCGGAGCAGGGAATAACTCCGGCTCCGGCTGGCCGTCAGATACCCTCATCTTCGCCCCCAATGGCTCCACCCTGCTGTCGGATTCCGTCTCCGTAGCCTCCCTACTGGCCGCAGAGTATGATGTGGTCTCTTACCGCCAAACAGCTCAGGGCTTACACATCCAAATGTACAACGTCCCCGAGCCGACCACTGCAACCCTGAGCCTACTCGCACTGGCAGCCCTGGCTGCTCGCCGCCGTCGAAAGTAAAGGCTCTGAAAAGCCGGCGCTCCACGCCCGCAGATAAGCCTAACGGGGGGACTTCTCCCATCCCTGCCCCTGTTCAGGGGCGGGATTTTTTTAGTAGTCGTTTGATTGCCGCCGGTTCGCAGCTCCCGTCAGGGAGTAGGGCCGGAACTCACTCTAAGTAAAATGTCCCCCGCAGGTTCGCGCTTATAAATTAGCAAACTCACGCCGAATGATACAGATTCGGGTTTGTCTTGTACTAGTGTAACGTCCGACAAATAACCGGGTATTGATTGATAAATTGGAGTTTGGCCACCTATCCCCAAGGCGTCAGCCTTGGTCTTCACCATGCGCGCAGCGCATTCTTCACCACCGTGCATAGCACGGTTCTTCACCGCGGGCTTTAGCCCCCTTTTCACCTGGCCGAAGCCCGTTGAAAAGTTAGATTTTGAATTTTGGATTTTGAAATTGAACATTCGTCTCGCAAGCTCGCAGTGGCAGCGCAAGCTTTTTTCTGTAAAATCCCTGTCATTGGTGCAAAGTTCGTTTGCGGTTTAGGTTAAGCAGCGGGATTTTGAGGCTGAGACGAGGCTGCCTGCAGCGCCTCATGCCTCTCATCGAAACCTTGTTGCAACATTAAAACGTCAAGTTCACCATGGCCGTACCCTCTCCCGCGCACACTCAGGTTATTCTGGTGGGGAATATTGAGGCCGAAATTACACCCGGCAAGCTCATCAAAAACTCAGGTTGCTTGCTCTACCACAGCATCCCCAAAGGTACCGGCAGTATTGAAATATCAGTAAAACAAGAGAAAAACGCCCGCCTGAGCGAAATCATTTTCCGTTGATGTGCAAACTGACCGGGCCGAATCAGATTTATAAGCTCGAATAGGTTTTGCTTAGCGTAGCTTCAGTGGGCTCATGCCTGTGCCTTCAATCTCCGGGCAGCGTGCACGATACAGGCGATGGCCACAGCGATGAAAAGGGGAGCCGCTAGGGCAGGGGCTTCATCGGCGTGAACGACAACGCCGGTCCAGACCAAGATTGATGCCGGTATGATGATTAAGGCCAGCGCAATCATGCACACCGGTAAGAAAGACTGTCGCTGGTACCGGCGGAACAGCCACCACACGCCGGCCATGGCGGCTACCTCCGTCAGGCACAATGCAAGTAATATCAACGAGAGGACGGGGGATGAAACCAGATGCTCATCATAATGGCCATTGTAATCGGCAATCCCCAAGACTTCGATGAGATGCCCGTGCTGTCGCCCCAACAAACGGACGGTGGTGTCATCAAAAGTCGTTGCGGGTGAGTCGGTGTAGCGGTAGGCTTGGTCATACGAACCGCCGCATCCGAAACGACCGGAAAGCTGATATGCCTGCTCAGGGGTGAACTTCATCTCCCACACGCCACAATGGATATGGGGCGCTGTGTACCATTTTCCCCGGTGTTCGACAAAGAGCGCTACTTCGTCAATTTTCCCGATGCCGGGTAGCTCCACCTTGCCTGTGGCTCTCAGTTTTTTCGTCTCCAGCTCCACCAGTCGATGATAACCGAGGGTGCTGTAAGCATCCTGACTTACCGTGAAAACCGGTTCGTTGGTCAGGGCAATCATGAGAGCGGCCATCATGAAGAGCGCCAACACATACGCGCCCAGCACCGGTAGAGCCAGCAAGCTGCCCAATGTCCTGTATACACCCTTATGCTTTTCCATAACTACCGTTCTCAAGATTGTGACATGATGGCAAAGAACACACCGGCAAGAAACATGACCGCCCACGTTGCGGCAGTGGCGCCCGCTATGCCTATCGTTACAAGAATGGAGCGCAGCCAGCTCAGTTTGGTGTAGGCCCTACCTATCCACAGGGGCACTAAAACACCCATGATAAGTAGAATAATTTTGCAGATATCTACCCAGAGAGGACATTCGTAACCGGACGATACATCCAGTTCTTCATAGAGAACTGCCAATTCCGGGTCTTTTTCGATGAAGGTAAGGCTCACCTCTGCTGGAATCAGCAGGCAAAACACCAACAAGCAACAAAATAAGCTCGATAAGAATATGCGTAAAAAGCCCCGCCGGCTACCTATGCTACCTATTGTAAATCCCATCAGGCAAATGCCCATGTAAGACAGCGGAACCAGCAGCAGTGCAAAGATAAATGGATCTATTATTCCCACGGAATCGTTGGCTATGCAAGGTGTTGTCATCATGCTGGAAAATTTATCTATTAGAAAAAGTCAACATCTGTTCTCGCTGTGGCACTTCTTTAATGTGAGTCGGATTTGCCGGCGTTAAGATTGTTTAATATCGTTCGGGCTTGCGAGGAACCTGCTGCGGCTTCGGCAGAAAGGAGCGGCATTGCTAATTCCGGTCGCCCTGTTTCAATATAAACCTCTGCCAGCCCTCGATTTACATACTCACCCAGTTCAGCGGCTTTCTTATACCAATACTCTGCCGCAGATAAGTCTTTCTCGCACCCCCTGCCTACTCTGTAGCATTGAGCCAAAAATTTGGCAGCTGCGGCATGGTTTTGCGTAGCAGACTTCTCGTACCAGCTAAAGGCCAGTCTGCTGAACTGGGCTTTCTCCTCATCAGATTCCCATGTGTAAACGTAATCGTAGCAACGCCCGAGTTGATATTGATGTTCGGCATTTCCTTGCTTGGCGGCTTCGCTCATCCAGGTTTCTGCCAATTTTTCATCGCCCCTATCCAAATGTATTCTGCCTAATTTACACTGAGCTTCTGCATGACCCAATTGAGCAGCTACGGATAGGCAAAGTTCAGCGGAACTTGTATCTCGGTTGTTTGCATAAGCCAGATGCTGATGATACCAGTCTGTGGCGCTTTGCTTGGTAGTACACAGCTTAGCCGTTTCCTCAAAAGTCTTGTTTTCCGAAAGTAATTTTATATTGAGGCCTATACTTATCAGAAGAGTAATGAGCAGGATAATAGACAAGAACTTACTCATGGTTTTGTTGGTTTGTATTTTGTAGTAGCAATTACACCTTTTTTCCGCATTCTTAGGTTTCCGGCGTTGGCTCGGCATCTGCTGCGTTCTGAGTGCAGGCTTCGTAAACGGCAAATATGCCGGCACAGGGAATTGTGGCAGCCAAGCCACCCAGCAGCAGGGCATTTCCGGCAAGCGTCAGCGGAGCATCCACCCCCACGGCGATGAGGGCACCCAGCGGATAAGCGTAGTATTTGTGTGCATCGGTATGAGGTTTGTAACCATCCGATTCCTCAATGCCTGAACCGGTGCTCCCGTGTTCTGTCAGTCGAACGGCTCCCGCAGGTAACTCGGTGAGGTGAGATGAATGCGGGGGTGCATACCAGTGCACATACAAGACCTCACCGGCATTTTTGCCGGAGCTCGAAGCATATATAGTTGTTGCATCCTTTCGCAATTTCGTATAGCCATTTCTCACCCTTATGTAAACGGGGCGCCCTTGCTCCTCAATGGGATTGAAGCGGGGGCCGGCACCACCGTGCGTGAAGTAAACCCTGGCGGGTATGTCATCGGTAGCCTGTCCGCCACGGGCGGGGCCGATAAATCCCTTAGCGTAGACGGTATCGCCTACACGGTACAGTTCTATGTTGCTGCTATCTTTCACCCAGTAAGCCTCGTCTATTATTTCAGCACGGTTCCATACGTAGCGGTGAACGGTGGTAACACAGGAGCTCAACCCCAACGTAGCAATGCACATGGCGGAGAGGGCCGGTATTTTAGTGTATGAAGCCATATTTGATATACGGAAGTGGGGATTCCTGGGAACTCGATTCTTAGTGTGTACTTGTTACGCTCATTATATCAATTTATTCCGTCCTGTTCAAGTGGGGAAGCCATTTTATGCGTTTTCTGCCCACTTTTGACCTGAGAGTGGCCGGATATAACCCACGTATTCCGGCTCCGGCTCAGGTTGCAGCATATAGTAAAGCGTAGCGAGTGCGCTGATGCCCACCGCAAACCAAAATGCCCAAGTTCCCCAACGAATGGGGCTGCGCCCTTCGGAGGTTCTTTTATCGGCAGCCGCAGCTCCTAAAAAGGCATAACTCAGCCATGCAAAAAGGAAAATGAAGAAGATATTCAGGAATGGTGCTCCCCCGACCATGGGCGATTGGCTGATGCTCATTTCCTCCCGTAGCGTTGTGAGGCAGGATAGCCATATTCCCAATAGAACCAGACAGAGCATGCCCAAGGTCATGAGGATGTAAAAGACTGACGTCGGTCGTTTGGGGCTGGTGTCCATGGTTATAGGGTGGCTTATCTCACAATTTTGCTCGGGTGTGCTTTCTCGCCCTCAGCTATGGGATTTACCTTGCTACGATGAATCGAGATGGCTCGGATGAGCAGCGCAACCCCTAGCTCTACCAGACAAAAGAAGGCGAAAATCGGTACCGCAAACATGGACATGGGGAAGTTGAAGGGGCCGGCGGAGGAGGCTGTGACGTCCCCCGTGGAGACGATGGCAACCGGCAACCACGTGATGCCCCAGGCCACGAGGAGCCTGCGCAACAGTCGCCACTCGCAGAGCCGCAGCACCCACGCCAGAGCAAAGGCACCCGCTATTGCTACATATTGAGCCACCGCAAAGGGGATGAGGCCGTCCATCATGGCATATACCCAATCCCAGAGAATGGTGGATTCTCCTTGTTCCATCCAAGCTGCGCGGTGTAAATGCAGGTGCAGTACGGTGGCTGCAATGGCGACCGTCACAAGCAGAAGTACAGAGATGAGCCCTCGTCGTAGCATGGCGATGTATTGTGCGCTTTCTATCATATAGACGCTTTCCGGTAGGGATTTTGTTTAATATTATCTTGTTTTTTTGTCGTAGTGGATGCAAGTTTTTGATTTGCGGGGGGGCCTTCCTCTCAGTGGCGGAAATATTCGTAGTCGATGAAACGCGGGTTGTCGACAAGAGCTTGCCCATCGTCGAGCAGCTCAATTCCTTTCGGTGTACGGCGAATGTTCAGCTGATCCAAGCTTTGGAAATTTTCGCTGTCCAAGGTGTACTTGCGACCATCGGGCAGTTGAATATCGATAGCCTTCTCGAGCTCATAATCGTTGCCCCATGATAACCAATGGAGAGCTGCCCACATTGCCCCGATACCCGGTATATACATCCCCACACTTTCCGACGCAGGGTAGTACAAGGTCAGTTGCACGCCATCGATGGTGCGGGTGTCGTATTTATGCCACTGGGCACCGGCCGCGGCCAAACACTGCAGGAGGTACAGAAAGAGGAGGGTAAAAGCGCAGCCATGTGGCGAACATCCGCAGCCTTGCTGCTGTTGTAAGTGGCGGGAGCGAACAGGGGCGTGTTGGGTATCTGTTGACATGGTGACATCAGTATACAGCTTTTAGATTGATTGTCAAGAGTGCTCGGGTTGGGGGACGTGGCGAATGTTCCGGTTTCCGCAATCCTTGATAGGTTCCCTGCCCGGGCGTATTTCCTTTACAACGGGATGGCTTTTATCTATAATCAGTTAAAGAATCAAACATGGATACAAAACAAGACACAACGAGCAAGCCGCGGAAGTGGTCGGCTACACTCTTGTTATTGTTCGGGGAACTCTGGGTGTTTGCCTCGGAAATTGCCATTGGCTCACCTTATGTTTCGCGTTCTTTTGGTGAGGCTTGTCAGCATGAAATCGCGTTGATGAATGTGTCGCTGCTGCTTAATCTCATTGCCTTCTGGAGCTTTTTGTTTGTGGTGTTGAGTGTGTGGCGTTGTTCGGTTCGAGTGTCGCGTATCGTGCAGATTATCTGGTGGTCGATTGTCCTTTTGGGGCAATGTGGCTGGGTTTACCTCAGCCTGAGATGTGGATATTGAGGGCGAATTTGCGTAGGTGAAAATGTTGCATTTTGGTTGACATTCGCGTGGTTTGTGTCAGAATAAGCGGCGAGATGAGCACATACGGCTATTACAGGTTGGCGGCTGCGGTGCCTCGCGTGCGCGTGGTTTCGTGCCCAAGAGTGTGGTACCCAACAAGCGCGAGTGCTACGAGCGGCGTCAGTTCAGCCCGGCGGCGATGCTCACAAGGACCCGTTCCCGGATGAATCTTTGGAGGAGGTTGCGAAAATGGGCAAGCTCCCGCTCTGCTGCTGCCGGAACCTCGTCTACCAGCTGCGCAATGTAGGCGCGAATATCCGTGTATCCTTGGGCGGTGCGTATTTGCATTGCCACATCCTGCGGCCTACGGAAGTAAGGCGCATGCTCTTCCGGCGTATCCAGATAAGCGGGGCGGCAAATATCATCGTGTGAGCATACGCTCAGCAGCACCAAGCTCCACCAGCAGCACACCAGCCATCCCAATACCGTGCAAAACACATTGATGGCCAGCGTTGTGGTGCCCGTATATCCCTCTGCCTCGTAAAGCCCTTCGGTAAGGTATGCCCAAATTGCCATGCCGGTGC
>JAZSEM010000099.1:0-73067 GCA_045531695.1 Akkermansia sp.
GCACCGGCATGGCAATTTGGGCATACCTTACCGAAGGGCTTTACGAGGCAGAGGGATATACGGGCACCACAACGCTGGCCATCAATGTGTTTTGCACGGTATTGGGATGGCTGGTGTGCTGCTGGTGGAGCTTGGTGCTGCGTTTGTTCTACTGTCATTTGATTTGCAGGCCATACCACGCTACACGCGGGCTGCTGACGGTAGGGGGCGCGCTTTTGGCAGAGCTGTCATTGTTCTCGATAGCCATACTGATTATCAGCATGGATTATTGCATATACCTAGCGGCTGTTCCTGTGGCGCTCATGCTGCTGATAGGGTATTTCTGCCTGCGGAAACACAAGTGATGTAAGGAAAGGAGAACCGCATGCCACGCTACACACTCAGTGACCCATACCACGATTTCGACTCCGAAGAAGAGCGCGCCTGGCTGGATGCCATTGCCGCCAAGCAGGGGCGCGGAATCACGGAGCGCGATTTACACTGGATATTCCAAGGGTATTTGCCCGCCGGTACATATGCGGAGTGCTGCTGCTACCTGCGTCCCCTCTATAATTTTCTGCATGCTCACCAAGCCTACCACGACCTGTGGGAGAATCTTGTGGAAATATGGATACCCATGCACTTAAAGGAGCTGCAGGCAGATGGTACACTGGGTGCAGTGATGGCAGAAGTTCACTCCATTTACGAGGAAAAGCTGCAGAGCTACCTGCGCGGTGAAATGTGCCTGGAATACATCAAGCTGATGACTATCTCTTATCTGTTCGCCGCACCTCTGGCAGACAAACACGAGGCTCTCATTGCCCGCCTGCAACAAACGCTGCACGGGCGCATGCTGCTGCTGAGCGTATGCTCACACGATAATATTTGCCGCCCCGCTTATCTGGATATCCCGGAAGAACACGCGCCTTACTTCCGTAGGCCGGGGGATGTGGCTACACAAATCCGAACCGCCCAAGGGTACACGGACATCCGCGCCTACATTGCGCAGCTGGTAGACGAAGTGCTGGCAGCTGCAGAAGAGGGAGCTGTGACCGATGAACTGCTTGCCGGGTGGGATGACCTGTTAACCTCTTTGGATGCGGCAACCATGCACCTACCGGGTGGCCCGCTTTATGTACGGCATTGATTTATAATAAGCAAAATATAAAAAAACGCTATGATGATAATTTCAAGTATATAGAAAAGCACACTTTCTGCAATTTTTTTGTTGCGGCTTCGGTACCGGGAAGTATTATCTAATGTAAATGAGATAGAGAATAATGAAGACAATTTTCCATAAAATCTTCGTCACTACAGCCATCTGCTGTCTAGCGCCAGACATTGTTCATGCGTCTGACTCTGATTTTTACGAAGCAAACTGTAACAGTGTTGCTCAGGTGCATCAGATTCTGGAAAATTGTTCGCAAATTGCAGTAGAATTTCATTTTTCGAAGGGGCCACCCAATCGCATACTAAGCCAGACTGAAACTCTGGAGGTTATAGATATCTTGCGTCAAGTTGCCCCTCTTCGGCACAAGGGAACGACATTAGCTCGTTTGCGGGGCGTTACTTATCTGGTCTTTTCCGATAAATCCGGCAAGGAAGTCGGGAGACTTTCCATGTGGTGCCTCACGGCTACCCCGGAGAGTGAAGATTCTCGAAGATACCGCTCTCTCGCAGAAATGAGCCTCGCTCCGGAAGCCCTGAATCGTTTGTGCGCGATAGTCTATCCGGACAGAAATAACCGCTAATTTTTCCCATTGATGACCATGCCCACCATTTATAAAATCCTGACCACCATAGCCATCTGCCTTGCGTAACGGGGGCGTGATGCGTTCCCGCAACTCTCTGTTCATTCACCCGTTTTATCATACCGATTATGAATCGCATACGAGTTCTGATATTTGTTCTGGTACCTTGGATAACGTGCCTTGCTGTTGCTCTGACGAGCCTCGGATGTCGTTCCATGTACGTCAGCTTTAATCTGGGCGCAAAGCTGGACACCATCGGCAAGGCCGTTCCGGAAGCCCACGATTTCCGCTACTACATGCTCGATGGGAAACGCTATGTTGATTGCGAGGTTCGTTACCGGAGTCTCGGCATTTCCGTGGTTGGATGCCAATTCCCGCACCTGTACACAGACGATGAGTATGGAGACCTGTCCGCGGAAATGGAAACGCCACTACCAACACGCTATCTACTGGCGCTGAATGGCAATGAAGTCATTGCAGCTGAGCACTTTGACTATGCTCGTGCCGACCGCATAGACAACCCTATGGATATTGGTCACGATGTACCGGAGCAATACCTGACCCATTACCGCCCCCTGAGTGCCGACTTGGCAGAGCTCCGGGTCACCGATAATCCTGTCGACTTCGCCCCGGTAGTCCGCACTGCCGGTAATTACGCTCGCATACCACTGGTGGTTCTGTTGTCATATGGAGTAGACCTTCCACTTACCCTGATAAGCAATATCGGTCTCTATACCTTATTCGGTGTTGCCGTGTTGATTGACGGCGGTACTGCGTTGCTGGTTAAATGATCGATGAGCTGATGTCGCTGCGAACAGATACATTTCTGAGGATTCGGTGAGAGGATGTAATATTGATATGTAAATGAGATTGATAATGAAAGACAAGCCCCATAACAAGCAACTTCTCATTACAGTACTGATATTACTTATTTTCTGTGCTGTCTATCTGGCGTACGATGTTGCTGCCGGGGACACTCCGGTTTGGTCTTTTTTCGTTCCTACCGGTGCCATCCTTCTATTTTGCATCTATATGTTGCTGAAACAACTTTTCTTTAAATAATGATGACTACCATCCCCGGAATCATTGCCACCACAACCCTCTGCCTTGCAGCGCTGGGGCTGAGCTCGTGTTACACCAATATACACCAATATGTTTGGCAGAAAGCCAAGGTGGCAAAGGGCGGCGAATGGCTGGATAATCAATACAACATTGAGTTGTTCAGCGATGGCAAACACATATACGCCAAGGGCAATCAGGGCAACATGCGTGGCTGCAGCAAAGGTGCGCCCTTTGGTACTTTCCTGCCATTGCATGGTTCAGGGGCCGCATACCCCTACTACGCGCCCATAAAAGAATCTGCCACCCCCATCTATTACCGCTTAAGCCCGGCAGATGCCGCTAAGGTAAGAAAAGCACAAGCAACCGGTACAGAATACGTGTGGATTGAGCCCCGCCCAGCTCACGCGACGCCCCTACCCGCTTCCGCACGCCCCCTCAGGGAAAAAGGCCAAACCCTCGTATCTTACCCCATGATAAACGGCGAAAGTCTGCAGAGTGCCCGCATGTCTTATATTCCATACACGACCGATTCCCACAAATACTACGCCTACCCGCTGGGTGTACTCACGGCCGTGGCGGTAGATGCCCCGCTTACCCTTGCTACCAATGCCATCGCACTGGGAGCTTGCGCCATCGGGGCTGCAATTGGGCTACCCTGTGCCGGAGTATATGCTATTTACGAATCGTGCACGCAAAATGCCCCGGACGCGGAGACAACGACAAAATCCACCACCCCCTCCCCTCAAAACTCGCCTTCAACATGAAGTCACGCCCCCCATTCCTCAAAATCCTGACCACCACAGCTATCTGCCTTGCAACAGTGGGGCTGAATAGCTGCACTGCTCAGGGTACGACGGATAATGTAGTGATTGAGCAGGCCGAAAAGCAAGTCCGATTACATTGGCAGAACAACCCGAAACTGAGCTATTATTCTCTATCCTACAAAGGAACCTTGCAGGAATGCTTGGAAAGTTGGCATTCTGTACAAAAAGTCCGAACCTTACAGGGCACGTGGATTTCTGTTCATGAGTTACCGGAGGGCACACTCGTATTCGAGGGCAGAGTGAAGGGATTCAAACCGAGAAAAACAAAGGGCGGAGGCGGATATTTTTTCTGTACTCCGGAAACAGGCGAATTAGTCGCCTATCTGTTAATGAAATGATTTTCACTCGCAGCAGAAAGACATCCACACTTGCACCAAGGAGCGTGAATTGATATAATACCCGTAACAGATACACAATTAGTTATCAATATGGCAGACTATGCCCCCAAACTTGACCGGCGGGAATCCCTTACGCAGAGGGAGCGGCGCATTATCGACCGAACTCTGGGCATAGACGAGCAACTGCTGCTGGTCACGCGACCGGATCCCACTATCCTGAAAGCAGAGCGCTATATTCATTTCGGAATTGCGGCAATCATTCTGATAGTAAGCGAAGGAGAACTTTTTGTACTTCCGTTTGCTATCCTTCTCTGTGTCATTCCCTGGTTCAGAAAATGCTATAAGCGGCGCACCCTCTACCTGGTCACCGACCGCCGCTGCATCATCCTGACACCCCGACTGCTGCCGGGCATGAACTGCAAATCCTATCCGCTGGAACCCAACCGTATCAAGGAGTACGAGATTTTCAGCGGTGGCGTAGGTAATATCGTCTTTGATTACGATTACAGCACCACCCACGACACCTGTAATTCCGACCCCGAGGAGGACCGCCGCCCCTTGGGTTTCCTCGACCAACCGCAATGCAAACGTGTGGTCACCCTCATCCGAAAGCAGATAAAGAAGCTGCACCGCCTCGACCACCTACCGCCCGCCCCACCGCCCAAGGAGGAGGAAGGCTTCGCCGACACCGGCGGATTTGTGCCCTTTGCTGATTTGGTTCAGGACAGGATGAAGGAAATCAAGGTGGAACAAGAACGCAACTGATGTGGAAGGGGCTATGTGGTAGCCCCTCACCCTATTTGCGTTTTTTAATCAGGAGAACCTATAAGTGCATGATATACCTGACTGCCGAGTTTTGAATGACACTCGTTCATCCGGGATTCATTTTGGATACTATCAGAAATAAAGGATACGATACATGCATAACGTCCTCCCGGCATCCGGATAATCCCGATATCGTTATGCGCAAGAGTTCTCCCATGAACTATACCTGACGAGCCTGTTTTGTGAGCAAAAGCTACCTCAGCCCCCAAAAATCCGGATTTAAGACGATTTTGACCTGTTGAGCATTGATTCATCGTTTTGAGAAGAAAATCAGCCGTAGTCTGCGAAAGTATAGGATTGCTCGGGGCTGAGTTGGCTGCGAGATATACATCTTCCAGGATTTGTCGCATCGCTGAGGGGGAAGCCTGATTAACAGAAAAAGCAGCAACGTCCTTCATATCAGCCTCTGTACAAGCTATACGAAAAGAAAATTCTGCCCCGTATCGAGTCGTAAAAAAACGCTGCACAGATTCAGGACCTCCCACCAAACCAAAGAGGTAGTTGCATGCATTGTTATCACTCTCGCACAGGCAGAAACGCAATAGTTCAGCCAAGGAGAAAGCTCCTCCATTCGGATAGAGCTTTTGCATAGGACTCCATGTGTGTGAATCCATGTCATTTGAAGTCAGATGATATTCCTTATTTAACGCGAGTTCACCATTTTCTATTCGATGAAGGACAACGATAGCCAAAGGAAATTTTACAACGCTCATCATAGGAAACATTTCCTTAGTGTGACAGTCAAAAGACTCTTGGGGGAGCCCATTTATCGATACCGCTACTCCATGCCGTAAGCCCTCTGCATGAATAGTGCATGAAGCCAGTAGCAAGCACAATGCCTGTCTAATCAAATGCTGACAACTATTTTTGATGATTTCCATATATCCGAAACTATACAACACACTCTACAAAGTCAAGTTTAAAACGAGCATCAATCAAAGCTATTGGCAAACAATGACGATTGGCTATAATAACAGCACCGGAACATTTGCTCTCTCGCCTAGCCACCGGGGAGCGTTTCTATTGATAGTACACATGGGGAGCGAATCTACGGATTTTCACGCCATCAGCAACAAAAATGCAGGAAACGCTCAACAAAAATGCCAGCCACAAGCGTCTATATGGTAGAAAATCACCGATTCTGCATTTTTTGCAGAGAATTCTCCTATGGGAGGTGTTCATATAAGCGAAAGGAAGTTAAATGAAAAAATCCACAAAAAAGAAAATCCTTATCATATGTTTATTTACTTTTATATGGGGCTTTCTTGTTGGCCTGCATGGACTTATGTCATCGGTGACAGTCGGTAAGCTGGAATGGCAAAAGTATTATGTGCTCCCGAGTACCCTTACTGTAGAAGCTATACACTTGGATAATCAAGTGATATGTTGTTCGATATGTGTGGGAGGAAAAGAAACCGAACTGAGCATTCATTATTCTCCCACTACCTTATACATCGATACCTCCAATTCCCTCCTCTCTTCCGGTAATCAACATATTACATTGGAATACGTCGAGACGAATGAAAGCACAAACGTGGGTACGGGCTTTGGTTGCACCCCGGGTGCCCCTATGGTCAATTATTCCACATTAAAAGCAGGTGAAAAAGGCGACATTGCGTTTACCCCCTTGTTTCAGCTATATCAAAGGCTTTTAACGTATTGACGGACTTCCATGCTTGTACAGAGGAATGGGAATTGCTGAATGCCGTGATTAAAGGCGCACATCAAAAGGCAGTAGGATGTAGTATAAAATGGGACTTACAGCGTAGCTGACTGCAGTGAGCGGTAAATCCACACCGTAACTGAGCAAGATGGCCACCGGCCTGCGGATTTGATTGCCCACAGTGCGAACGGAGGGTAAACTAGTTTGAATATCCACCGCCCTGCGGGCGGTTCTTCACCATCCCCGCAGGGGATTTTTCACCATGGCCGGCACGGCCATTCTTCACCACGGCATCAGCCGTTCTTCACCGTGAGGCGAAGTCCGAACTTCTGATTTACCTTCTTCGCCACGCAAGTGGCCTAACATTGAGCCCCACAGGGGCTCCGCTCCGGGTTAGGCTTGCCTTCGGCTCGCAAGGGATAAAAGATTTATTAACGGCCTACGGCCGGGTGAAAAGCGGGCTAAAGCCCGCGGTGAAGAACCGTGCTATGCACGGTGGTGAAGAATGCGCTGCGCGCATGGTGAAGACCAAGGCTGACGCCTTGGTGATAGGTGGACAAGCTCCAATTTAGCCGTCAAAATGGGTCTGAATTTCTTATTGTGCCAACGTGTAGAAGCGTGTCTATTTGCGCCAGCGGCAACAAATATGCGGAATTGCTCAACAAAAATGCCAGCCACGAGCGTCTATATTTTAGAAAATCCGGGCTTATTGCAATTTTTTGTTGCAGATTCAGTGCCGGGATGTATGATGGGGAGTAAAGGATATAAACATTCATGACCACGGAACAGACAGACAACGATAAGGGCGCAAGGACGAATGGAGGGCATGGCTTTTTCAAGGTGCTTGCAGCTCTGGTGCTTGCTATGATTGCGCTGGTGGGCATTCTCATTGCCGGCATGGCGTATTCGGACACAGCGCAAAGCCTGAGCAGTGAGCCCGTGTACGAGGCCACACCGGAGCAAGTAAACCCGGCTCTGGAGGGCAAGCTGGTCAAGATGCGTGTAACCGAGTTGGTGGCTGAAGGTGCTCCGCTGGTGGATGAAACGTTCGGACTGAGTAAGTCGAATGCCATCGCTCTGCACCGCTTTTATCAGCAACATTGTCGGGGGCGAGTGAACGTGAGCTATCATGAAGTGCATGGTGTCCGGAAATCCCGGGTTCTTGCCCCACAAGTGAAAGCCGGGGCCTACACGCTTAAAGCAGACGATGCCTTCTGGGAAGATTTGGGCGGTGACTACATCAACCCCGATGAGTTAACACTCCCGGCAACATGGGAGGGACATGTCATATCCCGCACAAAGCATGATATCACCCTGCGCACAAATGACACAGACAACCTGGCTGCCCCTCAGGCCGTTTTCTGCTACACGTGGATTCCGTCGCCATGGCGTGGAGTTCGCCATATTGTCGGTCGCCAGAAAGGCAATGTGCTGGATATAACAGGCGATGACTGCGGGCTTATTCGTGGCGAAGAGCTGTACCGACAATGGAGCCGAAAGCGCCCTCCCATGTGGAATCTGCTGACGTCCGTTCGGGAATTTTGGTTGGGTATGCTTGCTTTGCTGGGGGGCATAACTCTGTGCCTGCTTCCGGGCGTGCTGCTGATACAAAAACGCGGATGGCTGCGAGCCACTTGCGTTGCGGCACTGATGGGACTGCTGCTCAGTTGCATGGTTGCCGCGGCCCTGTTGCTCCTCCCCTATGCGGAGAACAACTTAGTGGCCCGGGCATATACCTTGGGTCCCTGCCTGCTTGTCATTATTCTGCTCTACTTAGCTTGCCGGAAAAAGCGCTGACATTTGCATGGAAATACCGCTGTAAGAAGCGCCTGATATTCCGACACAGAAGAATGACAACCCCACATCGAGTGAGCCCTCCCCGATAAAAAAATAAAACTTGCAGTCGACCTCAATAATTTTCCCTCCGGAAAACGTCTATCTGAGCAATCAGGAGAGTCAACGTAACCGTTATCACAAACCATGAGCATGCAAACGTTTTTATATACAGCCATCATTGGTTCAGCACTCACAGCGCTCAGTTGCGCCACGGCTGCACCGCAGGCACTGCTGGGTCTGCGCGCTGAACCCACAGCGCCCTACCTGCAGGAGCACTACGCAGAGCATATCCCCGCCGGTAGCGGGTTGAGTGTTATTTCCACGGCTGAGCATACCCCCGCAGCAGAAGCCCTGCGCCGTGGGGATATTATACTGAGCATCAACGGAAAGTCGCTCAGCACCAAGGCCGAGCTGGAAGAGCTGGTGCAGCGCAGCAAACCCGGCGATGTGCTGCAGCTCAAGGTGCTGCGCCTGGGCGACGTCATTGAGCTGAGCATAACCCTGGCAGCACGCCCGGAGCAACCCACCCTGACCCGCGAGCAGCAGAGCGAGTTCTACCGCCTGCTCCTGCTGCTCAATCCGCAGGATAAAACCGCCACGGTCAATGTGCCGGAGGTGCGGCGACACATGCTCCGACTGGCTCAAATGGGTCTGGCAGACATGGATGAATACGGCAGCTGCGTACTCTACATGGCTGCGGGAGAAACGCTTATCCGCATCAAATCGACGGAACGCAGTCTCACCATCGCAAACAATCACCCCGAAATACCGGACGCCCACCTGCGCGCCGATCACTTCAAGCGAGACGACGAACGCCTGCCCGAAAAACTCACCGAGCTCTTGCTCCAAGCCGATTATTACCGCCCATGAACACACACTATTTCAGTATCATCCCCCTGCTGCTAGCCCCGGTCTGTGCTCAGCAGGCCCCTGCCCCCAATATCTGGGAACAATTCGATGCCTGCGAACTCGAGCGCAAGAGTCTGGATATTGTGTACGAGCTCATGAGCGACTACCACAGCACCCGCGAGGCAACACCGGGAAAAGCCACACTGCCCGATATGGCTCTCTTTCTGGAAGGTTTCCGCTACGCCATTGAACACGGCAGCGAGGCGACAATACAACGCGCCGTCAAACTCAGGCAGGAACAGCGAGACTTCGTGCTGGCGCAGCTCCCCAAAGCCGACTTCCTGACAGCTCATGCCGCCCAGCCCGGCGTGGAAAAACTGCCCGACGGCCTGCAATACGATGTCTACACTGCGGCTACCCCCGCCGACAATTACCGAGCCCGCCGCGCGCACAGACTCATTGCCCGAGTACCCGGCAGCGAGATTTCGCTGCATGTAAGCAGCACGCCGCTGGCTATCGACGATGCTCTGTACGAGGCACCCCGCGGGCGAGCCTGGCGATTTATGCTGCCGGTAAGTCTGCTGGAAAAAGCCGACCGGGATTTCCCTGAACACCTGAAGGTCAATGCCGTGGAAATCATGTGCGTGCGCGAAAGCATGGATAAAGAGGAAATTGAAGCGGCGCGTCAATTCTTTGCGGCCAAGCAGCCGTCCCTTCCTGTCATCACCATGACCACCGATGCCTTTGAACGCGAAAGCGCCGTGCTGAAGGGGGCTTTCGAAGCCATGTGGAGAGATGCAGACAAACGCCACCTGGCCCGAGTGGAAGCGCTGTGGCAACAATACGGCAACGAGTCACAGGAAAGCTTCAAGCAATTGGAACAGGCGTGGACCAAAGCCATAAGAGCAGCCCACAATGCGCGCGAAGCCCTCACTCGACTGCAGCACAGCAAGCTCACCCCGGAGATTATGGCTGCTCAGGAGCAAATACCCGGCACTCACAAGCTCCCCAACGGCGTGCTCTACCGCACGGTTCAGGCAGAGGGGCTCAATAAGCCGCTCACTCAGGCTCGCTTCATCGAGGAAGAAGAACTGGGGCCGGAATACTACCTGCGCATACGTGACCGAGTGATAGCCGAGGGCGATCTGCCCGCAATCCTTCGGGAACTCGCTCCACAGCTCCCGGCCGCTACCGAATGGCAGATTATCATACCCCCCGCCCTGCGAGGTAAGGAATACGACCTGCCCCTCATCTACCGCCTGCGCCTGCAGCGCAAACCTCAGGAAAGCAAGCAACAAAAGCCTTTCCTCGCTCCGGATTTGTTGTAAGGATGTATAATCCGGCACAACCGGATGTTTAAACCTATTTTGACAGCTAAAAGCTTGCAAAACGGGAGAACTCTGATACCATTGAACTGTTTCCATACGATGAATCGCCGCCTCATATTCAGCACGCTCACCACAGCGCTTTTACCGCTCCTCGTGCTCTGTGCCTGTCAGCGAGACATGGGAACCCTCACGCTACAGGAAGCGAGGGAGCACCTGAATACCCCCACCACGCTGAGCAGAGGTGTCGATTATCTGGGCAGCGATGAGGAATTCCATTATTTTGAACATCGGTTGGAAATCGCACGCGATGTGCGCTTTCGTATCCGCTGCACGGATGGCATCTACCTGCCGCACGAGACCATGCCCTACCGCAGCTGGTTCCCGGAACGGCGGGATGCCTATAGAACCATCGCGGGGCTACACCTTACCATTCACCCCGATTTCTCCTGTGAGGTCGAGGGGCGCACCTACCCCGGCCCGGCTGCCGTGCCTGCGGAGTTCTGGCCGCGGGTTGGCACCGTTCATTTCCTCGACAAGCGGAACAATAAGGTCAGACAAATGGAGCAGCAGCTAGCCCCCTATCTGAAAAATACCCCGGACGTTCACTTCACTTACCCCATCAGCGGACTCTCGCCCCACGAATTGCCGACCACCCACAATGCCGAGGGGCACGAACTTAACCGCTCCGGCTCAGGTAGCATCTCCGGCACTGCGATGGAGGCTCTGATGCAGAAAAAGAACTGAAAGGCTTACCCCCTTACTACCAATACGCAACCATGAAAGTAATAAAACAGCTCAAGCACTCAGGAGTCATTACCGGATTGCTCATCGCTACGTGTATACTGAATTTCAGTGGATGTATTGCTCCGAATTTCAGCGGTGTGGTCGATGCTATCGGCCGCGAAAAGACGGTATTTGAGCCAAACGATGGCCACCCCCGGGATTTAGTCGTATATAGACTTGGAGATGCCTATTACGTAGAAGTACAGGCAACCTGGCAACACATGCCGGCACGCTGTCTCTATTTATCTGACCCATTTCAGGGAAAAACCGGGGGATTTCGCCTGTGGACGGAACACGATGAGCAAGCTCCTAAGCACACGTACCTCGTGAGACTCGAGGCATGTGAGGTCGATAACCTGCTGCAGAAAAAAGTGCCGAACCCGCCGGAAGATTCTGCCCGAATCATCCCCAAAGAGCAGTTTGACTACAAAAACGCCCGGCGTTGTATGACCAACCCCAGACGTTTTCCACAGTACAATAGTTCGAAACTGAGCTATGATAGGGCTGATAATTACTATCGAACGTACGCATGGACTCAGGAGCGGCGCTCCTGGCTCAATTATGCAGTTCAACCTTTATCGTGGGCCATGTGGGCTGTCGACATACCCGTGGGCGTGGCTATCAACGGCACGCTTTATCTGCTGATGGCACCCGTAATGGCCACTCAGGAAGTTATGATTCAACAATTCGGCTACGAACCATGGGCCGAAGAACCATTACCCGGGCCCGTTATTAATACTGCCGAATCACCCAAAACAAAACCCTGACCCGATTTCACTCACATGTCCCGCATCCACAGAATACTCGCCACCTCAGCCATCAGCCTTGTCGTCATGTTGATGTCTTCATGCTGCCATCGCTTCAATTTTATGGAGCAACTGGATGCAGAGGATAAGCGGGTTCCCATCATCAGTCACAATAAAACCGTTGATGAGTTCTCTACCGGGGTTATTTATTTACGCGAGGGTAATTATTATTGCAGGATTCCTGTCGCGTACGCCAGAGAAAGTGCCGACCTT
Organism: Akkermansia sp.; assembly: GCA_045531695.1. Taxonomy (GTDB): domain Bacteria; phylum Verrucomicrobiota; class Verrucomicrobiia; order Verrucomicrobiales; family Akkermansiaceae; genus Akkermansia. The sequence continues at coordinate 12,258 of JAZSEM010000099.1, forward strand.
ATTACGCGCAAGCCGTTCGATATAGGCCCGGATATAGGTTTCGACTCCGATTCTCTACCGCCACGTCGCTATACTGATGTTCAGAAATGGGAAGTGTATTATTTCCCTCTGTCAGATACCGAGGTGGACAGATTGTTGAAACGCCCCAGGGGTACCACAAAACAGCCACTACCCATCAATAAGGCGCCTGTGCTCACAGCCGCGGAGTCGATGCAGCCCATTCAACTGAAAGGTGAACAAGTTTGCTATCCTGCCGCATCTATCCAATTCGCCACGTACGATAAAGAGAACTATTGTTTCCGTATTTCCAATCTTCCGGAGCAAGCGGGAACGCGTACCTTATCTCAAAATCTGATGCTGGTACCAGCTTGTGCTTTAGATACCGTTGGCAATGCAGCATGTATTGCCCTGGAGGTTCCGGTACTCGTGGTTATTTATCCCACCGTAAAACTTTTGGAATGGATGGTAACTCCTTTTATCAGATGCTGAGATGAATGATTCTAATAAAGTCCCTTCCCCCGGAATTCTCGCCACTACTGCTCTCTGCCTCGTGGACGGAGGAAATTCCCTTCCTCATCGCCCCCTCTGTCTTCTGTATGTCCTGTTATGCATGATGTGCTGCTCATGTGTATCCCGTCTGCACCGGGTAGCATACGAATTTCCCCGCACTTATGAAGGCGCCGGGTTAGAAAGTAACAGCATTGCCACAGAAAGCAACGCAGCCGACATGAAGTTGACAAAACGCCTGTATGTGTATGAGTACGACGGTCAATGGTATCTGCCTGTTTCGCGCATTCTCTACACCAAAAAAGTGATACAAGGTGAACCGGATACGGCACAGGCATATCAGATAGCCAATGTTTCTCGTGAGGACAAGCAGCAGTATTATCTTCCCATATCACCCGAATTCGCAGGCAAGCTGCGCACCGCTTCCCGAGTCAGGAGCAGACAAAGTGAGTTGACGGCCTATATTACGCAGCCCAAGTTGTTGACGACTCTACCGCAGCAAGCCAAGGCATATCCTATTCTCATGCCTATAGCCGATGGCAAGTATGGGGATTTGTTGGTACAAACAGATGCCCATGTTGGTCCATCCGCTATTCTTGCCTACCCCGCTGCGGCGCTTCTCTTTGTAGTAGACATTCCGATTACGGTGGTATCTTCCACCGTCGCTTTTATCGGCGCCGGCACCTACCTTCTTTTGTTCCCCGAGCGGTTGCTCATATAATCTTACCACCATTGTAACAGAAGAATTGGGGGCGGATTTACATGCACTATATGCCTACCCCATGGCGGCGGTATGCTATGTGGGTATCGATACCCCGGTCATTTTGGCTCAGGCTGTGGCTTTGCCTTTTATCATGTGTTATGCCGGGGTCGAACAGCATGTCCGACACGATGAACAAAGAGCTGAATAGCATGAATAAGCGGCAGATGTGACAAGCCGTTATTCAGCAAGCGAATCTCGCCAAAACGGAATATCACGCGCCGCGCTTTGGCTCATGACTCATCGGGGTTTTCTGTATATTCAGCAAGCCAGGCAGCAAACGACTCCCGATTGGCAAGAACGTTCCCACAAAACTCCTCAAAATGCTTTTTCTGTGACGCCGGTGTAATAGAAAGTTGCCCCTGACGGCAAATAGCAAGCCCGGCAGGAGCCATACCAAGCAGATTCGGGGTGCAGGCGATATTGGCTTTGCTGCAAGCCTGTTTTATTTCGCTGTCCCGGAGCGCCCCCGGTGACGGCGAGTAAAAAATCGCGACCCAGCTATCGGCATCTGCCTGCAAATGCACTTGAATGATATGCCCCTGAGCATCATTCCATGACAGGAAATTGTCGGCAGGCTCATAACAGGCCAAATCATCCCTTTCTGCCAGCTCACGGAAGTTTGCCATGAGCTCATCACGCGTCAACTCAAAAGGCATGGTGCAGCTCTTCAACTTGCGGGCCGGGAGCGTTGCCAGTTTTTTGCGCCTTCTCATTTCGCACCAACCATCCGCATCATTCAGGCAACACCCCGCCATGCAAATGCTCAACAACATACCCATGAAAAATGCCAGATAACACTCCTGCCACCAACACACAGCCATCATCACGGCGCCAATACAGAACAATATAAGCGTCATTAAAAAGCGATAGTCCCCTAACCGTTTGAATAAAAGAAAACGATAAAGAATGCAGAAAACAAACAGGATAAGGATATATAACATAAGAGCAGAATCTCTTTTCTTCGCGGATTGTATTATCATACCAATACCTTGTCAAGCGCAAAAGTATTATTCATACACCCCTACCTCCCTTTCTCAGACTATTCCGCCGCCAAAGTCCCGCGAGCACAGCAACCAAACACCCCAATTCCAACATCCAACATCCAACATCCAACATCCAACATCCAACATCCAACATCCAACATCCAACATCCAACATCCAACTTTCAACTTTCAACTTTCAACTTTCAACTTTCAACTTTCAACTTTACATCCCTTCTCCTTCGCGCTATACTCCCCGTGGCGCCGGCCACCTAGCTCAAAAAATTAAAAATCCAAAATTCAAAATCCAAAATTCCATGCGCCTCTGGCACCTGCGCAACGAAATCTGGCAACTGCCCCCACAGGGCGGTATCATGGGCATACTCAACGTCACCCCCGACTCCTTCTCCGACGGCGGGCAGCACGCCACCACAGCCGCCGCCCAGGAGCACGCCGAGCGCATGCTGCACGAGGGGGCCCACATCATCGACATCGGCGGCGAATCCACCCGCCCCGGCTCCTCCCCGGTACCCGAGGATGAGGAAATGCGCCGCGTCCTCCCCGTCATTACCGCCCTCAGGGAGAGCCACCCCGCCGCCCGCATCTCCATCGACACCCGCCACGCCACCGTCGCCGCAGCCGCCCTGCAAGCCGGCGCCGACATCGTGAACGACATCAGCGGCCTGGCCGATCCCCACATGCGAGCCCTCTGCGCCGAGCAGCCCTGCGGCATCATCCTCATGCACATGCAGGGCACCCCCGCCACCATGCAGCAAGCCCCGCAATATCAGGACGTTGTCGCCGAAGTGCGCGACTTCTTCGCCCGGCGCGTAGCACAGGCCGAGCAGAGCGGCATCGACCCGCAGCGCATCTGTCTGGACCCCGGCATCGGCTTCGGCAAAACCACCGAGCACAACCTCGCCCTCATCCGCCACCTGAGCGAACTGCGCGTGCACAACCTCCCGCTCATGATGGCCCTCTCCCGCAAAAGCTTCATCGGCGAAATCCTCCATAACCCCGAGCTCGCCAAAACCAGCCCCCTGCCCACTGTCGCCCTCTCCCTGCTCGCAGCCGACCGTGGCGCCGACCTCCACCGCGTGCACGACATCGCCCCCCTGCACCACGCCCTCACCCTGCGCCACTCCCTCTCCTAACCCCTCCACCGCCGACGACGATATCACCTGCCACCGGCAGATATCACCCGAGCCCTGCGAAGATTTCACCCACGCTATCATCGTGGATATCACCGACTGCGCAGCAGTCGATTAACGCCGCTTATATTCCCTCCGGAGTTATCTCGACCGTCGCTGACGGTCGCTTGCTACACAACCGCCACCGCAGGTGGCGATATCACCTGCCACAGGCAGATATCACCCGAGCCCCGCGAGGATTTCACCCACGCTATCAGCGTGGATATCACTGCCTGAGCATCAGGCAATTTTCCTTAAAATGAATGCGCCGCTACCTCACCCGAGATAACGGCGCATCCACTGCTTTCAAAATTCAGACACTCACGATACGGTGGTCGCCCACCGAACATAAATGAAGAATACGCCCCACATTATACCCCCTCCCCTCAAAAATGCAAGCCCAATCTTGTTTTTAACATTTTTTCGGGGCTAAAAAATTCATTCACTACCGCCTTGCTGCACATCTTCAACCATAAGTCTCCTCATAGCGGCGGGCGATGGTGCTCCAGCAGTATTGCTGCAGAGCAAGCTCCTTCATGGCTGTAGCGTTGACGCTCAGGGATTCCGCCGAGCAGTTCAGCAACAGTTTCGCCAGTTCTTGCGCCGAGCGCCAATAGTGAGCCTGCAGCCCCGTCGTTTCGCGATTGTAGACCACATCATAAGCCAGAATCGGCACACTGCAGTGCATAGCCTCCACCAAACTGGGGTTGGTACCACCCGCGCTGTGACCATGAATGTACACACGGCAGTTCCGACGCAAGGTATAGAGCTCATCCAGCTCATAGACCGCATCCACCAGGCAGATATTGCTGACGGCGGCATAGAGTTCCTTCAGTTGGCGGCCGTAGTCGCTTCGGTTCCAGTTGCCTACGAACACGAGCTTCTGCCCGCTCAATCGAGCTGCTTCCAGAATTACGTGGCAGTTGTTCTCAGGCTCAATGCGACAGAGGGAAAGCGCATACCCTCCCGGCTCCAGACCTCGGGCGCTCAGCTTCTCCAGCTGGCTCTCATGCGGCACCGCGCGCAAAGCGTGATCGCCACCGTAGGCAATCGTCACGGACTCGCGTCCGTAGGTTTCCGTCACATAATCGGCAATGCCCTTGTTATCGGCTACCACCACATCTGCAGCGCGCACGGCACAAGCCTCCGACACACGCAGGAACCACTTAGCCAGGCGCCCCCACTTCTCACGGCGGTGCTCCAGACCATCGATATTCACCACCAAGCGCCCGCGGTACAGCCGGCGGAACAAGGGCAGCACCACACAACCGCTCACGCCCAGCACCAGCACCACATCATAGCCACGCCCCAGCACCCGCAGCAGCGAAAGCATGTCGTAGGGAATGCTCTGTACCCCATTGGCATGCAGCGGCACATACTCCAGCTTCGCCCCCTTGTATTCCGTCAGGCGTTCCTCATAATCCCAACTGCTGCAGAGCACGGTGTACTCCACCTCCGCAGAGGCGTTGGGGCCTATCATATTCTCCACCAGCGTCTCAAATCCGCCATACTGCGCCGGCACACCTTGCGTGCCGATGATTGCTACACGTTTCTTCATTCTTCGTTCTTTAAAATAGTTTCAACCTTATCCACCTGACGCTGCAGGCTGTATTGAGCCGCGGCACCCTTGGCGACGGCAGACATACGGGCATACGCCACGCTATCCTCAAACAAGTTCCGCAAGTGTGCCGCAATCGTTGCAAGCTGCTCCACATCTGCATGGAAGCCGGTCACGTCCTGCTCTACTATTTCGGCAATTCCCCCCACCGGCGGTACGATGACAGGTAGCCCTGCGGTCATAGCCTCCACTGCAGTTAATCCGAATGTTTCTATGGCCATACGGGGATTAGTAAGATTCAGTACCACCGCCGCACGCTCATAGAACGGCTTCACATCCGCCTGACGAGGGTATACCGTCAGGTTCGGCGGCAGCTCCATTCCCTGCTCCTGACAGAACGTATCTATCGCCTCCTGCTCATCATTAATCACCAGCACAAAGCGCAGCTCCGGCAGCATACCCGCCAGCTGCACAAACTCACAGGTTCCCTTATACACCTTCAGCGAGCCCACCATGAGCACATCGCCCTCGGCCTTGGTTCGAGGAGGTTGTCCCTCAAAATACCGCACAAACTCCTCAGGCAGAGCATTCGGCACCACCACACACTTATCCTGCCGAGCCAGATAACTGCACTGGTAGCGCGACACACAAATGATGCGATGCGCCAGCCACTGCATCACCCGGCTGAGCATGCGGTAAAATCCACCTTTCACAAAGGCATTCTCGTGATAATGATACACTACCCGTTTACCAATCAGTCGCCCCGCCAGCGCCGGTCCCGCCGGCAGCAGCGTGTTGATGTAAAACACCACGTCCCGACAAAACAGATACCGCCATGCCAGCAGAAAGGTCCACAGCTGCACCAGCACATAGCGCAGCAGGGTCACCACAGCGTTATCCGAATAGCGGTAGGGGTAATGGTGCAGGCGTACCCCGGCATCGGTCAGAGCATCCAGCACCCCGCCCCTCGATGTATATAAATCCACCTGCCAACCTCGGGCTGCCAGCTCACGCAGCACCGGCGCCAGCACCTTCGGGCTGCCGCTGTAGTCATTGTACAGGTGAAAACAAATCAGGCGTTTCGTCATTGTTTCAATTGCTTCAAGAGTTCAATCCAAATCTGCATGCAGCGCTGTTCATCCCCCTGCGCAGCCCCCTGTTCCCGCAGCGTAAAGCGCCCCAGGATATCCAGCAGATAGCCCATGTACTTCAAGCGGTTGTCAGCCTGCTCGGCCAAGTGCGGCTGCACCTGCTGCCAAATCTGCGCAGCGTCCGCATGCTGTTCAAAAATAGCACTCTGGGTCACAAAATGATAATAATCAATCCCCGGCGGATAGCTACAGCCGGCATATTCCCAATCAAATACAAACAGCTCACCCCGCTCCACAAACATATTCCACGGCGTGAAATCCCCGTGGCAGGCACAGAAAGTCACATTACGACCGGCATAAGAACCCAGCACCTCATCCAGCGCATCCTGTACCACCGGCAAAGCCCCCTCGGGCAGCCAATCGAGGTGCTCCTGCAGCATCAGCATCGAGGCATAGAAATCCGTATCTTCAAAGGCACATACCTTCTGCGTTTTCTGAGCCAGTCGCAGCAGGAACGCCGCCTGCAGGCCCGACCACTCATGCGGCACACGGGAGCACGCCGTTTTCACCGTACTCTGGGCGAAGTACCACAGACCCTCCCGCAGTTCCCCGCAGCCCAGACAACGGGGAATGCCGCTCACACCGGCTGCGTTCAGCTCATCCAGCACCGACTGCTCATGCTCAAACAAGCGGAACACCTCGCAGTGGTTGCACAGCTTCAGGTAACCCAGAATTTTTCCCTCACGCCAGAACTGCAGGGTGGCCTTCTGATGCACACAGGGGGTACCACCAAACAGGGCAAACTCCGCCCCCACACCGAACAACGAATCCGCCAGCACCTGCAAGTCAGAGCTCAGTCGACAGCTAAGAGCCTGCGCGCGCAGCACTCGGCGCACGGGAGCCAGCCCATGCAACAGGGGGAACCACAGCTTGAGCAGCTTCCCCTTCGGACCGCTCGGTTGGTACAGGTGCATGGCGGTGCTCATGCCCCGCGCGGGCATCACCCAGCACTTCCCGTCCGCATTCGCAAAATGGTAGGACAACGGAGCCTCTGCATTCTCCTCCAGAATCTGTTCCAACTCAAGCATTCTTTATCAGGTTGTTAAAAGCCTCGGCTATCTCCTGCCCCTTGGTCGCCCAGGTAAAGCGACTGCCGGCAGCCAGAGCCGCACGGCCCATGCGCTCACGAACCGTGGCATCCGCCAACTGCAGCATGGCCGCCGCCATGTCCTGCACCAGCTCGGCACGGCTCTTGCGCGGCAGCACAATGGCATATTCCTCCGAGAAATAGCGGGTGAAGCCCCCCGTATCCACGCACAGCAACGGCTTACCTGCTGCCATGGAGTCAAAGGACACCGTCACAGCACCCTCGCGCAGGCTGCTGTTCACCACCACATCGCAGCTTGCCATGTGGTGGCGGTATTCGTCCATGCTCACCTTGCCCGGCATGCTCACCGCATCAGCCAGTCCCTCGCGGGCAATGATGTTCTTCAGTCGTGCGCCATCGCCACCCTGGCCCAGCAGGGTCAGGTGCAGCTGCGGATTCTTCCGTACCGCAATGGCAAAGGCCTCCAGCATCACGTCGAACCCGCGCCAGGCATCCAGACGCCCCACAGCCAGATACTCCACCTTCTCACCGGCAGCAGCGGGAGCCTCCGTGGCCGGCTGTTGCTCGACCGCCACGTCAGTGAAAAGGATGGCCTTGCTGCGGTATTTCTCGGGAATGGCAGTGCGCATATCCTCCGTCTTGCAGAGGATGAGCGAGGCTCGGCGGCAACGACGACGGAAGCCGAGGTTCCAGCGCATAGCGCCGACTGCCAGACGTCGCACCGCTTCAATCAGTCGGCTCTTGCGACCATAGTGGCAGGAATACTCCTGCGGAATCGTCTCTGCCCCACCTATGGGTCCCCACACAAACTGCTGCTTTTGCCCCCACCGACTCACCGGCCACAGGGCATTGCCGTATGTCAGGTGGTGGAACAGCTCGATGCCGTTCTCCTTCATCGTACGCCGTACCAGAGAATTGGCAAACCACTGCCACAGCACATAGTAGGTGCGCACCCCGCTGAGCCCGCGCTTCCACCACTTCGCCCACTGCGGCAGGTCGAAGTACAGGAAGTGAATGCCCGCGTACTCGGGGTGCTCCGCCACCCACGGCTCGATGGTGTGCTGATTGCTCTTGCGCGTCAGCACCCACAGCTCGAAGTGCCGGCTCATCTCCAGCACCCAGTGCCAACCCACGCCAATCTCCGAGCCAAGCCCGGGCTCGCAGGCATAGGCAGAAACAAAGATTTTCGGTTTACTTGTCATTTCACGCCCAATCGTTTCAGGTTCTTCTTGTGCTGCTCGGCAAAGAGATAGCTCAGGATGGCATGCACCGCCTGCTGCGGCGTACCCTCATTCAGGAACAATTTGTAACCGGGCTTTCCGGCCAGATAATCCAGCTTCTCGTTGATGGCACGGATTCCCTCTTCGTCCAGCTCGCGTTTGCGGGCAAGGATATGCTCCGCACTCGCTGTCAGCAGGATGTTGTAATCCAGCGAGGGGATGAACAGCTTGCCGAACCAATACAGGAAACGCAGGGGCAGATAAATGCGGCTGCGACGGCTGTCAGCCATGATGTCGGTGTAGTATCGGTCGAAAATCACCAGCCGCGTGATGCGGGTCTGGGTCTTCACCCTCAGGAAATAGCCCAGAATATAGTCCAGCGAGTAATAGACCAGGCGAATAAGCGAGCTTATCTTGCCCGTCTTACCACCACGGTGGGGCTTGCTGTAGTCCCGGTCTACTTCCTTCTTTACACCTGCAGCGTGTGCGACCTCACCCAGATTACCGAAGAGGGTCGGACGGAAATGATAAAGCACATGAGCGGTGCGGAACACTGCACCCAACTTCTCGATACAGAGGTCAATCACCGTGGTCTTACCACTGCCGTCCGGCCCGGTAAAGCCGACGGAAAAGCCCGTGCGGGAGCGCAGATAATTCCCCACAAAGGTACGCAGGAAATTCAGGATTCCCCACGTCTGCCCGAAAGGACGGCGCAGCATATTGTACCTCAGAGCTCGCAGCAGCAGGCACAGCTTCCCTGCCTTGTCACAAGCCGGAGCGCTCGGCACGCCGAATAAGCTCTTCAACTTGCGCTGCACCACCTCACTATTCTCCGCAGCTGCGCGAGTGGCAGCGTATTTTCCTGGATAGGGAGCCCCCACGGCACGGTTATATAAGTACTTGTCAAGGAACTGGCACTCTGCCCCTACGTAGTACAGGAAACCATTGAACTGCTTATGCTGCAGGAATTCCTCGGCAGACATCAATTGTATGCCGAACACTGAGGTATCTACAAAGAAATCCCACTGCACCAGCTCGACTCGTTCCTCATCCACACGACCACACACATAGGTTATCAGGCGGTCACTGTTCAGATAAGTAACAATCTGCCAACCGTTTAGCAGCATGATTTCAATAAGCCCACGACGAATCGCTTTCAGGCTTTTGCGCGTGATGATAATATCGATATCACGGCTCTTGTTACCATGCGGCAACTCCTCAAAATTGCGCAGCACGGCATAATCGGCCTTCTCATTCAGATAGCCGATAACTCGCGAAATATGTTCCGATGCATTCATTTGTTTATTCCCGAATTATGTTTCAATTTGTCAATGATGTACCCCGGCCTGTACCATACCGACTTGAGTACCTCCACAGCCACCTTGAGCAGCCGCCTCTTTTTCCAATAGTAGTGAGCATTGCGCAGGGCATCTGCAGCTGCGGCATCGCGTTTCAAAGCAGCAAGCTCCTTATCCGACAGAGAATCCATGAACTCAATAAAGCTCAGTTCTCCCTCTCCGGCTCGCCGACGCAGCAGATTCTGCTTCACATAGCGCATCTTAATAATCATGTTGAAGCTGTTTGAGGAAAGGCCGCTTCCCTTACGGTACTTACACAACACCTCCGGAACCACCACGATAGCCTTGCCCAGCGTATACAAATCACTCATGCGGGTCCACAAATCCAAATCCTCGCAGAAGTCTTGGTATCGTGGCTTACCATCCGGATATCCGCTAATGACATATCCGCCTACTGACAGAGCAAGCTGCCTATCATAGATGGCTGTCGGCTGCATGAAGAAAAGCTTCTTTCCCGCAGCTTTGTCGTAAAACACTTCTTTTGTCTTGCAACCAAGGAACAGTCCACCACCCATTTTCTTTCCCCTAGTATCCACATACTCGAGATAACATCCTACCGCCATTAAATCAGGGTCGGAAGTTATCGTTCGATACATAGTCGCAATAGCATGCGGATACAGCACATCATCCGCATCCAGAAACATCATGTACTTTGTCTTGGCATGCCTTTCTGCAAAGTGACGTGCGTGACATATGCCCTGATTCTGCTCCAGCCGTACCAGTTCATACTGCCGAGGGTTCTCCTCAAAGAAGGATTCCACCTTCTCTACAGAATCATCAGTACTGCAGTCATCTACTACCAGCAGATGAAAATCCTTCCTTGTCTGTGCCAGTACGCTATGGAGCGTCTCCTCGATGTAAGGTGACGCATTATACATGCAAATGGCTAGAGTTAAAGCACTTGTCATTTTCTTTCCTTAATCAAATCTTTCTGAGCAACAAACCAAGGAATAAATCGAACACATATAGGTATAAGAGCTATACTCAGAACGATTGTCACTCCAAACACACACCAAGGCAACATATCCGAATCAACACCTAGCAAACGCCGCAATACAACGAGAGCCGGGCGATTTATAAAATGATGCACACACAATATAACAATTGAATACCTGCCCGCATACGAAATAATCGGCACACGTCCTATCATCTTACATAAGAACAAAATGGCAAGAACAGACATCACAGCAACAAAACAAGCGGCCAATGGATTAACCACAGCGTTGTAATGAAACGATAATCTAAAATCGAAATAATAAGAAACTAAAACCGCAGGTGCATAAAACAGCAAAAATATCAAGGGATTGTATTTATCATATCCATTAGGATAAAGCAACTGCGTTTTTTTCAAATAATAACCGAAACAAAAAAAAGGAAGACTCGTCATAGCGACATCCAGAAATAAGGGAACAAACACATCATAATGACCTAGCAAATAGCCAATACTCCCCAAAACAACAATTATCAATATTCGAACAATCTCTGATTTAACATTAATAGATATCGCAGCAAAAATCAGGTTACACCAAAACAAACAGAGCAAAAACCAAATAGGACCGTTGAAAAACTGACGATTATCAAATATATCCCATAATCCTCTTGCTTCAGTAATTAATAAATCGGGAGCAATAAATTTGATTGCATAGTAAGCAATACACCCCAATAAATAAAAGAATAAGAACGGTATCAGAATCTTATTCGTTTTCTTAATAGTAAAATTCCCAAACCCACCGTATGTCTTAAAAAATAGACCGGATAATATGAAATACAATGGCATGCGGACAACAGACATACCGGGGATTTCAACCATAGCTCCACAATGTCCCATCACCACCAGAATGATGCACACGCCCTTAGCCAAATCAATGAACTCGATTCTTTTCTTCTGAATTGTTTCCATAATTGTTTTCTTTTCAGTTAAAATTAGCTAGTTTCATATCACCAAATTCCTTATAGGCAGAGTGAAAGGCAAAAGCTTTTTCCAGTGTATGTGGCGTATGTCCTTTAGAATTAAGATTCAGATATTGTCTTAACAGAGGCCGATAATCAGGATGCGCACAGTTTTCAATTATCAATTCAGCGCGAGCGCGAGGGCCACGACCTCTCAAATCTGCAACACCATACTCCGTCACGATGACCTTTACATCATGCTCCGTATGATCGGTATGAGAAACCATCGGCACTATAGCAGATATGGCTCCGTTCTTTGCAACTGAAGGACACACAAAAATAGATATAGCCGCATTCCTTGCGAAATCACCGGATCCGCCAATACCATTCATCATATCTGTACCATAGAAGTGCGAGGAATTCACATTACCGAATATATCGACTTCGATGGCAGTATTGATTGCAATAATTCCCAACTGCCGGCATATCCCTACATTATTACTAATCTCTTGTGGACGTAGTAACAACTTGTTCTTATAGAAATCAAAATTGTCATAAATTTCACGCAAAACTGCATCTGATACCGTAAGAGAACAGGCAGATACAAACTCACAACGACCTTTCTGCAGAAGGCGAATTACAGCGTCCTGAGCAACCTCCGTAAACATAGAAACCGGAGGAATCACAGTTGATTGCTCAATGCAAGAAAGCACCGCATTTGCAATATTTCCCACTCCACTCTGTAGAGGAAGAAATTCTTCGCGCATGCGACCGGATTTATACTCATTCTCAAGAAAAGACACAACGTGAGAACCAATAGCGTCTGTCACTTCACTGTTCGGTTTGAATGGTTTGATTCCATCAGACTGATTTGTCCTGACTACACCTATAATCTTTGATGGTTCAACTTTTACAACACCACTACCAATACGAGACGATACGGTAGGTACAACGATTGGCTGGCGTTCATTTTCACGAGTAGGTAAATAAACATCATGAATATGTCGCAAACAAGACGGATGGTATTCATTCAGCTCCACTATTATTTTCTTGGCGCATTGACAAATGACTGCAGAATTTCCGCTACTTGTTGTTAGAGTAATTTCGCCATCCACAGTTAAATCTGCAGCTTCTATAATTGCAACATCAATATCAGGCAAACTACCATATCGTAAATCATGAGCCACTGCAGACAAATGCATATCGACATATTCGACAGCCCCTTTATTTATAGAATCTCTGAGTTGAGCCGATGATTGATACGGAGTCCGATACAAAACAGCATTATTTTCGGCCAGTATTCCATCAACAGCAAATCCTGTTGATGCTCCTGATATGAGCTTTATCTTAAACTCACGATTTACTGTGTGTTCATTACGAGCCTTTTCTGCTATTGCCTCGGGCACCATCTTCGGTGCTCCGGCTCCTGCAAAGCCACTTATACCCACACAATCACCGGAATGTACGTTTTCTGCACATTCACGAGCACTAAGAAACTTATAATTATTCTTCATTGATTAAAACTAATTAAGTTCAATTGACTAGATCCATCGTTTAAACTTTTTAATTCAATCTAAGAATGATGAAATATTTAATCCTATAATACAGGAACTTCAGGAAGCCCCCTCTACCATACAACTTCCAAATATGATAGCCACGCATATTCTTCGATATCGAATCAAAAATGTGCAGAATCTTGGGCAGAAGACGCTCATCCGAAACACCGCAAGTATTGGTCGAGTGAATTCGATAATACATTGTCGGCTCTGTGATTGTACTGATAACGCCTCCGTGATTAGCCACAGCCATTGCACAAATGGAATCATGCACACGGATATTCAAGAACGGGAAAGCAATCTGTTTCACCGCCTTGTTGAACATCATTGTACATCCACCCACAATCGTATAAATGGCTAAAATATCAGGATGCTTGAGCTGATTAATTTTACGTTCCAAACGAGCCTGGCTTATCCCTCTCGGATTGAACTCTGATTTCATCCTCACGCTCAAATCAGCATTCACATGCGTTCTGTCTGTATGGACTATAATGGGAGTCATCTTACCATGCTTGCTCTCTTCCTCACGCATTCGAGTCAGTGATTTCTCAATCTTGTCAGGAAACCATACATCATCCTGATCGCAGAACATGTAATATTCTGAATCAACCATGTTTAGCAGAGACATAAAGTTCATCCCGGCACCCTGCCTCGACAAGCCTATATCTACCAACTGAATCCTTTCATCTGAATAACTCTTAACAATATTAAGAGTATCATCGCTTGATCCATCATCCTGTATGTACAGAGTCCAATTAGCGAAACTTTGATGGATAATGCTATCTATCTGTTCCCGCAGATAGGGTCCACCATTGTATACAGCCATTAATATGGCTACGTTTCGATAGTTATTTATTTTGCTCATATTTTGTATTAAAATGATTCACTACAGAAAACAACATTAATATCCCCCATAAGTAGGCAATATTTGATGTTCCTCCCCCTACTCCTACAAAAAACATTAACGTAGGTATACTTATAGGGTTAATAGAACAAGTAAACACCATAATCAAGCTACAGATATATGCTATTAAGCCATAATCATCTATACAGCCCATCATTCGCTGATATTTATTTTTATAGCCGACATCAGTACCTCGACCAAACCAGACTTCCTCCTTAGTTAAATCAAGATGATTAATGGTATTGAGAATAGGAAGGACGCGAGACGAGGCACTACCATCCGCCTCCATCACTTGCTGAGTATCTCCTGTCATGGTTGCCTGAGCCACAGATGTAGCCCGGTTCAAGTTTTCATTTTCCATATAAGGCATGACTAAAAAAATAGCAGCGAACAGTGGAATAGCTACAGCTATATATTTACGCCTTAAGAAAAGCAGAGAAAGAAGAGCGAGAACGATGTATGCCGTGCCACTACCCATGGTCAGCATCACCCAGAGGAAGCCAATGGTCACCCACCTGTGTTCTCCCTTGAACCATTGCATAAAAGGAATAACAGCACCTCGTCTGTATTGGTTACACTTAAAATAAGCATAGAACAAGGCTCCCATTATACGGGCAGTTGAAGATGGCTCATGAGATAAAGATGGAAGCTTATATATGGAAAGATAAAATTGATTATCCAAATTAATCAGGGGCATAAAGCGTATACCTACTAAAATGCAGCATTGCTGTAGTACCAGACATCCCGCATAGGCAAGAATCAGCCAACGCACCAGCTTTATAAAATATTCCAAAGTAAAGGCACCTTTATGCACCAAGTTATAAAACATGATAAAGGTCATTATAAACATTCCGGAATAGGCCATCGTTGAAAAACGAAAGCCGGGGTGCAGATAAGCGGACAGGAAACAGCTGAGCCAATACAGCACGCCAAACATCACCGCCTTAGAAAAGTAGGCACAGCGAGCCAACCAAATAAGAGGAGCAACAGACATCGCCACCACCTTAATGGGGCTAATATTATTGCCTTCAAAAAAGTGCATGTGAACACACATGAGTACTAAGTAGAAGGTGGCAATTTTGGTATTGAGCTTGAGTTTTTCTTTAGGCATGCTTCTCCTTTCTCTTTCCCAGTAAAATAGGGAACCATCTGTTAATCACAAACACAGTGGGATATTCTGCCACCATCGTTACGACAAAGCAGGCAATGGTTATCCAGCCGATAAACTCCGATATCCCGAGACTACGCTCGCAAAAAGCCTCGCATATCACCTGATAGATAGAATAATGAGTTGCCATCAGGATAAGAGAGTTCTTTCCCCAGAACGTGAAAAACTGATTGATACATAACTTCTGAATGGCGGTAAAGATTAAAAACAATCCCAAAGGCCCCCACACCGGAGCAAACCAGCTCCACGCTATGCCACAAGCCTGTGGCAACAGGGGGAATAAATGATTGGCGCAGAAATAACTGAAGCAAGCCAGCACTACGCCGATTATCAAAACCGATGTATTTGTCATTTTCCTCATCTTGTCAGCAAAGAAATTGGACAAATAGAAAGAGAATAGAATTACCGGCCAGGCCGTCATGGTATTCTGAATGGTACGGAATGGTGCATCAATGATACGGAAGATATCATTCTGATATGCATAGTCAGCAGACCACTTACCATATCCCCAGTACCAGACTAAAGTTAACACTAAAGCTCCTATCTGCCAGTATGTTTTTTTGCGGATAATCCAGACAAAGAGCAATTCACCAAAGAAAAGAGCCGGCAGAAACCACAACGTACCGATACCGCGCAGTGTCAGCGTCTTGCACACGTCTCGCCCCAGCAAACGCCATTCATCAAAGCCCAGTAGAATCCATATCAGATCAAAAAGAAGAATGACAGCAGAGAACCAGAGATAGGGCAAACCTAAGCTGCGCCAGCGTTTGCAGGCGAGTTCTCTAAGCGTTGGCAACTTTTCTTTCCCCTTCAATCCCATCAGCCAACCGCTGGTAAAGTAGAAGGCTGAAATCATGAAGGAACCAATCCAAGTATTGATTCCTTGGGGAATCAATCCGGCTTCAAAATGAAGTAGTGTGATGCAGACAATCGCCAGCCCCTTGAGCTGATCGATTGCAAGTGAGCGCGGTTGCGATTTGGCATCAAGAGTCATCATCTATTTT
This sequence comes from Akkermansia sp., assembly GCA_045531695.1. Taxonomy (GTDB): domain Bacteria; phylum Verrucomicrobiota; class Verrucomicrobiia; order Verrucomicrobiales; family Akkermansiaceae; genus Akkermansia. Next base: position 28,555 of record JAZSEM010000099.1, read on the forward strand.
TCCATCGAAATGCTATCATCATGAGGGAGGTATACAGCCACATCGAAAAAGATGCCATCGCTCTACCCCACCAACTATCGCCACTATACTGACGAATATAATACAAGCGACTTCTTCTCCACTGCTGAAATCGAGGTACCGGATTTCCCTTAGCCGATTGAATATGGCGGTGAACAGCCCGTAAATCAGCCATGTAATACATCCGTTTCCCAGCCTGTTCTACCTGACGGGAAAGGATGGCTTCCTCGCAATAGAGGAAAGGATATTCATCGAAATAACCTATTTCCTTGATAAACTCCATGCGCACCATCAAGCAACAACCACTCACCTTGGCACAATAATGGTTCTCATCATACCGATCAATAAAACCGTATGCCTCTTTCTTTTCTTTTTTGAGGAAAAGCAACTCACGAATCCACCCGAAAGAAGAACGCCAATCGCCATCCCGCATCATGGGGCTCTGGTGAATCCCCTCGGGTGTCACAATATCTGTCCCCCATACGACAACATCCGGTTGTTTTTCTGCCTGAGCTACCAAACGACATAGATAATCGGGTTGGGGAAACTCCATATCAGGATTGGCAATAAGAGCATATTGGTAGCCCTTTTCTGCTGCATAGCGTAGCCCTACATTATTGCCGGCATTGTACCCCTTGTTCTCCGATACCGGCAGGAACGTAGCACCACATTCGTCACACAGCTGTGCCACTGCAGACCTATCCTCAGGCTTCGAACAATTATCCACAATGACAATCTCCAACTCAATGCCCTGCTGAGCCATCAAGAATCCCACACATTTGCGACAGTCCGCAGATGAGTTATAATTCAGAATAATGATGGGCAAAACATTTATATTCATGGCATATTATTATTTGAATAAAGCTTCCATTTTCTTTTCCACTTGCATATACAAGTTTGAAATCTTTAAGACATCAAACATAAGTACTCTTAATTTATCAATTAAGGTACATACAACATAAATACTTCCACCGATTACCCAAGCAGAGCAAATCCCCCCCCCATTATAGGAAATACTCAAAACAGCAACTAAACAACCAATAATCAAATTGTGCTGATGTATGAGATACACACCAAAAGTATTGGGCGCAAAGAATCTTATCAAGCGACTATCTGTAATTCCGGTATTTTTAGCCAAGACAAACAGGCTAAAGGCTATGCTAAAAGTAATGACGGAATGATAATCCAACGCCACCTGCTTCACTCCGAAAAATTGAATAGTAGCCCAGACTATGACACCAATAACATAGGCAATCAACCAAGGACAACGGCGCATCCAAACTCCGCTATTGCCATGCAAACGCAAATACCCGGCAACAAAGTAAAGGCAAATAAACCACATAAGACTCCATCCTCCACCATACAAATTACCCAAGGGAAAACCATACGCAAGTGTCGTATTAAGCAAAAGCAAAATCAAGAGTAATACTTCATACTGCTTTTTACTTAAAGAGAGGGCCAGACGAGACAGAAACGGAGCCAGTAAAATAAGTCCAAGGTATTTTGTAACAAACCAATAACCAAATTTTGTCGGAGCAAGAGGGAAGAAACTATTTGCCAAATCTACCCATGTAGCCTGACCCGATAACAGGAAAATCAGAGTTATCGAAACAAGATAAAACACAGTCTCAACATAAATAGTCAAGAAACGGCGAACCCCCAATGCCGTCGACGTAATCAGGAAATATCCGGTTATCAGGACAAAAAGGTCAACAGCACATGTTCCCATACCACCGGAAAGAGCCGATAATACCCGCTCTATCCACGAAGGGTTGTTTTGAAGCACGCCGGCCTGAGCCATGTACCCCGTAACATGTCCGGTAACGATAAAAAACATGCTATAAATGCGCAGCAGCTCTATGCTGAGATTTCGTTCTTTCTTCATATTTGTTATCGAAGTTTATTCATTATCCTGAAAGCGATTTGTCTCCATTTCGATGAAACGCTATTCATAGATTTCACCATCGGATATAAACATCGCGCACTACACTTAGCACTTGCTGCATCGAATGCCGTTATTCTGGCCCCGGTAAACGCGTATTTGAACAGCTCAATCAGCCCCATCTTTTTCACAAAGTCTGACCGGTCGAACTCTCCGGCAGCCAGGAACGGAGATAAATCGATATGAACGTTCATGTTGCGCATGCAACCCAACGATGCCGAGCTCCAAACATGAAACGCCGCTTCATTGAACTCCGGCAGATGGCACCACTCCGCCATCATGAGCGACAGAGCTTCGGCATTGCTCTCCGTAATTCTGTTCGTTGCATACCCCTTACCCTCTGGAAAAGTCGGTCCGATTTTTCCATCATCCTGACGCGAGTACCCCATCGTCGACGGCCAAGGCGAGGCCGAATAATAGTTCTCCACCAGCGCTGTGAGTTCGGTGCAGGACTGCTCCGGGCGCAGGTAGGAAGAATACACGCCGCAGGATGGAGGCAACACATCGCTACGTACGCCATAATAAATAAACTCCACTTCGCTACCGCCGGCTCGGCGAAGAATGTGATTCACCATCAGGCGCGAGGTTCCCAGCCAGCCTACATCCACCATGACAGAACGCGCCCCATCCAGAAGACCTTCCTGACGGAAATACTCCACCAGCAACTCGTATGCAGCAGCGCACCTCGTCTGCAGGCGGGGAGTATAGTCACTGCGGAAGATTTTCTGCAGGAAATCTTCCTGCTGGGAACGGGTGATAATCTTGTTATAATCAAAACGCAGTCCCAGCGATTCTAACTCAGCCCTATCAATACTCAGTCCCCTCAGCAATTCATCCACATTCTTACGCAGCAGCGTCCCCTTATCCATAACCGCCAGATAAGTATTTTCATCGCCACCGTAAAGATAAGGCAACATCAAGGCCTTGCGTGACAGGAAGAGATAACGAAGCTCCACGCCTTCAGTAGCAGCGTCTTCCATACCTTTCAGCAACACATAGCTGTCGCGAGAAAGGAAGTACAGGCGCTGCAGCCCGCGTTCTGAAGTCAGGCGCCGGATATAATGCAGGAAAGGAGCGTAGCAGGGAACGACAAAATCAGCAGCCATGGCAGCGAAGGCATCGCCACCACAACGCAGGCGGACATACCGGGTCAGTCCGGCCAGAATAGTACCCTCATACGGGTTCTGCAAGGACGATGCCGCGGCTCGCATACTCTGTTCCGTTTCTGTATATTCCGTGTGAACAAGTTCTGCACGCAGCCCCCTCTTGCGAGCCATGCGCACATCACTCACCGGGTGATCCCCATAGTGGCGCCATTCCGTCGGAGCCAACTCACCACGCACGACTTCGTACAACGCTCCTGTCGATTTACGACAAGCATGCTCGCAGGAAACAAAGACACGTTCACCGGGTTGCAGGCACCCCTCGCGCTGCAGAACCTCGGTCAGGAAAGCCGAATCCAGATACATATCCGAGATAAAGGCTATCTGCCACCCCAGCTCCCTCAGCTGCGACAGCTGCGACTTCACAGCAGGATTCGCCACCAGCTGTTCTGCCTCCACCGTTTTCTCTGCAGCCATCAGCGCCTCGGGCGTGTAGCCCACAAATCCCTGCTTTTCGACATGGGCATAAATATCATGCAATGTCAGCTCTTTCCCGGGCATCGCAGTACGAGCCACACGCTCCGCCTGCCTACGCCACAGCAAAAACGCCTCGCGCATGACAGCATCCGACGGATACAGCCTGTGAGCCAGCAGATAGAACACATTCTCCGGCTGCCCGCACTTGCGTACCAAGGTCGTATCGAAAATGTCGAATGAGGCCAGTTTCATCACGAAGTTTTCCTTTCTATACCAAACAGTTCACGCAGCTTGGCGTATGAGTTATCCCAAGTAAATCGCTGAATGGAGGCATGCCCTGCTCGAGCGATACGACAGCGAAGCTCGTCATCCTCCATCAGGCGGATAATAGCATCAGCCAAGGCTCGTGAATCTTTAACCGGAACCATCAACGCATTCACCTCATGTTCCGCCATCTCTCTAAACCCACGATTATCTGTACAGACAACAGCCTGCCCACACATCATGGCCTCGCCTACGGTAAGTCCCCAACCTTCATCAAGAGATGGCGCTACAAATATAGCGGCAGTGTTATTGATATTATTGTGCAACACCCTATCGGGCATGCGATGATATTCACACCAATCCGGTAAGGTCCGAGGCGCAGGATAAGCACTATAAATCAACACTTTCAACTCAGGAAAACGCGTTCTTACTATATTGAGAGCCTCATAAGCATACTCACACCCCTTACCGGTCGCTACATGGTGGCATAGCGAAATGCAACGAGCATCACGCTCTTCGGGGGCTATTGTCTTTCGAAAATAGGAAAAATCAAACCCATTGGGAATCAACTCGCAGGATTCGCCTTCCTCCTGCATAATCTGCTCCAGCCAGGAAGAAATAACGATTTTGCGTAGAGGATAATGGTAGGTCTCTCGCAGACGCGCATCTGTCACATCTCCCCAGTTTTCATAGCCCTGGATGAAATAAAACTTCTGTGCAGTTGTTCGATAGTCTTTCAGGTACATCACCGTGTAGGGAGAGGTCGCCACATAGATATCTGCTTGGGGCACATGCTGCTCGCAGAGAGAATAACACCAATGCTCCTTCACCCGCTTATCCAGAGCAAACCATCGGCTACAGGAATAGCCTTTCCACCTGCGCTCCAAATAGCGCACCACATTGGTCAGCTTGAAGTACAGAGACTTTTTCTTCCAGAATAGCGAACCGGCATAGGCAATATGAACCTCGCAACCATCCGCCGCCAAGCGATTGGCATACTCATACACAACCTTGTAACCACCACAAGGTTGTGCACCATGCCCGGGAAGCAGGAAGGTAATTATTTTATTCTCGCGCATTACATTAAGCCCTTATTTCGTAAATCTGCCAACAAATCTCTCATGTAATTATCCCATGTGTAATCAGCAACCACTTCGTGAGCCTTGTAACACATCTCTTTATATCGCTCAGAATTCATGACAGCCGTAATAGTATCAGCCAAATCATCCTCAGGTCTCAGATATCGACCGAAAGAAATATCATTACCATATTCAGCAACAAAGTCAGCATACGGAGTTACGATTACCGGACATGCGAAATACATAGCCTCTACAGTACTGGAATAGCCCCCCCACTGTGTTGCAGGATTGACAAACACGCGTGCACTATGCATAAGCTTGTAATAGGTATTCCGCTGGTCTTCGATATCCTTGCTAAGATATCCATAACAATGAATCCCCTCATTGCCATCACGGCCCAATTCCTGCAAACTCATGCCGACAATGTGGAGTTCCAACTTATCATTCAACTTCTGCAGCTTTTTGAATGCATCAATCAACAGCAAGGCCGCGCCACGATATCGATGATTTCCAATGAAAAGAATATTATTGGATTTCGCCCGAACGCGTACCAACTCTTCTAAGTCTATCTCTTGGCCGGAAGCATCATTAACCACATTGCGATTTAAGTGCACAATCGCGCGGCCATACATCTTCTCCATCTGTTCCCGACACTTCGGAAACATCGTATATACAGCAGAAGCGCGCTTCATCACACTCCGCTCGTGTTTGATAGATCCTATTTCATACCATTTTATTCCACGCCCCAAGCGTTCAATAACAATCTCATCTGTCCAGTCACACCACAATACACTTGGGGCTTTTGAATAGGGATTGGTAAAACCATAGCTTAAAAAAAGGTTGAGCGTTGCATCAGGGTATTGGTTCGCAACTTTTTTCAGTCGACGATATACGATAAACCTGTGCAGCCAAGTTCTATGAAACTCGGGGCACGTCCTGAATCGGCAAACTTTCCTGAACAAATAAAAAGAAAGCGTATTGAAAATCCTATTAATTACCTTTGAAGGAGATATATCGACTCTGACTAAATCAATGCCAGAGCGCTCCAGCGCACCGGAAAAAAGGTACGGAACATTGGACCATGTGGATAATTTTGTCGAATCGCCACACGTGTACAAAATGACAGCCTTATCTACTTTCAACCTCTGGGGCATAACTTATATCAAACAAAAAACTTGACAAGTTTATAAATCTTTCTGCCGTAAATAAGAAAAAAACGGACTACGGGATTTACTGAATAAAATAACGACTTTAAATACCAAGGAAATGATATTTCTGTATCACGAACGTACGCATACAGTTTTCGATGTTGCATAAGCTCGTCTGTATTAAGAATTACTTTATCCAGTGTTACTTCCAACCACCAGCGTATGTTTACATGGCAAGTTTCCCCAACAAACTCAGCAAGTCGAGATTCAGGAATTGACGCTATTATTGAAGATAGATATACCCTTTGATAGTTTATATCCGCATGAAAACTGCTCGTCGCGCCACAATTATTAGGTTCATATACATAAACTGAACACCTACATGCGTCCACTCGCCCCTTAGCAGAAAATGCATATCGAACATTCATAATCATATCCTCGCCAACACGAATATCACGAGGTATATCAAATACGAACTCATTGAAATAACATTTCCTGTACAAACGTGCACAAGGAGATCCACCTAGCATATCTATCAGAATAGACTTCACAAACTCTTCCATACTCCAACCTTCATTCGAAGGCAGCGCTTGACATACCCCCTCACCGCAGACTATGGCTGTTTCGTTTGTAACTGCATCAAATAAATTCTGCAAAGAACTGGTAGGAAGCAAATCATCAGGATCCACAAAGTTTACCCACTCGCCTACCGCCAATGACACACCATTTGCCCGGGCTCGTGTCACGCCCTGATTTTCCTGATGAATAACCTTAAACCGCGAATCCTTCGCAGCATATTCATCACAGATAGCCCCTGATAAATCAGGGCTACCGTCGTCCACAAGAATACACTCCCAATCGGTGTAAGTCTGTGCTACGATGCTATCAAGGCAACGCCGTATATAGGGCTCAACCTTATAAACCGGAACAATGATTGAAACTTGAGGCATACAATATTGAAACTTATTATGAAAAATGGGAATGATTACGCTGTTGCCATGACATCAGAATTGTGAAATCTCCTGAAGAAGCCGCAAAGGGCAGCAATATCGGCATCGGAGATACGCTTATTACCCTCCGTGAGAGCTTGAAGTATCTGATTGGCTTCAATAGGAGCTCTATCAATTGCTTCAGCGAAACAACTTAAGCGGGGACCGATGAGCATAATTCCCCCCTCATTATTGTGGTTTATTTCTCTGTATAATTCCGGACTGATATTTTCAACCGATCCATCTTCATTTTTAACGAAACCATTTAATGCTTGAACTTCAGATATTTGTTTTCCTTTATACCAATACTCTATTTCTACACCATTAGGACATTCGTAAGACTCATAGCGAATCAGTATAAAATCACCATCACATTGAGAACAAGATCGGTCACATACAAGCCACAACTCAGCAATTTTGAAACGATTCTCACCGAATTGCACATAGGGTAATTCACTGTCATCTATCTTATCTGTATAGAAATGCGCTGTATAACTATCGCCCCAAACCAGCCAAAGATCCCGAGATTGATACTTTGCCAGCTTACCCAAGAACTCCTTAATATCAGCAGACATCGAGTAATGTTGGATAAAATACAAATCCGGGTCAGATTTAATAAGAAAGCGCCGGAAATCTACCATCATATTGACCGCAGACCACTTATTTTGTGGCGATGCTAGCGCCACATTTCCATTGGTTACATCACCATCAATGGCGCTTAAAGTTTGAGTCGTTTGTGATGGTTCATCGTTTATTGATGAACGGATATCCTCTGATTGCTGAGAGGCCATAATGTGCGGTCTGGCTTTTTTTACAAAATCTACTCCCAGTTCTTCCCAATTTTTTATTTCTAGTCGCTTACTGCGTATGCTTGGCGCGAGAACGCTTTCCATTCCTGACAAAGCTCCTGGCATCTCAATACTCCCCAGATTCTGTAAACCGGCCAGCATACCGGGAATATCATTTTGTGTCGTCTCCCCCATAAGGAAAAGGCATCTCCTCTTATTCCGGGAGTAATAACCCATGCCAAGCTCCATAAGGCAGTCCTTGCTGACTATGAATTTTCCACTATACAAGAAAACTATAATGTCACACTGCTGCAGGGCTTTTCGAATAATAGGAAAAAAATAAGCATCATTTTGCAACCCATTTCTAATTTTCGACGTGCAAAAGATTTCCTCTTCCTTGATATCATACGCCTCCACAAGATAAGAACAGAACAATTGAGCTACTGCCGCATCTTTACTTGCATGGCTAATAAAAACCTTGTATGTTCCGCCAGAGCGGCGTCTTCTTTTGTTTGGCTTCCTCCTTTTGGAAGAGAAAACATCACCATATTGCCCCTGCGGAATACTACGGCAATATTCCAACAGTGCAGCAGAAAGATGAGTTAATATACCTAAATTGTTCGTCGGAGCTTTCATAACACTCTAGTGGTTGACACCTTTCATTTTACGCATAATATATCCCAACACTCGCTTAGGGAAAATAAGAGTCTTATAGATGAATCCGTTAGTTTGAAAATGAAACGGTCCAATCCTAACGGAGTTACAGAAACGATTCCACACTTTAATGATAGACTGTTGCTCTATCATGAGCAATGCTTCATCGCGTTGAGCGGGAAGATGTGCCTCTTCTCCGCGCAAGTAGCTGCGAGGTTGCCCGTTATACAGATTGAGGAACGGCTCACGATGAAGAGTGATTTTACCTTCATCAGCCAATTTTGCCAGAATGACCTTACCTTTATCACTGTTGGCTACGAGTGAACCAATGCCATCGCTTATGGGCCAATCCGGATGTAATGCTTGCAGATTTCCCCAGTAGTCACCCAAGGTCATGTCCCCAGGGCGTGGCAGGTGCGCGTGAGGACAGTTATAACACGCCTTGTTGAGCATGTAATCGACAATAAACAGGTTCATGAATATATCCTGTGAGTTAACGTGGTTAAGTACAGTTCCGTCGGTAAAACGTTTCTGCACCTTATAGCCCTGCCAATTGCCATCTTTGAATCTGAAATAGATTTCCTTCAGTTCTTTACCCTCCGCCTCCTCATAGTGTTTAACATAAGCTTGCAGTAATTTGCGACTGGGTACACCATGGCAAACGATATCGAAGGTCAACAGATTGTCGTAATCTCTGCGCAGATATTTCTTCAATGCGTAGACCTGACAGGCTGTGCCGGTAAACAGAACTTGTCGCCCTTTCTGCAATTCTGTTTTGACATCTCGATAGACGTTCCCCGGTTCAGCCTGAATGTACTTACTACCACGCATGGGCGAAAGCTCCGCCATATTCTCCGCTTTGGCGAAAGTTGCTGTAACCTTATCTTTCCATACTACGCCAAAGACACAACCTCCTGCAGTAAACACTTGATTTGCTAAAGCTGAGAATATCCCGCCACTGCTGCTATTCCGATGCGTATCGCCATCTGCATTCCATCCACCGTAAGCCACCACAGACTCGATATTGTCAGCGTACGTCACATTATCCATTGACCCTGGTTGTGCCGGACACATTTTCACACACAATCCGCAATTCACGCATTTCTCTGAGTCTACCAGAGGTACAAGGAATCCCTCAATACTCCACACCATACGGATGGCATCTTGGGAGCAAACATTGGCACACAGGCCACAGCCGGTGCAATTGTCCGGAGGGGTGATATGGTTAGTAAATTCCATTAGTGAATGTGTAAAATCTTTTTGATAGGATTGAGGAACAAATCCTTTTCTTCCCGATTAAGATAGAAAGAGAAAAGAGTCAGAACCAGCAGAGAACCATAAACGCCTACAGCAACAAACAAATCGGTCCAACATTCCACGTACCAGAATCTGATGAGAGCAAATCCAATTCCAATAAGGAATAAGGCAGGCAACAACATCGGCAAATAGGTGCGACGGAAGAAGAAGCCAATCAGAAGCCCGGCCTTTCGCTTGTAATAGAGGTTGATCATAATCACCTGACCAAAGGTCAGCGATACGGCAGTTCCTATAAACATACCGATAGGTCCCAAGTAGAGGGAAAGCACATAGCCCAGGACCACACAGACCAGAGAGGAATAGAACAGGATAATGGCTCGTCCCCGATGTATGCTCAATGCCTGCAGGATGGCAAGCCCGGTATTCTGGGTCAGCGGAATAATAAGAGGAATGATTACCGTGATAGCCCCCAGCCACACAGTCGCAACGTTATCTCCCATGCTCTTGCCCACCCATAGACGCAGGAAATCCCTCCCCAGGAACGCGAAGCCCAACAAAATCATACTAAGCAGGAAAAGCTGTAAGCGCCCCGCACGAATCATCACATTGGTCAAATCCTCCTTACTGGCGTCCAGAGCCACCATGTGCATCAGCTTGGGGGCGAGCACACCGGATATAGCCGTGGAGGCGGTCATGAAATAATTGGAAAATGATATCCCTAAGGTGAAAACAGACACAGCCACGGTACCGCTCACATTAGCCAGAATCGGAGAACCGGCCTGCCAGTAGAACATGTCCATTATCTGGTTCAGGAATATCCATACAGAGAAACCGAACATACCACGGTACAGTATCCAGTCAGGCTTGCGGAATACCACACAAGCGCCCAGAACGCCGAGGGTATAATAGAGCCCCCAGAGCAGATTAAAAATGCCCATGCCCACAGCAAGAACGGTCAATCCAATAGCGCGATATCCCAAGAACAACAGAGCAACCGTCAGGCCGGTATTCAGTAGAGAGGTACACAGTCGTACCACTCCGGGAACGATAAACTTCTGGTAAGCTCCCGGCACGCAGCCCAAAGGACGCAGAGGAATAGCCAGAATCATGTTACCCAAGGTTAGCAGGTAGAGGATTTCAAGCGTATCATGCTGCGTAGCATTGAGCTTCGGGAAAATGGCATCCAGATAAAAATAACACACAGTACCGGCTACCAGAGTAATCAAAGCGATAGCACAGAACAGCAGCATACTCTGCCCCAGGAAATGAGCCTGAGCTTCGTGCTCCCCTTTGGCTCGGTAGGTAACGACATATTTACTGACCGTAGCTCCAAGCCCCAAGTCCGTAAGGGCAAGCCAGCCGATAATGGAATGGCTGAGCATGAAAAGGCCATACTCCTCCACCCCCAGAGTAGCAATAACAAATGGGGTAAGGAAGAAGGACGTGGCTAGTGTGACTACGATAGATACGTAGTTCAGTATCGCCCCTGTTTTGATTTCACTGGCCATTATTCAGATAAATTCGCTTTCAGGAATGCGATACCGCGTTGACGCTCGGCATCGTGAACGGAGTTGACATATTCCCAATCAATGGGCGTTTGGAGGATGCGCTGAACCTTTTCCGGGGTGTGTTCGGTAATCAAGCGACCTTGCAGTCCAAACGTATGTAAGAGAGAGTAAAAACGCGCAGTACCACGGTCTTCATTCCCCAAGCAGACAAAAGGCTTATTGTAAATGATAGCAAAGACGCAGCCGTGGAAAGAATCTGTAATAAAATACTCACAATCCCTGATATAGCGCAACCACTGGGCAACACTCACAGGGAAACGATCGCAGCACTTTGCAGATTGAATATCGGGCATGAGCGACTGGACATAGCGAGCTATTCCGCGACCGGTAGCAGCCAGCAATTCCTTAATTGCAGGGGAACTATCCAAAACATAGGCAGCCAGATAGGATTTGGAGGGGACACGTGTTTTCTCGCTCTGAATGAGTTGAGCATAATCATCCGGAGTAGCCAGCAAGGTGGGATCGGGCATCTGCACTGCCTCTACCCCGAAGACATCTCTGCAGATATTTATCCCTGAATGTTCGCGAACCGAAACCGCTTTAAACTGCTGAAGCAAGTTTCGACACTCCTCGGTTTCTTCCGGCGTACCTTCCCAGACATCCGTTCCGAAAGAAGCAGCGTACGCAATGCTCTTTCGACGGGCTTCCGACGACAAGAAGCTCAGGAAATAGGTAGATATCGACTGCATTAAGTTCGCGTATTCACAACGCCATACTTGGTCACTCCCCACGACCCATGGTCTGAGGGCATCAGAATCGCCCTCGCAATCTGCAAGATTGCGGTAAAACTTGCGATTCAGGAAGCGATGAAATCTGCGACCTATTTTACGGTAGCAATCCGGAACCAGACGAGTATGTCGAAACCTGATTCCCAATCTCAACTCCAGCAGTCTGATGCTATCGGCAACTTTACCTAAGAACCCTGTTGATTCGGATTCCTTCAACATAGCATGGTCAAAGATAACACTCGGGAACTCAATACCCGACAAAACCCGTTGCAGTGCATATGCCTGCAAAAGGCCACCGTAATTCGCAACAAGCGGATGGGTGAGGATGTTAACTTTGCTAGCCATGTTATTTCTTACTTACCCTGATACATCTCCGCGTAGTACTTCTCGTACTCGCCGGAGGTGATATTGTCCATCCATTCCTGGTTGTCGAGGTACCAGCGGACGGTCTTTTCGATGCCTTCCTCGAACTGGAGGGAGGGCTCCCAGCCGAGCTCGTTCTTGAGCTTGGTGGAATCGATAGCGTAGCGAAGGTCGTGGCCGGCGCGGTCGGTGACGTAGGTGATGAGCTTCTCGCTGGTGCCCTCGGGGTTGCCGAGCAGGCGGTCGACGGTCTTAATCACCACCTTCACGATGTCAATGTTCTTCCACTCATTGAAGCCGCCGATGTTGTAGGTATCGCCGGTCTTGCCCTGATGGAAAATCACGTCGATGGCGCGGGCGTGGTCAACCACATAGAGCCAGTCGCGCACGTTCTCGCCCTTACCGTAGACGGGCAGCGGCTTGCCGTGACGGATATTGTTGATGAAGAGGGGAATAAGCTTCTCGGGGAACTGGTAGGGGCCATAGTTATTGGAGCAGTTGGTCACCAGTGTGGGCATGCCGTAGGTGTCGTGATAGGCGCGCACGAAGTGATCACTGCCGGCCTTGGATGCGCTGTAGGGGCTGTGTGGGTTGTACTTGGTAGTCTCGAGGAAGAACTCGCTGCCATAGGGGGCGGAACCCTCGGGCTTATCCAGCTCCAGAGCACCGTACACCTCATCCGTCGAGATGTGGTAGAAGCGCTTGCCCTCCCAGTTACCGTTCCAGTACTGGCGAGCGGCCTGCAGCAGGCTGAGGGTACCCATCACGTTGGTGCGGGCGAAGGTGAACGGGTCTTTGATGGAGCGGTCCACGTGACTTTCGGCGGCGAGGTGGATAACGCCATCGATATCGTACTCCTGCATGATGGCGCACATGCGCTCGAAGTCGCAGATATCGGCCTTCACAAAGGTGTAGTTCGGCTTGTCCTCGATATCCTTGAGGTTAGCGAGGTTGCCAGCATAGGTGAGAGCGTCCAGATTGACGATTTTGTACTCCGGGTACTTATTAACGAAAAGGCGGACGACATGGGAACCGATGAAGCCTGCACCGCCGGTAATTAAGATGTTTTTCATTTACGATTTTGGATTTTGAAATTATTTTTCCTGGAGCATGGCGACACAGTGCTTCAGGGAAGCATGCCAATGCGGGATATTGAGGTTGAAGGTCGTGCGGATTTTGGTCTTATCGAGCACGGAGAAGGCGGGACGCTCGACCTTGCTGGGGAACTCGCTGCTGTGGCAGGGATTGACCACACAGGGGCTACCGGCCAGCTGACCAATGGCAACGGCGAAGTCGTACCAGGAGCACACGCCCTCATTACTATAGTGGTACACGCCCTCGGCGGGTGCCGGGGTGTTCAGGATGGTGCCGATAGCATCTGCCAAATCGCCGGCGTAGGTGGGAGTGCCCACTTGGTCAAACACCACGTTGAGGCTGGGGCGGGTCGCCATGAGGCTAAGCATGGTCTTCACAAAGTTCTTACCGTGAATCGAGTAAAGCCATGCGGTGCGGATGATTACGCTGCGACAACCGCTGTCGATAATGGCCTGCTCGCCAGCCAGCTTGGTGCGACCATAGGCTCCGAGCGGATTGGTGGCAAGGTCCTCAGTGCGCGGGGTGTTGCCCTCTCCGCCGAACACATAGTCGGTGCTCACGTGTACGAGCAATGCCCCCTGCTCCTTTGCAGCGGCAGCCAGATTGGCAGCGGCGGTGGCATTGATGAGGTAGGCCACGTCTTCGTTGTCCTCAGCGGCGTCCACGTTGGTATAGGCGGCGCAGTTCACGATGGCGCCCACGCCCTGAGCGGCGGCGAGTACGGCGGCGGAATCGGTGATATCGAGCTCAGCGACATCAGTAAAGATGAACTCATGTTCGCTGCACAGCTCGGTGGCCACGCGGCGCATTTCATTGCCCAACTGACCGTTGGAACCTGTTACGAGGATTTTCATGATTGACGATTTTGGATTTACGAAAAGGTCGGGAGGCTAAATATCAATACAGCGGGATGGATATATCGAAATCGTGCGGTGCGTCTGCCAGAGTGCAGCGGTCGGTGTCCTTGGCGGAGAGGATGACATCTGCTGCCGGCAGCTGCCAATCGATGCCGAGAGCGGGGTCGTCCCAGGCGATACCGCCTTCACAATCAGGGGCGTAGTAGTTATCGCACTTGTACTGGAAGATAGCTTCCTCGCTGAGCACGGCGAACCCATGGGCAAAGCCGCGGGGGATGAAGAGCTGGCGGTGATTCTCGGCGCTGAGCTCTACAGCCACGTGCTTGCCGAAAGTGGGCGAACCTTGGCGGATATCCACAGCAACGTCAAGCACACGCCCCTTCACGCAGCGCACGAGCTTGCTCTGGCAATGCGGAGCGCGCTGGTAGTGCAGCCCGCGCAGCACACCGTAGCAGGACATGGACTGGTTGTCCTGCACGAAAGTCGTGTCGCACACCTTCTCGCGGAACTCACGGTCAGAGAAGGATTCGTAGAAATAACCACGGGAATCACCGAACACGCGGGGCTCGATGATTTTGACGCCGGGGATGGCAGTATCGATAACGTTCATTTACGCGGATGGGGTTTGCTGTTTGCGGGCTTTGCGGACCAGATGCATGAGGTACTGGCCGTACTGGTTTTTGAGCATGGGCTGAGCGAGTTCCTCGAGTTTTTCGGCACTTACCCAGCCGTTTTCGAAGGCAATGGCCTCCAGACAGGAAATTTTGAGGCCTTGGCGCTTTTCGATAACCTCGACGAAGGTGGAGGCCTCCGACAGCGAATCGTGCGTGCCGGTGTCGAGCCAGGCAAAACCACGGCCAAGGGTCTGAACCTTAAGAGCCCCCTGCTCTAAATACTCCTGATTGACGGTTGTGATTTCCAGCTCACCACGGGCGGAGGGTTTGATGCCGGCGGCCACATCCACCACGCTGTTGGGATAGAAATAGAGGCCTACAACGGCATAGCTCGATTTCGGCTCAGCGGGCTTCTCCTCGATGGAAAGGCAGTTCCCCTCGGCATCGAACTCAGCCACACCATAGCGCTCCGGGTCAGCCACGCGGTAGCCGAAGACGGTAGCCTTGCCCTCATCGGCATCGGCCACGGCGGACTTCAGCTTCTTACGGAAATCTGCGCCGAAGAAGATATTGTCGCCAAGCACCAAGCAAGCGGTATCGTCGCCGATGAACTCCTTGCCGATGATGAAGGCCTGCGCCAAGCCATCCGGACTGGGCTGCTCGGCGTACGAGAAGTTCACGCCATAGTCGGAGCCATCCCCAAGCAGGCGCTTAAACCCGGGCAAATCCTGCGGGGTGGAGATGATGAGGATGTCGCGAATCCCCGCCAGCATGAGCACCGAGATGGGATAATACACCATCGGCTTGTCAAAGATGGGCAACAGCTGCTTGCTGACCCCCTTGGTGATGGGGTAAAGGCGAGTTCCGGAGCCACCGGCTAGTACGATTCCTTTCATGTGATGTTTTATAGCTTGGGTTAACGGGGTTTGTTACCACGCAAGCCCTTGGTTTCGGGGTCACGCGGCGGGGCTGAGGGTGCGGGGCTGAGGGCATCTGCACGCTGGGCAATACCCTCACTGACAGCGACTTTCCAGAAGGTGAGGAAGAGGATTTGGATATCCAGCCACATGCTCAGCTTGCGGGC
Organism: Akkermansia sp.; assembly: GCA_045531695.1. Lineage (GTDB taxonomy): Bacteria > Verrucomicrobiota > Verrucomicrobiia > Verrucomicrobiales > Akkermansiaceae > Akkermansia. The sequence continues at coordinate 44,583 of JAZSEM010000099.1, forward strand.
GTAGCGCAGGTCGTAGGCCACGCGCTGGCGGAAGGTGAGGTTGTTGCGGCCGTGCACCTGCGCCAGGCCGGAAATGCCGGGACGTATGCGCATGCGGTAGCGGCGGGTGGCGGAGTCGAAGGTTGCCATCTGCTCGGGAATCCAGGGGCGTGGGCCGATGAAGGACATGTCGCCGGTGAGGACATTGAGCAACTCGGGGAGTTCATCCAGCGAGCTGGCGCGCAGGAGCTTGCCAATCCATGTGGTACGCGCCTCGTCCGGCAGCAGGTTGCCCTGAGCGTCGCGGGCATTGCTCATGGTGCGGAACTTGATAATGTTGAAAGGCAGGCAGCCGCGCCCCACGCGTTCTTGCAGGAAGAAGGGGCTCCCGCCCTGGAAGATGAGCAAGAGTAAGATAATAACCAGCAGGATGGGCGAAATGAGCAGCAACAGCACAGCGGCAAAGAAGAAGTCGCACGCGCGTTTGCCCGCTCGCTTATAGAAGGAGCGGCAGTGTGCGCAATCTTGCAGGAGTTCTATTTCTTTTGCGATTTCCACAATCGGAAGGACTAATTACGAGTTACGAAGGACTAGGTGAACTAATGTTGAAAATTGAAAGTTAAATGTCTGGTTCGTATTCATGTCACGCAGCTAAATCCATTTTGGTTATCATGCCGGGGGAATGGGCGTCGGTGCCCCAGGTGGTGTATAGGCCGGATTTGTGCAGGCGGCGGGCGAGGCGCTGGACCTGTGAGCCGTAAAGGCCGGCGAGGGAGCCGAGGTTGCCCTGGTAGCGCAGGCCGCGGGTGTGGAGGTCGGCGAGGTCGCTCTCGCTGAGCAGGCGCAGGTAGCGCTCGGGGTGGGCGAGCAGCGGGCGCAGTCCGCAGGCACGAATGGAATCCAGCACATCCAGCCAGCCCTCGGGAAGGAGGTACTGCGGCAGTTCAATCAGGATGAAATCCTGATTGTCTGCCGCAGATGTTGAAAGTTGAATGTTGAATGTTGAAAGTGTAGAGTTCGGCGAGCTTGCGCTCGCAGGATTTACGCAGGGGGCGCATTTCCCCTCAGTGCCTGCCGCAGAAGTTGAAAGTTGAAGGTTGAAAGTTTCCGTCTTCGCGTTCGGGCTTGCGCCCTCCTTGCTTCCGGCTTCTCGTTGATACGCCGAGACAGGACGCCGAGACAGGGAAAGTGTAGAGTTCGGCGAGCTTGCGCTCGCAGGATTTACGCAGCGTGCGCATTTCCCCTCATTGTTGCCTTGAGACTCAGCTGCGGTGCCGTCGAGAAGGTTGGCGGGGATGGTGAGGAGCTGGTCGGGTTGCCCGAGGAGGCGGGGGAAGGCTTCGTCGAGCATGTACTCAGCAGCCAAATAGAGACGGAAAGTTGATGGCTCGCCGGCGCTCGCTGCAGTTACGAGTTGCTCGAATACCCGGCGGAGGTTGGCGGGGGTGTTGTCGGGGTAGCGGGCCATGATGTGCGGGGTACAGATGGCGCCGCGCAGGCCGAGGGCTTGCTGGGTGCGGATGATTTCCAGCGCGGTTTCCATGTCCGGGGCGCCGTCATCTACCCCGGGGAGCAGATGGCAGTGCGCATCTATCCCCGCAGGCAGGAGCTTGCGGACCGATGGACGACGCCGGAGGAAGGAAAACATGAAAAGTTGAATTTTTGACTTTAGAAGTATTGTGCTTGGAATTACTTGTTGCCGTAACCGTAGCGGTAGTGGCCGTAGGTGTAGCCGTAGTAGTTGTAGCTACTGGCTTTGAAGTCGACGGCGTTGATGACGTAGGCGACGTGGGGCAGCTTGCCCTGATCGGCCATTTTCTGTACTTGCTGCAGGTAGCGCTTGTCGATAAGGCCGGAGCGTACGAGGTAGAGTGTGATGTCGCACTGGGCGGCCAGGATGTCGGTGTCTGCCAGAATGCCGCAGGGCGGTGCGTCCACGATGATGGCATCGTACTGCTTAGCGAGGGTCTTCAGCATTTCACCAAGCAGGGGCTGGGCCAGCAGGGTGATGGGGTGCGGTACGGAGGGGCCGGCGTAAAGGATGTCGGCGCGGCCGTCGTGCTTGCGGGCTGTCTCCTCATTCTTAGCGGCGGGTACGGCCTGCGGCAGGTTGTGGATGAGCTTGCTGGGCTCGCTCTCGCGGTGCAGTAGGTAGGTGGTCAGGCCGTTGCGCCCCTTGCCACCCAGGTCGCGCGTGAGGGAGCGCTTGCGAAGGTCGGCGTCGATGAGCAGTACCTTGCGGCCGGTCTGGGCGAAGGTGGCGGCCAGGTTGGCGGCGATGAGGGTCTTGCCCTCGTTGGGCATGCTGGAGGTGAGTAGGATGATGTGGCCACTGCCATCGGGTCGCGGCAGGAAGTTGTCCACGTTGTTACGGAGGATGTGCAGACCCTCGGCCATGGTGGAGTGGGGATCCTGAATGAAGAGCCCCTTGGCGCGGCGCTCGCGGCGGGTGAGCTCGGGCAGCTCGGCCAGTACGGGCAGTGAGCTGTTGGCGGTGACGTCGTGGCGGTTCTTGACCTTATTGTTGAGCATGCCGATGCCGAGGATGAGCAGCAGGCAGGCAGCACCGCCACCGGCTACACCGGCGGCTACGAACACCTGCGTGCGTGGGGCAATGGGGGCATTGGAGCCGTGGGCGGACTCGAGCAGTCGGGCACCGGGGGTAGCAATGGCGAGGGCGAGGGCGTTCTCCTGTTCCTTGGTGAGCAGCAGCATGTAGAGTTCCTCGCGCACCTTGTGCTCGCGAATGAGGGGGGTAAGCTCGCGCTCCTTGGCGGCGAGTTTCTCCATGCGGGCCTCCATGTCGGCCTTCTTCTGCTCGAGCTGCTTGAGCTCCAAATCAAGATTAGCGCGGTAGTTCTTGAGGGCGCGGCGGGCGGCGGCCAGAGTGGCGGTCATCTGCTCACGGTGTGCTACCACAATGGGGTTGCGGGCACCGGCGCTGCCGGATATGCGCTTGTACTCCAGGCAGGCCTCGTTGTAGGCACCGATTGTGGAGCTGAGCGCGGCATCCACATCGTCGCTTTCCACGGTGATGAGCGCGCCCTTGTTGCCGGCCTCGTCCATATTGTCGGCCAGTGTGGCTGCAATCTTGATGCGGGTCTGCAGGTTGAAGATGGCGCCACTGAGTTCGCGGGTGGCTGTGAAGTCAGCGGAGATGGTGGTCTGGGTGTCCTGCACGACATCCACGCCGGACTTGGTGTCGGCAATTTGGCGGTCCACGTTTTCGAGTGTGCGACCGATTTCCGCCAGTCGGTTATGGATGAAGATTTCGGTCTTGCGGGCAGACTCGCTCTTCTCCTCCTTGGACTGCTGGTTATATACTGTAATAAGAGTGTCGAGTACTTCCTCGGCTTTGAGGGGGGATGAGGAGGTGATGTTGAGCTCGAGGAGGGAGGCCTCCTTCTCGTCGGGGCGGGTCACGGTCAGAGCATTGAGCAGCGCGCGGGCTTCCTCCAGCTCGGGCTGGTAGTTCACGGTGACTTCGCGACCAATCCAGCTCTCATCGTAGTGTGCCGTGGGGTGTACATCGATTGTGGCAAAGGGAAGCTGAATGGGGGAGCCGCAGGTGCCGTCCACCTGCACGGGCAGGCCCTCGCGGTTCTGGTAAATGAGGGAGAACTCCGTCTCGCTCTTCATGGTGATGCCGAGACTGCAGTAGGTCTGCGGCAGGACGTTGGTAAAATGGACAAGGATGGGGTTGACGCCGTAAAGGTCAATCAGGCGCAGTTTCTGCCGGGTCCAATAGCTGGTGTTCAGGCCGAGCTTTTCGACCACGCGCTGCATGAGCGCGGTGGATTTGAGAATGAAACTTTCGTTGGCAAGACTCACGGCACCGGTGTCGACGCCGAGTTCGTTGAGGATTCGGTCGGAGGAGGCGGCCGACTTGTCCTTCATGTCGCGCATCATCACGCTGGCGGACTTTTTGTAGACATAGCTTTGCTTGCCTGCGAAGTAATAGGCGCCTGTACCACCTGCGAGCGCGCAGAGGATGATAAGGAACCAGAACCGGCGCAGCGCACTGAAGACGGCATCCAGAGAGAGGGCGGAATCCTCCTCTGTATCCGCGATGTTCAGATTAGCTGTGGGCTTGTTTGTGAGATCCTGCATGGTGATGGGAATGTGAAGGTTGTTCTCGAAGAAAGGGATGCGGGAGAGGGGAATGCGCAGCGCCGCACCCGCGGGGCGACGCTGCGGTAAAAGGGTAGCCTTAGGAAGCGCAGAGGGCAATGATAGCGAGGGTTACACCCACGCCGGACAGACCCCAACCGTACCACTGAGCGGCATCGGAACGGGTGTTGACCTTGCGGTCAGAGGGCGTCACGTAAATCACGTCGTTCTGCTGGATATAATAGAAGGGAGAATTGAAGAGCTCCTTGCTGCGCAGGTCGAGGGTGGCAATCTGGCGGTTGCCGTCTACCTCGCGCACAACCTGAATGGCACGGTTGCCGTCGATGGTCAGGTCACCGGCCTTGGAGATGGCCTCGAGGATGGTGATACGCTGGCCGTCGATGGTGTACACGCCGGGGTTGCTAACCTCACCGATAACGGAGAACTTGAAGTTGCGAATCTGCACGTTGACGGAGGCATCATTCAGATAGCCACTGTCACGCAGTGTGTTGGCGATATCGGTAGCAAGCTGGGAGCAAGTCTTGCCTGCAGCGCGAATGCGACCGATGATAGGCAGCACGATGTTGCCGTTGGCGTCCACAAGGTAGCCCTGGCTGTTGTTAGAGCTGGAAGTGTTGCCGGAGGCGCTCATTTCACTCATGTTGAAGGGAGCGGTCAGCTCAGGCTGCTTGCTGCTCACAGAGATAGCGAGCTGGTCGTCTTTCTGGATGGTGGTCTGGTATGTGTTCTTCAGAGCCTCGGTGGTGGTACCCTGAACATCCTGCAGGTAGATAACCTCCTGAGGGCTTACGCATGACACGCCGAGCCCGAGCCAGGCAACAGCTGCGCCCAGCAGAAGGAGTTTGCCGGTGATATGACGGAACATAACTTTTTGATATTGTAGCGTTTGATTTGTAATGGCCGAACTTCGCCGATAGCCGGAATCCTGCTCAGCTCAATAACCGAGGCTATTCTATCTCATTTTGAATGCGATGTCCAGCCTAAAATGGTATTATTTAACAATTTTTATTTTCCTGTTTTCTTAGCATGAAAATTTCGCAAGTGGCTTATTTTGAATAATCTATACTTTGCGATACGGTTATTCAGTGGTACAATCTGATGATTATCAAATAATTGAAATGCTTACATCAAACCGTGAGGAAAACGGGAAGCTAAACCTCGTTCTACCCCCCCATAACATTTTCTTAAGCGCTTATTATAAGCGCTTAAGAAGACGTTTAGTGCATATCCGGTATTCAAAATGAGCAAATCGCATTCAAAATGCGATATACTCCCGCCTGGCAGGATGGTGAGAACTACCCATGCCACTCTTCTAAAACTCGACGACAAACAATCTCTAATCATGAAATTACATTTACCAAAGCTGCTCTATGCTGCATTGCTCGGTGTATTTGCGTTGCCTGTAATGGGCGCTACATTTACATCTGCCGACATTGTAACACCCACCGAGGGTGGTTCCTCCTACTTGAATGTTGGGATGGAGAACTCTACCGATACTTGGTCAGGCGACCTTACCGTGGGTGATACGGATTCTGCTCAGGGTGATGTGGATTATGTAGGTGCATTCAACGAGTCCTGGGGGTGGGTTACACCTGACGGAGGCAAGACTAATACAACCATTACAAGTGGCTTGAAAGTAAGCGGCAGCCTTACCGTGCAGGGTGGCAAAATCCTGCTGGGCGGGCAATATGAAGGAGGTAGCAGTTACACCGGACTGGAAGCAACCGGCGGAATCTCCGTTACCGGAGGTGTCTTAACAGCAACCAAAATTACTACGACCGACCTTACCGTAAGTGGCGGTACAGTTTCCACCAGTACAGGAAACTGCACCAGCGGCAATGCTTCAGGGACAAGTTTATGGTATCTTGCTAAAAAGTCTTATATCAAAAACAGTCTTACAATTAGCGGTGGCTCGCTTTCCTTTGGTTACACCAGCAATGTGCAGGGTATTGGGGCAAACCAGCACAGCATGACAGCATTTGGCTCCGGCAGCAACTTTACCTTGAGCCAGAGCGGAGGCACGTTACGAGTTTATGGAGATATGGATCTCAAATCCGGTTCTACTGTTAACCAGACTGATAATGCCGGAATCATGGTGCTCCGTGATACCATCTATATGGGAGGAACCGGTACCACTACCTTCAATCAGAATGGAGATAATGCCAAACTTGTCTTAGGCCGTCTGGAATCTGTTGGAAACATTTTGTCGAAACCACAGTGCGATTTCGTATTCAACCAGAGCGGAGATGGATTAATTCATCTTGCATATGGCAGTAATCTGTACAAGGCCGGCACTATTACTCTGAACCAGACCGGTGGTGGTAATATCATCATCGGCGGCGAGCACGATACAAAGATTACCGGAGCACTGCCCTCCAGAGGCTATGCACTGGCCGGTTCTTTCGAGGCCATCAATACCACATATACTATTAACCAAAAGGACAGCACCGGTACTGTTACCCTTCAGAGCGGGGCTGAAATTACTGTAGATGACCTTACGGTGGGGGCAGATGCCACTCTTAACGTTAACGGTGCGATGACGGTAACCGGCACGGCTTCTCTTGTTGGTGAAGTGAATGTGGGTGAAAATGCGACCATTACATATGCCGAAACAGCCAATATGGCCGTTTCTACAACGCTTGCCATCGCATCCGGCAACACCATGAACTTTGAGGTTGGCAGCACGAGTGATGCAGATGGCGCCGTTCAAATGGCGGAAAGTGGTGATTTTAATGCTACCGGCGGCACACTTACGCTCGAGTTGTCTGATGTTGCGCTGCAGGAAATGGCCCTTGGTGCAACCCTTGAGGGAACGGAGTACGGCATTACCTTGATTTCCAATCTGTCCGATGCTGATGTACTGGAGCTGGAGTCTGTCATTAATGGTGCACTTACGCTGCAGAAGTTCGAAACGCAACTTCCGGTAACACTGGCTGAGGAGGGGGCAACACATCTTCCCATAACCATCGCAAGCTCCGGTCTTCGCTTGGAAGGTAACAACCTTCAGGCTGTTGTTATCGCCACGAACCCGAATCTGACCGTACCCGAGCCGACCACGGCCACTCTGAGCCTGCTGGCTCTGGCGGCTCTGGCAGCCCGCCGCAGACGCAAGTAACACAATTACAAACAAGAGGGAACTATCCCCGGGAATAGAGCCGCCTTCTCAGCACAGAGGGCGGCTCTTTACATGGGGCGATATGAGCACGACATGGATGTGTATGTGAATTTCGTGCCGCTGAAAGCATAACAAAATGATTTGACAGCGACATAGCGTCCCCTACAATCGGCAGCGCTATGGCTACTGTACGATATACGAAGAAAAAATTGACTTTCTCCCTCATCTGGAAAGACTACTGCAAGGAATCGCTGGGCTCTAACTACCCCTATACCCGCAAAAGCTGCAAGTGGCGCGGCCCACAGCCCCCCGGCTGCTGTGAGCGCCGCCGCATGGAGGCCGCGCTGGCCTACTACGCCGCCGAGCAGGAGGCCCGTAGCGCCGCCCTGGTGCAGGATTTTGCCCGCGAATGCCTGCCCGCTGCGGAATACCTGCTGCAGCTGCGCGACAACGAAATCGCCATATCGCAGCGCCCTGCAGAGCTCCGGCGAGCCCGGCAGATTGTGAACGACTTCGCCCTGTACCTGCAGGAGCGCCACCCCGGCATCTGCCTGCATGAAATCAAAACCGCCGTAGTCAGCGGCTACTACGAGCACCTGCGCAGCCGGGCGCTGGCGTACGGCACCATCAAGCTCATGACAGAGCGCATGTCATTCGTATTCAGGCGCATCGTGTTCCGGCTCGAGGACTCCGCCCTCAAATATACCAACCCCTTCGAGCGACTGCGCCTGTCGGACGTGGTGCGTAAGGTTGACCCCATGCGCCGCAAAATCCTGAACGCCGCCCAGCTGCATCAATTGCTGCGCGAAAGTCTGGTGAGCAAGCGCTTAAACGCCCGCGAGCGACTGCAGCGCTTCGCCATCATCTACCTGTTGGCTGTCACCGGCTGGCGCCTGGGCGACGTCGTGACGCTACGCTGGGAGCAAGTCGACCTCACCGCACGCACCATGTCGCTGCTGCACACCAAAACCGCAGCCAAGGGAATACGCAGCGTGATTTACATAACCGATTTCATGGCCCGCGTGCTGGAGCATCTGCGCTCCGAGCCCCCGGCAGGTGCGTGGCGGGAGTACGTCTTCGGACACCGTGGTGCCGATGCTCGCCACTTTAAGCAGGCCGGCGAACGCAGCATACAGTCGTTTTTCGAGGGCGTGCGCAACAAGTTCGGGCTGAATGAAAGCACCTGTCACGGTAAACTCAACATGCACGCCTATACCATTCATTCTCTGCGCGGAAGCGTTATCACGCACCTGACAGAGGCCGACTTCAGCGAGGTGAAAATCAACTACCTCGTCGGTCACGCTCCGAAAACCATCGAGCAGCGCCACTACCTGCGGCTCGACGGCAACCCCGAGAAAGCCACCCGAGCCCTGCTGGAGCACATGGAGCAACTGATAGATTGCCACCGATTTTTGCCCGAACTCACCGCCTTGAGCCACTGAGCCACGAGCCCGTAAGCCGCCCTGTGCGCAAGCTCCCCCTGCTGTACCACCCACCGCAGGGGGCATTTTTTTGCAAATCCACCAGCACGGCAATCGCTCATTATTTGCACATCCAACTAACCACCAAGCGACAAAGCGCTCCCCCCACACAGTCTCAAGGCAACAATGAGGGGAAATGTGCACCCTGCGTAAATCCTGCGAGCGCAAGCTCGCCGAACTCTACACTTTCAACTTTCAACCTTCAACTTTCAACTTCTGCGGCAGGCAATCAGGATTACATCCTGATTGAGCTGCCGCAGTACCTCCTTCCCGAGGGCTGGCTGGATGTGCTGGATTCCATACGCGCCTGCGGACTGCGCCCGCTGCTGGCCCACCCCGAGCGCTACCTGCGCCTGCTCAGCGAGAGCGACCTTGCCGACCTCCACGCCCGCGGCCTGCGCTACCAGGGCAACCTCGGCTCCCTCGCCGGCCTTTACGGCTCACAGGTCCAGCGCCTCGCCCGCCTCCTGCACAAATCCGGCCTCTACACCACCTGGGGCACCGACGCTCACAGTGCCGCCATGATAACTAAAATGGATCTCGCTGCATAACATGAGAACGCCCCGAACCAGACACCTGTCAACAGTCTTGCATGCCGCCCCGGCATGCGGAGCTTCCCAATTCGTCCTTCGGAATTCGTCCCTCGTACTTCTGTGCGCTCACAGCCCTGGCATGATAACCAAAATGGACCTCGCCGCATAATCTTCGTAAATCGTCAATGAAAAAATCGCTCCGCCAGATCGCCCGTAAACTCAGCACCCGCATGCAGGGGCTCAACTACCTGCACCGCGGCATCGTGCTTGCGCTCGACCTCATCTGCTCCACCATCGCAGGCGCACTGGCCATACTGGCCACAGGGGCATTGCTCGAACTGCCGCTCCCGCAGGGTTGCCTGCTGGCCGGCACCGCAACCATCACCCTGTACAGCGCCATCGTGTTCATGGTATTCCGCTTCTACAAGGTCATCATCCGCCACGCCAGCCTGCGCAGCCTGCCCCGCATCATCGTTGCCCTTGGCATCATCGCCATCGCCGTCGGGCTCACCGCCTACTTCGGCTCCGGCGACCACCACCCCCTGCTGCCCATCGTCATCGCCGCCGCCTACTTCTTCATCGCCTGCGCCCTCATCATCGGCCTGCGCATCGCCATGGTCGGCACCTACTACACCATCATCAGCGCCGCCCAGGGCAGCGACCACCATTCCAAGAAAGTCTTCATCTACGGCCACGTCGAGAAAGCCGCCTCCCTCGCCACCTATATTAAGGAGTCCTACCGCGGCACCTACCTCCCCGCCGCCATCATCGACCCGGATACCGACGCCTCCCAGCTCACCATCAGCGAACTGCGCGTGTACGGCAGCCACGACCTCGACACCCTGCAGGAGGATATCGCCGCCAATGTGCCCGACGCCGTCATCTTTGCCTCCAACGCCGCCCTGCAGCGCGAGAGCGACCGCATAGCCGACTGGTGCACCAGCGCCGGCGTAGCCCTCTACGTCATCCCCAACGTCGACCGCATGACGCCCGATGCCCCCCTCAACATCGCCCCCGTTAAGATTGAGGACCTGCTCGAGCGCCCCGAAATCGTCATCGAGGAGCAGCGCATCGGCGCCGAAATCACCGGCCGCGTCATCCTCGTGACCGGCGCCGCCGGCAGCATCGGCAGCGAGATTGTGCGCCAGTGCTGCAAGTTCGCGCCCGCGCGCCTGGTACTGCTCGACTGTGCCGAGACCCCCATGCACCTCATCCGCCTGGAGATTGAGGAGAAGTACCCGCAGGTGCCCCTCTCCCCCGTGGTGGCCGATGTCCGCAACCGCGCCCGCTGCGCCGATATCGTAGCCGAGCACAAGCCCGCCATCATCTTCCATGCCGCTGCCTATAAACACGTTCCGCTCATGGAGGAGAACCCCTGCGAGGCCGTCATCACCAACGTGCAGGGCTCCATCAACATGGCCGAGATTGCCCGCGAACATGGGGTGGAGAAGTTCGTGATGATTTCCACGGACAAAGCCGTGAACCCCACCAACGTGATGGGTGCCACCAAGCGCGCGGCCGAGATGTACGTGCAGAGCCTGAACGCCCAGCTGGCCGCCGATGCTGCGGATGCACCGCACACGCGCTACATCACCACCCGATTCGGCAACGTACTGGGCAGCAATGGCTCCGTGGTGCCCCGATTCCGCGAGCAGATTGAAAAGGGCGGCCCCGTCACCGTCACCCACCCGGAGATCATCCGCTTCTTCATGACCATCCCCGAGGCCTGCCGACTCGTCCTTCAGGCCGGCACCATGGGCAACGGCGGCGAGATTTTCGTGTTCGACATGGGCGAACCGGTCAAGATTGCGCACCTCGCCCGCCGCATGATTCGCCTGTCCGGCCTCAAACCCGAGGTGGACATCAAGATTGAGTACACCGGTCTGCGCCCCGGCGAGAAGCTGTACGAGGAGGTGCTCTCCACCGCCGAGGGAACCACCGAAACCACCCACCACAAGATTCGCCAGGCTCAGGCCATCGACAACCCGCACGCCACCATCGCCGAGCAGTGCCGCGCCCTCATCGCCGCCGCCGACAAGCGCCTGATAGAGCTCACCATCCTCGACCTGAAGGACCTCGTCCCCGAATATAAATCCAAGAACTCCCCCTGGGAGAAATATGATAAGAAGTAATGTATAAGCATTTTTTCAAACCCCTGTGCGATAAGCTGCTGGCACTTGTACTGCTAGTGGTGCTTTCGCCTGTCATTCTGGGAGCCATGTTGCTGCTGGCCATCGCTAACCGCGGCAAGGTATTCTTCACCCAGGATCGCCCGGGCAAGGGAGAAAAAATCTTTAAGGTTATCAAGTTCAAAACCATGAACGACCAGCGGGATGCAGATGGCAATCTCCTGCCGGACGCGGAGCGACTCACCGCTGTCGGCCGCTTTGTGCGCTCCACCTCCATCGATGAGTTGCCGCAGATTTTCAATGTTCTGAAGGGCGACATGAGCTTTATTGGACCTCGTCCTTTGTTGGTTCAATACCTCTCTCTGTATTCTGCCGAGCAGCGCCGACGCCATGAGGTCACCCCCGGTATTTCCGGCTGGGCTCAGGTGAACGGGCGCAATGCTATCTCCTGGAGCAAAAAATTCGAGCTAGATGTCTGGTACGTGGACCACATCTCACTCATCACTGACCTTAAGGTATTCTGGCTGACTATCTACAATATCCTGCGTCGCAAGGATATCAACCAAGAGGGTCAGGCCACCATGGAAGTTTTTAACGGCAATAACTGATTATGTACCTCTACGGAGCAAGTGGCCATGCCATGGTCATCATGGATATACTGGAAGCCAACGGCATTCCGGTAGAGGGACTCATCGATGATAATCCGAACATCGACGAGCTGCTCGGATTGCCTGTGTTCCATGGCAAGATGGATGCCGAGGAACTCATCATCAGCATCGGCAGTAACAAAATCCGTAAACTTCTGGCCAACAAACTTGCCGCCCACTATCTCACCGCTATTCACCCCACGGCCATTATCTCCCCCCGCGCCACCATCGGTGAAGGCTCCGTTGTCATGCAGGGAGCAGTCGTTCAAACCTGCGCTACCGTCGGCAAGCATTGCATTATCAACACCGGCGCCTCCGTCGACCACGAATGCAAACTGTGCGATTACGTCCACATATCCCCACATGCCACACTCTGCGGCGATGTCTGCGTGGGTGAAGGAACTTGGGTTGGCGCCGGCAGCACCATTATACAGGGCGTGAAAATCGGCAAGTGGTGTGTTATCGGCGCCGGAACTGTAGTAACTAAAGATATTCCCGACGGCGTGCTGGTCGTCGGGAATCCCGGCAGAATTCTCAAACATATCCCCATACCATCATGAGCAATAAAATTTGGTTATCGCTGGCCAAGATGACCGGCAACGAGCAGAAATATATACAGGAGGCCTTCGACACCAACTGGGTGGTGCCGCTCGGGCCGAATGTGGACGCCTTTGAAAAGGAGCTGGCTGACTATATGGGTGCCGAACACGTCGTGGCGCTCAGTGCCGGCACTGCAGCCCTGCACCTCGGTCTCGTAATGCTCGGTGTAGGGCCGGGGGATGAGGTCATGTGCCAGAGCTTCACCTTTGCCGCTTCGGTCAATCCTGTCACCTATCTGGGCGCTACTCCTGTGTTGGTGGACAGCGACCCGGACACCTGGAATATGGATCCGCAGCTGTTGGATGAAGCCATTGCTGACCGTATTGCCAAGACAGGCAAGAAGCCCAAGGCGATCCTGCCCGTCTACCTCTACGGCATGCCCGCCAAGATTGATGAAATCATGGCCGTAGCTGCCAAGTACGATATCCCTGTGCTGGAAGATGCCTGTGAGGCCATGGGCAGCAACTACAAGGGCAAACGCTGCGGTACCTTCGGCCAGTACGGAGCTCTCTCCTTCAACGGTAACAAGATGATTACTACCTCCGGTGGTGGTGCGCTCATTTGCCCTTCTGCGGAAGCTGCCGCCCGCGTGAAGTTCTATGCCACTCAGGCTCGCGATGCCAATCCGTACAATGAATATTGGCACACCAAGATTGGCTACAACTACCGCATGAGCAACATCTGCGCCGGTATCGGTCGAGGACAGATGACTGCAGTAGAGGAATACGTAGCCCACCGTCAGCGCGCACAGAAGCTCTATACTGCCGCTCTGGCAGAAGTGCCCGGTATCTCCGTGCAGCAAAATCCCGGTGCTGACTACGATTCCAACTTCTGGCTCACAACCATCTTGGTGGATGCCGAAGTCTACGGCATGGATCGCAATACCCTCGCCACCAAACTCGCCGCCGCCGGCATCGAGAGTCGTCCGCTCTGGAAGCCCATGCACCTGCAACCCACCTGCTCCACCTTCCCCGCCTACCTCAATGGCGTTTCCGAATCCCGCTTCGCACAAGGCCTCTGCCTCCCCTCCGGCCCTTGCGTGAGCGATGAGGATGTGGAGAAGGTTATTTCTATTATACGTAATTAACCTATTATGACAATCCTCGTAATTTGTTGCTACACACCTTCTCTTATTGGGTTCAGAATGGACATGTTAAAAGAATTTGTCCATTCTGGGCACAAAGTCATTGCAGCAGGCAATGAGCGCAGCCGGGATTGGGAGCCAATTTTAGAGAAATACGGCATCATATATCATCAAATAGAAGTTAGCAGAAACGGCATTAACCCCTTTACTGATTGGAAAACATTCCTTCAAATCAAGAAGTTAATCGTCGCATGTAAGCCAGATAAAATATTTGCGTACAATGCTAAAGCTGTAATCTATGGGTGCCTAGCGGCAAAGTTAATCGGGAAAACTGGTATATATGCACTCATTGCCGGGCTTGGCTCTATTTTCCGAGGAAAAGGTATAAAAAATGCTTGCATCAGACAGATTATGTCAATGCAATATAAATTTGCATTGAAAAACATCTCTGCTGTTATCTTCCAGAACACGGATGACTCCGGTGATTTTGTTCGACAAGGTATTGTCAAACAGGAACAAGTCCGAATAGTCAATGGGTCAGGCGTTAATTGTGAACATTATAAAATAACTCCATTACCCGCCACCGTATGTTTCGTGATGGTAGCCCGTCTGTTAAAAGATAAAGGCATAATTGAATATCTGAATGCATGTAGGGTGCTAAAGAAGTCGTACCCTCATATTCGATGTATGTTGGTAGGCCCCTACGATTCAAATCCCTCAGCCATCAAGCCGGATGAATTACAACCCTATATAGATGATTCCAGCATTGAATACATGGGGAGCCAAAAAGACGTAAGACCTTACATTAGCCAATCGTCGGTCTTTGTATTACCCTCATATCACGAAGGAACTCCAAGGTCGGTTCTAGAAGCTATGGCCATGGGTCGTCCTATTCTCACTACAGATGCACCAGGATGTAGAGAAACAGTGCAACCTGGACTAAATGGTTTTCTTGTTCCTGTCGCAGATTATCAAGCTCTTGCTGAGAAAATGGAATACTTTGTGAACCACCCTGAAATTATTCCAGCAATGGGCAAACAGTCAAGACTTCTTGCTGAAACCAAATACGATGTTGATAAAGTGAATCACGCTATAATGGAAATTATGAATTTAACACGATAACACTATGTACAAATCATTATATTCAGACATAACAAACGGCAAGGAGAAAATTTCCCTTGTGGGTCTTGGCTACGTTGGTATGCCCATAGCCGTGGCTTTCTCTAAGAAAGTAAAGGTTGTAGGCTTTGACCTCAACAAGCAAAAAGTGGAGCTCTACAAGAACGGCATCGATCCGACCAAAGAAGTCGGTAATGAGGCAATAGCTGCATGTACCGTTGAGTTTACCGCAGATGAAGCAAAACTTAAGGAAGCCAAGTTCCATATTGTAGCAGTTCCTACTCCGGTGAATGCCGACCACACACCTGACCTTACGCCCGTAGAAGGAGCCAGTCGCATTCTGGGTCGTAATCTAACACCCGGTTCCATCGTTGTCTTTGAATCTACCGTCTATCCCGGTGTAACGGAAGATGTGTGTGTTCCTATTCTGGAGCAAGAATCAGGCATGAAGTGTGGCGTAGACTTCAAGGTAGGTTACTCTCCTGAACGCATTAACCCGGGCGATAAAGTTCACCGTTTGGAAACAATTACCAAGATTGTTTCCGGTATGGATGAAGAGACTCTCGATATTGTAGCCAAGGTATACGAACTTGTCGTGGATGCAGGTGTACACCGCGCAGAAAGTATTAAAGTAGCGGAGGCTGCCAAGGTAATTGAGAACTCTCAGCGTGATATTAATATTGCTTTCATGAATGAACTCTCCATTATTTTCAATAAGATGGGGATTGATACCAAGGCTGTTCTCGAAGCAGCAGGTACCAAATGGAACTTCCTGAAGTTCTTCCCAGGTCTGGTAGGCGGTCACTGTATTGGTGTTGACCCCTATTACCTGACATACAAGGCTGAAGAACTTGGGTATCACAGCCAGATTATCCTTGCAGGACGTCGAATCAACGACGATATGGGCAAATATGTGGCTGAAAACATCGTAAAGAAACTTATTAGTGTCGATAAACCGGTACGTCGCGCCAAGGTGGCAATTCTGGGCTTTACCTTCAAAGAAAACTGCCCAGATACACGAAATACCAAGATTATCGATATCATTAATGAGCTGAAAGAATACAACATCACCCCTGTTGTGGCCGATCCCACGGCAGATGCAGAGGAAGCAGAACGGATATACGGCATTCGCTTTGTATCGTTGAATGACATCAAAGATATGGACGCTGTCGTTTTAGCCGTTGCTCACGACGAATTCAGAAATCTTATCATCAACGATATGGACAAGTTCTTCGGTCCTGGGACAAAGGTTCTGCTTGACTTGAAGGGCTTGCTCAATCGCAAGGAATATGAAACTGCTGGTTATTCTTACTGGAGACTGTAATTATGAGCTATAAAGAACTGAAATTTCCTGAAAATACTCTTTTTCTGGTGACAGGAGGAGCCGGTTTTATCGGCTCTAACCTCTGCGAGGCCATTCTTAACATGGGATATCGCGTCCGTTGTCTGGATGACCTCTCTACAGGTAAACAGGCGAATGTCGACTTGTTCAACAATCATCCAAATTATCAGTTTATACGAGGAGACATAAAAGATTTAAATACATGTATCTATGCTTGTAGAGACGTTGATTATGTTCTGAATCAAGCAGCTTGGGGTAGTGTCCCGCGTAGTATTGAAATGCCCCTTTTCTACTGCGCAACCAACATTCAGGGAACACTAAATATGTTGGAAGCAGCACGTCAGTGTAGAGTGAAAAAATTTGTCTATGCATCCAGCTCATCCGTGTACGGTGATGAACCCAATCTTCCTAAACAAGAAGGTCGCGAAGGCAACCTACTTTCCCCCTATGCACTTACCAAACGATGTGACGAGGAATGGGCTAAGCAATATACCAAGCACTACGGTCTCGATACATACGGTATGCGCTATTTCAACGTATTCGGACGCAGACAAGACCCGGATGGAGCCTATGCTGCAGTCATCCCCAAGTTCATCAAAATGTTACTCAACGGTCAACAGCCGACAATCAACGGAGATGGAAAACAGAGCCGCGACTTCACATACATCGAAAATGTTATTGAAGCAAATTTGAAAGCATGCCTTGCCCCTCACGAAGCAGCCGGACAAGCCTTCAACATCGCCTATGGTGGTCGAGAGTATCTTATCGATATTTATTATGGACTCACAAAAGCTCTTGGGATTGATATCGAACCCAACTTTGGTCCGGATCGCGCAGGAGATATCAAACACAGTAACGCGGATATCTCAAAAGCAAAATCGCTTTTGGGATATAATCCGGATTGGAGCTTTGAACGAGGTATTGCAGCAGCTATCGAATGGTATAAAAATAATCTATAAGTTTACAACAAATGATAGACTACAAAAAAATCATTAAAGATCAAGAGCTGAGGTTAAAGATTATAAACCGCCTAGCTTTTATTCCCACGCCAATATACCTCAAGTTGGTTTATTGGATTAAAACCGGGAAACGATTAGAACTAGATAACCCTATTGGTTTCTGCGACAAACTAAACTGGCTTAAGCTTCACAATATTAATGATACTTACACTAACTTTGTTGACAAGATAGAAGTTCGGAACATAGTAAATAAAATCATAGGTGAAGATATTTGCTTTCCTATTTTAGGCCATTGGGAAAAGTTTGAAGACATTGACTTTAGTACGCTTCCTAACAAATTTGTTTTGAAATGTAATCATGACTCTGCAAGTGTAACGGTTGTTAAGGATAAGTCTTCTTTAAACCTAAAAAAACTAAAAAAGTTTTACAACGGGCGTCTCAAGATTTCTCCATACAACATGGGAAGAGAATATCCTTATAAAAATGTGAAACCTCGAATTCTGGCTGAACAATACATGACCCCAGATGGAGAAAATGATATTAATGATTATAAATTCTTCTGTTTCCATGGAGAACCAAAAATCATGTTCATAGCCACAGACCGCAGCACAGATGTAAAGTTTGATTTTTTTGATATGGATTTCAATCATCTCCCCATATATAATATTCATCCTAACTCTGAAAAGGAAATTAAAAAGCCTCATCTATTTGATGAAATGAAAGCTTTGGCAGCAAAGCTTTCTAAAAACATTCCTTTTGTTCGAATCGACTTGTATGAAATAAAAGGCAAAATATATTTTGGAGAGTATACGTTCTTTCATGGTGGTGGTTTCTGGCCGTTCTATCCTGAAGAGTGGGAGAACAAACTGGGAGAATGGCTTCATATCTATGAACATTAAAGTATTAAGTAGAGTGAGCTTATAATACAATTAGCAATATACATAACGTTGTGATTTCTCTTCCTTCATTTACATTTGTACCTGGATGGCTTTACATTCCATTATTTAATTGGATTATTTTGCTTCTGGTATGTATATCTATTTTTAAATGTTATGAAGGAACAGTCTACAGTTGGAATGCAGATAAACACACTCAAAATTTTGGCAACTTTTTTGTTCTATTCCTTATTCTTTACATTGGTCTTAGACCAACCATATTAAACGCAGGTTATGATGACTTTGTAGATACCTTTAACTACAAAAGATCAATTTTAGTCCTGCAAGCAACGGGAATAGAATCATGGCTTGACGCTAATCCTTTTTCTGAAGGAGAATGGTTATATGCATGTATCGAGTCTATCTCTGCGGCCTACGCGGATGAACACCTCGCTTTTCTCGTTTGTGCAATAGCATATGTTGGGTGCCCGGCACTATATTGCAAACGAGAGTTTGGCAGAAATTGGTTTTTTCCTTTTCTGATGATTTGCTCAGCCTTTACATTCTTCACCTATGGTGTTAACGGAGTTAGAAACGGCATGGCTGCCTCCATGGTTATTCTGGCCCTGAGTTATAGGGAGAAAATCGCAATTGCGGCCATACTCTGTTTCCTCGCTTTGGGTGTACACAAGTCCCTACTCCTGCTAATTGTAGGAGCACTGATTGCAACTAGGATTAGAAATTCAAAAGTTTACATATTCGGGTGGTTTATTTCTATTTTGGCTGTATCAGTTATAGGAAGGAGCCTTTCTCAAATTATAGGAAACCTAGGATTCTTAGCAGATGAACGCCTCGCAGCCTATTCTGCAATGGATGGGGCAGCAGGGCATTACTACACTGGCTTTAGACTTGACTTTTTAGCTTATTCTGCTCTTCCTGTTATTATTGGATGGCATTTCATATATAAAAAGAATTTCTATGATAAAACATATATCTGGATATACAATATCTATATCATAGCTAATTCTTTTTGGGTTCTCATGATGTACGCTTCCTATAGCAACAGGTTTGCTCAACTTTCATGGTTTATCATGCCTATAGTCTGTTTTTATCCATGGTTTAAACAAAAAGCCCCAAAGCTCCAGCAGCACATATTATTATATCTTATCATCGTCTTTTACGCATATACTTTCTATACTAACATTGCAATAACATTCCTAACATAAAGATACATTCTATGAGAAAGCCTAAAGTTTCAATCATCATGTCTGTATACAACTGCAGCAAAACGATTCGTGAATGCATCGGCTCAATTCTTTCACAGACTTATACAGATTGGGAGTTCATCATTTGCGATGATGCTTCTACAGACAATACATTGGAAATTGCAACAGAATATTCTGAGAACTACAGAGGCAAATTTGTTATTTTACATAATGAACAAAACCGACGTCTAGCATATTCGTTAAATCGTTGTCTAGAAGTTGCCAGAGGTGAATATATTGCCCGTATGGATGGTGACGATATATCACTACCTAATCGCTTGGAAGAACAAGTAAAATTTCTTGATGCTCACAAAGAATTTGCGGTGGTAGGAACGGCCATGACGCCGTTTGATGGAACAAATGAGTACAGTCCTCGCATGCTACCTGAATATCCCACGCCTAAATTGATGCTTCACAGTACTCCTTTTGCTCACGCTACTATACTGATGCGTAAAAGTGCGTATGAGGCGGTTAAAGGATATACTGTTTCTAAAAGAACAGCTAGAGCACAAGACTATGATATGTGGTTTAGATTTTTTGCATGCGGTTTAAAAGGATATAATATACAGCAATCATACTACATGGTGCGTGAAGACTCTGCAGCATACAAACGAAGGACCTTAAAAGTTCGCCTATACAATGTAATAACAATGTTGAAAGGGTTTCACCTACTGAGATTTCCTTTATATACCTACATATATGCATTCAAACCAATTGTATCATGGCTTACTCCTAACTTTATAATTAAATCAATTCATCACAATCGCTAATTATGAAACCGTTAATTAACAAAGGAAAATTGATTTTCAAATGGCTCAGAAATAACACCTCTTTGTTTCAGCTTATCTGGCAAGAATATAGAAGATTAGTTCTGCAACGTCGAAGTGAACACATGAGTGATTATACATTCATATGCAACACCTATGCGAAAGAATGTAATAAAAAACTAAACTTAATAGAACCTAAGGGATACACCGAGAAACTTCAATGGCTTAAATTATTCTATAGAAATAATTTGATTCCCATCTGCTCCGATAAATATGAAGTTAGAAAATACCTTCAAGATATGGGGCAAGGAAATCTTTTAAATGATCTTATTTCTGTACACGAAACTGTTGACGACATCGATATAAAAAAGCTGCCTAACAGCTTTGTTATTAAGGCCTCTCACGGAAGCGGTTGGAACCTTATAGTTAAGGATAAAAATAAGGTGAACTGGTTCATCTGGAAACGCATCATGAAATCATGGTTAAAACAGAATTTGTATTGGTACGGAAGAGAGTGGAATTATAAATATCAAACGCCTAGATTAATTATTGAAAAGTATTTAGAAGATGAATATGGCGAACTCAGAGATTATAAATTTTTCTGCTTTGGAGGAGTCCCTCAATTGATGTTTGTTGCTACAGAAAGAGGAAAAGATACCAAATTCGATTTTTACGATATGGATTTCAATCATCTCCCCATATATAATATTCATCCCAATTCTGATCAACCTATTAAGAAACCTGCACTATTTGACGAAATGAAGTCATTAGCAGCAACTCTTTCTCAGGATTTTAATAACGTGCGTGTAGATTTTTATGAAGTTTCAGGAAAAATCTATTTCGGTGAGTTTACTTTCTTTCACGGTTGTGGCTTTTCGGATTTCCGTCCACAAGAATGGGAATTGCATCTAGGTAAGTTAATCAATTTACCATCACCGAATCACAATCTTGACCTATTTGAAAAGATTACAAAAAAATGTTAAAGGTACTATTCCTAATTAATAATCTCTCATCCGGCGGAGCAGAAAGAGTCTTGGTCAATCTGGTTAATCAGCTTGATTGTTCTCGCTTTGATATTACAGTACGAACATTAACGAACGTGGGAGACAACAGACATCGTTTATCTACTCATATCAAATACGAATATGTTTATAAAAAAGGCTTCAAGGGAACTAATTACCTTCATTTACTACCGAAGAAATATATATACAACAAAGTTACTCATGGTAACTTTGATATCATCGTTGTATATCTTCATGGCGTTTTGACCAAGATTGTAAGCTACGCGCCGTCGCATCAAAAGACTGTTGCCTACTTGCATGCAAACATGGAACAATCTCCTTTCATGCAGCAAATTGTCAGAAGCAAAAATGTCGACAGGTACTTTTTGCCCTATAATAAAATCGTAGCTGTCAGCGAAGACGTGAAACAATCATTTCTCAATGTAACCGGATATACAAATGACAGAGTAGATGTAATCTACAATACATTTGCTGTAGACGAAATTTGCCAATTAGCGGACGAGTCTCAATGTGTTCCGGTAAAGCAAGAAGATGAGTTCCGGATATGTTGTACTGGTAAACTCGATTCGGGAAAGGGGGTCATGCGCTTACTAAAAATTGTGAGACAACTCATACGAGAAGGACATTCTAATTTAACGGTCTACTTTATTGGCGACGGTTCTGAGCGTGCCGATATGGAGCGCTATATCCAAGATAACGGATTATATAAGCATATTCATCTTGTGGGCTATTGCAAAAATCCCTACGCTTACATGAAAAGCGCAAATCTCTATGTGTGTCCATCATACAGTGAGGGTTTCAGCTCTGTCGTATGCGAGAGTCTTATTCTGCATGTTCCTGTTCTTACAACCGACTGTGCCGGCATGAAAGAGATTCTGGACGATAACGAATACGGCATGATAGTGTCAAATACGGACGAGGCGCTATACTCGGGCATTAAGGAGCTTATAGACAACAAAGAATTACTTAATTTCTATCAAGAGAAAACATACGAGCGAGCGACATTCTTTTCTCCACAAAATACCGTTAAGCAAGTCGAGACTCTTTTAACCAGCATTTGAGATGACCTCACTACCTCTAATTTCTGTCGTAGTTCCTGTGTATAACGTCGAAAAATACCTTCGTCGCTGTTTTGAGAGCATTGTTTCACAGACTTACACAAATTTGGAAATCATTTTAGTTGATGATGGCTCCACTGACGGTTCAGGTACATTGTGCGATGAACTACAGAAATCAGACGATAGAGTGTTAGTCATCCATCGAGAAAATGGAGGATTGTCGGCCGCAAGGAATTCAGGCATGAAAGCAGCAAACGGTACTTTCATTGTTTTTTGGGATAGTGATGATTGGGTAGAACCCAATATTTTAGAAACTGCCATTAATCAGCAAAATGAAAATAATTGCGACATTGTTGTATGGGGATACTCCGCGGATTTTGTTGATACACAAGAAACCGTTTTAAAAATGTCGATAACAGACATGGAAAATACAACTTTTGTAAAGGGAGCCCCCTTTCATAACATGGAATCCTTCTTAGGCGTAATTGGATACGCATGGAACAAATTGTACAAAATCGATGTACTAAAAACAAACGGTTTGTTCTTCACTGAAGGGCTTTCTCTAATTGAGGATATAATATTCAATGCAAAAGTTTTTCAAAAGGTTCACACTGTATCATTTATCCGAGCTATTGGCACTCATTACATTCAGCGCCTTCGCGAGACGCTAGGAAACAAATATTATCCCGACTATATATATTTAAAACAAAAAGCGCTTAATAGCCAAATTGAATTACTTCATCTTGCCCAAGTTCGAAATAAGGAGATTGAGAATTATAAATACAAATATTCATTTGCAATTCTTTGGAGTGCTATTAGAAATATTATGGGTTCAAATCTAATGGGGGCAGCAAAACGAACTGAGATTAAATCTCTTCTCGAAAATAAGGACATTATAACAAACGCGAAACAAGCAAAACTTGTAAGCATCAAAGATCGTATCAAAGGTTGGATAATTTCGACAAGACACAAGACACTCCAATACTGGGCTATTAAATTAATATATTGATATGCAGCATCCAGCAATTTCTGTAATCATACCCATCTTCAATACAGCAGCGTATCTATACGCCTGTCTAGATAGCATCAGAAATCAAACATTTTCAAATATTGAAGTCATTATGGTCAATGACGGAAGCACGGATGCTTCTGTTGATATTTGTCGACGCTATACCCAAATAGATGATAGATTCCTTCTTATCGATCAGATAAATCTTGGTGTAACAGTAGCTAGAAAAAATGGTGTAATGAAAGCAACGGGAGAATACATCACCTTCATAGATTCTGATGACACTATTCCAAATAACGCTTTAGAGTTGCTCATTGCTCATGCTTCAGCTAAGACAGATATCATCTTGGGTAAAATCGATAAACTCAATTATCCAGACAAAGGACTTATATCGATAAATGAATATCGTCGCAGATGTCTGACTGGGGAAAAAATAATTTTGGGACCGGTTGCTAAGTTGTTCAAACGTTCGTTATTCAGTGAACACATATTTTCCATACCTCGTGAGATTACCCATGGAGAAGATGCACTAATGAATATTAGGCTATCTTTTGCCAGCAAAAAAGATGTCATCAGCATTGGAGAAATTGTATATTACTATAATATAGGGCGAGACGGATCAGCCACTGATAAATTTACATTCACTCCTGCATATGCCTTTCTACTCCATCAGCATCGATTTTCTTCGGTACCCTGTGAATATATACCTTTGTTAAAAAATGAACTCTACCACTTTTCTATTAAAAATTGGTTATATGCGATTAGAACATTGCCTGTAATCCCCAATGAATACTTACCCCATCACCTCAAAATCGCGAATGCGTTTCAGGAGTCTAAATTTCCTTTAAATATAATTGATAAGTGGTCACTCATGCTCGGCAATGGCGTTACGCGACTTTTGTTTGTGAATGCTAGATTATTAATTAGTAAAATCATTAATTATACGAAATGAATATACTTTTTGTTTGTGATGAATATCCGCCTGTAAAAGGCGGAGGGATAGGTTCAGTTACAAAAATAGTGGCAGAATCACTCGCGAAAGAAGGCCATTCAGTTTATGTATATGGTTGCATGTTACCAACATGTACTCAACCGGAAAAGTCACATGTAAACGGTGTTACCATATACCGGAAAGTAATCTACAAGAAATTCACAACGCTATTCGAAGCAAAAAATACTTTTTCTAGGTTTGCTATGAGCTTAATGCTCCGGCTCCATTTTTTTGCATATCAAGCTCGACGAGAACTTTCTTTATATTTTAATGATATCAATAAAATTATTCAAGAAAACAATATTGATTTAGTAGAGTTCCCCGACTTTCTTACACTCTCAGAATACTGCCAAGGAAGAGTTCGAATCACTGTCCCCAAACTAAATGTTCCTACAATAATCAGAGTACATGGCTCCCTATCATTCCTTGAATACCACAAAAAAGGGAGAATAAATAAAATCACAAAAGAGAACGATTTATCATTATTTAACATTGGATCAAATATTCTCGCTGTCAGCAATTTTTCAAAAAGATTCATCGAAACTGTTTTATCTATACGAAAAAATATAGATGTAATATACAATCCAATTGATATTAGTAACAGGAATTGTGAAAAGTCAGCGATAGCGAACGAAGTTCCAACTATTGTATATGTAGGTAAGATTACTGAATCTAAGGGAGCATTTAACCTGATAAAAGCTTTTAATTTATTCTCGATAGAACAGCCTAAATATCGACTCATCATGATAGGAGGAGGATTAATACAAAAAGCCAAAGAGCTTCTTAACACAACAATTAAGGAGCGTGTCACTTTTACAGGTTTCATAAGTAGAAATGAAATTATGAATTATATTAATAATGCAGATTTTTGTGTTATACCATCGTGGTTCGAGAATTTCAGTTTGGCGGCATTAGAAACTATGAGTTGTCAAAAGGCACTAATCTATACAGAAACAGCTTCAGGTAAAGAACTTATTGAAGATGAAGTGGATGGTATTCTTGTAAATCCATATGAACCAGTAGAAATTTACAAAAAAATGATGCTTCTAGCGACCAATTCAGATTTAAGAGCGACTATTGCTGAAAAAGCTAGAACTAAAATTATACATAAGTTTAGCACAGAAGTCATCACTAAATCTTTATTGGAATATTATCACAACGCTATAGATTCATTTTAAATATGAACATTCTTTTTACATACCCGTCTAGGTTAATACCGTCAAAGGGAGGAACCGAGCGTGTCACCTGTACAATAGCAAATTATTTACTCAAGCAGGGTCACGAAGTATTCTTCTGCACAGGCTCTTTAGGATTGGAAACTCCAGGCCCTCGCGATTTTTTTTACGATAGAAAAAGCAGTTATGAAGATACTGCAAAATTTATCAACCGCACAATTGAAAAAAATCACATTGACGTTGTCATTCATGCAGGCGGTGACATGAACGATCATCTACCGTTAAAAGATTGCCTTTTGGAATCAGTAAAAGTCATTACGTGCTTTCACTTGGATATTATGGGGGAAATTAATAGTGTATATGAAGATTTCGATTCCTCACAAATTCCTCTTTCATTAAAAGGTCTTATATGGAAAATACTTTATAAAATTAGATTTCCTTACATTCGCACACGAATAGCCAAAAATAAAGCTAAAAAATGCAGCAGAATTCTTCTTAATAGCGATTTAGTTGTTGTACCATCACCTCATATGGTACAACAACTTAAGGATTTAACACATCTATGCTGTAGCAACGTGAAATATATTCCAAATCCAGCAACCTTTCAAGCTACCGTTACAAATGCAGCGAAAGAAAAGATAGTACTATATGTTGGAAGATTGAATTACCAGAAACATGTTGATAGAATTATACTCGCTTGGAAAAATATCCATCATAATTTTAATGACTGGAAACTTATAATTGCAGGTAGCGGAGATCAAAAAGCGAAGTTAGAACAATTGATAAAATCGCAGAATATAGGACATGTTGAACTAATGGGACATGTTGACAATGTTTCGACCTTATACAGCAAAGCTTCTATTTTTGTTCTTACATCTAGCTGCGAATCATTTAGCATGGTACTACTAGAAGCACTCCAATACTCATGCTACCCGATAGTTTATGATTTCCCTGCAGCTGAAGAACTACTGCCAACGGATGAATGGGGTACAAGAATACGTATTCATGATCAAAGATTTCTAGAACGCAAGTTAACTGATTGTATGCAGGTAAAACAAACAAATCTCAACAACCATATCTCTATACAAGAGTTTCTAAAAAAATTTGACTGTTCTAATATAGGCAAAATATGGGAAAAACAGCTTTCTGAACAAGTCAAAAATCGCTAATAAAAAGCAATTTTCATCATATATTTTTTCGTCCTTAATTTTCAAAAAAATTGCTGAGGTATAGCAAAAATCTCAAAAAAAATAACGATGAGTGAAATAAAAGCAGGCATTGTACTAAAATACGTTGCAATAGTTCTTCGACTCGCAACTACATTCTTTTTGACACCTTTCATTATTTCCTCGCTTGGTGTTGAAGAATATGGAATTTTCATGTTGAGCCACTCTATTATCGCTTGGTTAACTATTAGTGATTTGGGTCTTGGAGCAACCGTCTATAAGTATGTAACTACATATCGCGCTAAAGGAGAAATCGAAAAACAAGCTCATTTTCTAGGGCAAAGCATTATATTATATTGTTTAATCGCCCTCATTACACTATTTGCCGGTTTATTTTGTTTCTTCAATCTTGAAGCTTTATTCCCTAAACTTAATGCCAGTCAGCTTGAAACCCTTGAAATCCTAGCTTTGCTTACACTTGGAAACTTGATTCTAGCTATCCCAATGCGGCCAATAGGTTGCATACCAAGCGCATATCAAAAGTTTGTTATACCTGGCTTCGTAGGGCTCTGCTGTTCCCTACTCAATACCGGCCTCACAATATCCCTACTGTTACTTGGATTTAAAGCCATTGCATTAACCATTTTAGCAGTTCTCATGAGTATTCTTAATCTTTCATGGGAATTGTATTATACTCTTAGCACACTAAAAACACGAGTTGTATTTAGAAAACCAGATTGGTCGCTTTATCAAGAATTATTCAAGTTCTCCATATGGGTATTTCTCATACAAATTATGGATCTTTTATACTGGAAAGCGGGTTCTCCAATATTAGCTCACACTTGCGGTGCAGTTGCTGTTTCAATATACGCATTGGGAGTATCGTTTCCCAACTATTTTATGACGGCTTCGCTAGCAATTTCAAACGTACTCGCGCCCAAACTTATGAGCATGGTGGCTCTTGATGCCAGCAAAGAAGAATTGACAAAAGTAATGATTCAAGCAGGTCGACTTCAAACGTTCATACTAAGCATAATTCTTCTTGGTTTTGCTTTTATAGGAGAAGATTTCCTGAGGCTTTGGGTGGGTAAAAGTTTCGGGGAGGATGTATTTACTGTCTGGTTAGGAGCAATCATGGTAATAGTTCCATTCGCCATACATTTGACACAAAATACAGGGATGGCAATACTACAAGCTCTAAACATTCATCGAGGCCGAGCCATTATTCTATTCTATTCCTCTCTAGTATGTGTGGTTCTAGGCTACGTTCTCTCCATATATCTTGGTCCCATTGGTATGTTTGCTGGCACATCTATCTCTCTGATATTTGGACAAGTTATAATGGACAATCTATACTACAAGAACAAAGCAGGTCTATTAATCGGTTCTTTTTTTCGCCATACGTATCAACCGTTACTTCTTCCTGTCTCATTACTCGTTGCTGTAGGTTTTTTTCTCTCCAATTTTTGGCAAATAGAAAAGTGGGAAGACCTACTTATATCTGCCGGAGCATATAGTATCGTGCTTATTGCAACTATGTTTATACTTTACCTTAACAAAGCAGAAAGGGCGATGTTCATAGCCCCCATTAAACGCTTACTTCGAATTTCCTGAATGCCCCTAATTAACAATTTATATCCATATTCACCAATAAAAACGCTGCTGATAATAAATGGCACGCCATGCAGGTGCCTGCCGGAGCTTGGCTCAACATCGAGGTGCTGGAGCACAGAATCATTTTCGAGGACAAGGACGGCGCGTACAAGAGCAGATTTTCCTTCATCAACAAAGTAAACAACCTCCCCCGGTGACGTAGTCGGCCCCGGGGGATTTTTTTTGACGGCACAAGAGCCGGAGGAATCTAGACGCTCCCCCTGCTCTATCCGGCTTGGTGTAGAACTTTAACAAGCTATTCTTTAAGTTCGGCTTTGCCGAACGGTGAAGAACGGCGGAGCCGTGGTGAAGAATGAGCCGGGGGCACATGGTGAAGAACGGCGGAGCCGTCGTGAAGAACCGCCCGGTGGGCGGTGGATGCCCC
>JAZSEM010000015.1:0-118797 GCA_045531695.1 Akkermansia sp.
CCCCCGCAGCGTTTTGCTGCGGGGGCTTTAGTAAAAACTACCTGTTTGCGCTTTAGTACACGTCCTTCTGGTAGCGCTTGGCTTTCTTCATGTCAGCAAGATAGGTGGCTGCCTCTTCCTCGCTGCGACCACCCTTGGTGGCAATAATGTTGAGTAGGGCTTTCTCTACATCCTTGGCCATGCGATTGGCGTCACCGCACATGTAAACGGCTGCACCATTTTCGAGCCACTGCCAGATTTCATCTGCAGCCTCCTCCATGAGGTTCTGCACATAAATCTTGTAGGCCTGATCACGACTCCATGCTACAGAGAACTTGAGCTTGCCACTCTCAATAAGGGGAGCCAACTCATCTTCATAACAGCTATCGGTTGCCTTGTAGGGGTTACCAAAGAAGAGCCACATGGGGCCTGTGGCGCCGTCTGCAACACGCTGCTGCCAGAATGCACGGAAAGGAGCAATACCGGTACCGGGGCCGACCATGATGATGGGAGTATTGCCATCCTCGGGCAGACGGAAGTTCTTGTTGCTGTGAACGAATACACGAACCTTGTCACCGGCAGCAATACGATCAGCCATGTAGGTGGAGCACACGCCACCGCGCTTGCGCTCGCCGGTTGTGTAACGAACAGCGCCTACGCAGAGGGACACCTGACCGGGTACGGCATCGGGGCTGCTGGCAATGGAGTAGAGGCGGGGAGCCATCTTACCAAGAATCGCAACAAAGGACGCGGCATCGGTAAACTCGGCCTTCATTTCAGGGTCTGTCGCCACATCGAGCAGGTCGCGTCCCCAGCAATAATCCTTCAGGGCATCTTTATCCTCGAGAATGGCAGCCAGCTTGGCGCTGTTGGCTACAGCGTTCCACTTGTTGAGAACGGCCTTCTTCAGGTTGGTGATGTCGTATGAGGTAGAGAGTGCTTCTTTCAGTGTAGCTGTGCCGCAAGGTGTGGGCACCTCGGCAGCTGCGTCGAGCCCAAGGGCTGCAATCAGGGCATCGACAAGAGCAGGGTCGTTGCAGGGAAAGACGCCCAGAGCGTCGCCTGTAACATAGCTCATGCCGGAGCCCTCCAAAGAGTAATCCACGTGGATTGTCTCTTTGGCACTGCCGGGTTTAGTAACGGAGCGAACCCCCACCACAGTGGCGGGGAACGGGTTCTTCATGCTGTATGGTTCCATAGTTCGAATGGTATTGTTATATGAAATTGCGTTATTGAATAGCTTTCAGTCGGCGGGCTTCGAGCAGGGTAGGAGCAAGCATCTTGCGGGCACTGTGGCACAGCTCTATATCCTGCTCTGCGGTTGCGATGGAGCGACCGGTCTGTTCAGACTGCTCATAGGCTGTAAGTTCGGCGGCAAGGCAGGATTCCAGCGCATTGACACGGGCGGATATAAACATGTCGAGTGCTTCGCCTACCTTGCGCTTCCATGTTTCCATGCGAGTGGCAATAACCTCTCGCCCGGCACGACGCCACTGCGGCACTGTCTCGTTGTAGCTGCAGCGACGGTTAATCATGCCCATGAATGTTGTTTCCTTCAGCTCGCCGAGAGTTACCGGTGTGCAATCGAGCGGCACATCCTTCCAAGCGTTGAGAACAGCCTTGATATAATCCTTGCGAATTTCGTCCACGGTTCGTCGCTGCAACGTATCGGCGCAGGCTTGCAGCTTCTCCTCCTCGAGTTCGGTAAGCTCACAGATTTTGGCAGGCGCCAGAATGTGAGTCTCCTGTTCTGCCAGCAAGTCACCTAAATCGTTTTCTACCTTCAGACGGGTGAGATTGAGTTCCTGCGCCGGCAGGTCATTACCCATCCAATCCTCATGGAAATAGCCATCAACCGAGAGGTCAAGTATGGCATCAAGTCGAGTATAGAGTGTTTGTCTGGCTTGGTCGGCAAGATATCCACAGCGAATTCGTCCTTCATGCAGGTTATTGCTCTCAACCGCTTCGCGCAGGCGAGCGGAATCCATTAATTTGCGGATAGCAGCCTGAATGGAGTGGATGTGTGAAATGTGGCTCTGACTCTTCTGAATGAAATCCTTAAGCCTGGTATCAATACCCTCGAGAATCTTGAGTAGATAATCAGAGGAATTGCGACGCAGCGTTGCCTCGGGATTGCGCAGGTCTGCCAAAATTTCATCCTCGAGCGGGGTAAGATGAGAATCCCGCTTCATGGATTCGTTGTTTTCTTCCTCCGGGGCAAGGGGGCGGAACTTACGCTCCTGCTGCCACCAGGCAAGACCGGCATTCACCCAACTTCCGGGAATGACCTTGCGAATGAAGTCGCTGAGCTGACGCTGGGTATTGTACTGCTGCTTTTCCTGCTGCTGTTGTTGCTCCTCGGGTGTGAGCCAGTGCTGAGCCTCGATACGGTTCTGCACAACGCGTATCGGGCGTTGGGAGCGCTCCATTGCCGTACGCAGATAATCGCGGGTATCGGGAGTGAGTGCAGCAAACGAGCTTTGCACAAGAAGGAAGTAGTCTGCGTTTTCGTTCATCCACTCATGCAGCTTCTCATCGTGCCAGTTGGAGGTAAGACCATCCATGCCGGGCATATCAACAATTCCTATGCCGGCCTGAAGCAGGCGTGCCTCGGGCTCCACAAGGAAAATAGCGGCGCAACCGGCACTGGTGTGCCCCTGAGCCCAGGCATCAAGATTAGCCTGATTGATATTGCGACGTTCGATGGAGACTTTTTCGTCAAAATCATCGGGTGCAACTTTACGCAGATAATCAATCACCAGCTCAAAGAGTTCCTGATCACCGAGAGAACCTGCAGCCAGAGGGGAGAAGAGTTCCATGCGCTCTGTCCCGTCATCACTGGCAAGTATAACCATGGGCAAACGCGTGGTTTCGATACCCAGTTTTGTCGCACAGAGGTTACGATGCGCAAGACAGTTGGTAAGAGTGGACTTACCACTCTTTACGGAACCAATGGTTGCCATGAGCAGCAGATTGGAACGGAATCTAGCCAAGCTGCGCTGAATTTCGCGCTCGCTGCGGGTCGTGAGCTGGCGCAGCTCGGGGGAGGCTTTTACCAGCTCTGCGAGTTTTTTACCATATTGCTGAGCTTCCTGACAGATTTTGTCCAGTTGTGCATCCATTGCTCAGTATTATACGCGGTCTGAGCGATGTCCGCAAGCAAAAAGCACGTTATGAATGCAGAAAATCCCGCTAACTATCAGTGAGCGTTAAGCATGCGGTGAAGCTCGATAGCCTCCATACTGAGTTTTGATACTTCATCACCACTGAGGGTTCCGCTGTTGATTCGGGCTTTGATGATATCTATTCGGGCCACCACGGCCTCCCGGGCTGCATGCGAGCAGGCTTGCTCCACAGTGGCATAAGCATTGGTAAGTTCCTGTTCCGCATTGCTGATTTTGCGAAGCGCGGCAGCCTGCTCAGGCGGGAGTGAGGCGATGAAGTTCTGCCAATCCTCATCATTTCCGGGCGTCGGCAACTTCTCAAGCAAGCGTTGCAATACGGGACCACCGGCCAGCAGGGAGATGGGCTCCTGCAACTCCTCAATTCGTTCTACCAGAGCACGCTGAACCTCAGCATTTCCGGCGGCTAGTGAAATAAGGTCTCGCATGGTGGGGTGCAGACGGATGGGGCGTACGTTACTCACTCTTGCCGTGACCTGCTGTTCTTCTGCCGGGGCTTCTTCACCCTCCGGGTAATCGGGTTCTTCGGCGCGGGGCGTTTCCTTTCGTGAACGGATGATTTCATCCACCGTTTGTCTCAAATCCTCTAATCCGGTATTGAGTCGGCTCGATAAATCGGTAACGGCCACGCCTCGGCGGATGGGGTCTGTGATTTCAGCAGCTAAATCCGCCATGCGGGGAATGAGTGCCGCTCGCGCATTGGCATCTCCCTTTACGGCCTGCATTTCAATGCCGGCCCGGACCTCCAGGTAGGGGCGGGCATCGGTAATGGCCTGTTGCAAAGCTTCAGCTCCGCGTGACTTAATGAGAGAGTCGGGGTCCTCTCCGGGCGGAAGCACGGCCATGTAAACTTCCAGACCGGCTGCAGCCAATTTACGGAATGTTTTCTCGCTGGCTTTTATACCGGCGTTATCGCCATCATAGCAAAGAACTGCTCGCTTGGCGTACTTGCGCAGCATGCTTGCATGCTCATCGGTGAAGGCGGTCCCCAAACCGGCCACAGCATTGCGAATATCAGCTTTCTCGTGGCAGGCAATAACGTCAAGCTGTCCTTCGCAGACGACTACTGTCATGCCGGCTTTGGCAATAGCTCCGGTCGCTTTGTAGAGACCAAAGAGCAATTCACCTTTTCGGAATGCTACAGTTTCCGCAGTATTGACGTATTTTCTCGGGTCCTGACCTTCCGCCATAATACGACCGGAAAAGCCCACAACTTCACCGCGCACGTTGTGAATAGGGAACATCAAGCGATCGCGGAATACCGGGTAGCTGCCACGTGTGCCGTTACCAAGCAAATTGGCCTCCAAAAGCAAGCGTTGATCCATATTTGCAGCCGCTGCCAGCTGTTGGAAGGGACGGAAATCGGGCGGAGCCCAACCGAGTTGCCATGCCTTGGCAATCTCGATATTGAACTCTCGCTCTTTCAGGTAGGCTCGTACGTGGTCAGCCTCGCGACTGCGGCAAAGCTGGCGGTGGTAATAGTCTGCAGCCAGAGTGTTGGCCTCGACCACGCGACTGCGTAGCCAGCGACGACGGGCAGCTTCCGGATTTTCTTCTTCCTCGATAATCGGTATACCATTCATATCCGCCACACGGCGTAGTGCCGTGGGGTAATCGAGGTTCTCAAACATCATGATGAACTTGACGGCATCGCCGCCTACACCGCAACCGAAGCACTTAAATGTCTGCCTGGCCGGATTGACACTGAATGAGGGGGTCTTCTCGTTATGGAAGGGGCAACAGGCTTTCCACGCGTTCCCTGCGCGTCTGAGCTGTATATAGCGTCCCACAATCTCCACCACATCGGCAGAGTCCTTAATGCGAGCCACACATTCCTCTGTAATTCTGGCCATGTAGACTAAAAAATCAGGCTCCCGTCAGGGTGTGCAGATGCTCCTCAAACCCCGGGTACGAGGTGTTGATGTTAGCGCAGTTCAGCAGAGTAGTTTCGCCGTCGGCATGCAGACCGGCCATCAGGAAGCCCATGGCAATACGGTGGTCGTGGTAGCTCTCCATAACGGCACCATGTAGCGGGGTTCCGCCGGTGATAACCATACCATCCTCAAACTCTTCAACCGTGGCCCCCATGGCTCGCAGGTTGTTGACGGTGGTGGAAATGCGGTCGCTCTCCTTTACTCGCAGCTCAGCTGCGTTACGAATGATGGTTGAGCCCTCGGCAAAGGCTGCAGCTACTGCAAGGACAGGGATTTCATCGATAAGGTTAGGAATTTCATGTTTATGAATAACCGTGCCTACCAGTTGTTTTGCCGTACGAACCGTGATATCGCCATAGGGCTCACCCTCATGATGTTCATTGGTGATTGTAATATCTGCACCCATGCGGCGCAGTACAGTAATAATAGCATCGCGCGTAGGATTGAGTCCGACGTGACGCAGTGTAATTTCGCTGTTGGGTACAACGGTGGCCGCAACCAGCCAGAACGCTGCCGAGGAGATATCCCCCGGCACAATGATGTCTTTTGCCTGAGGCACAGAGGGGCCATCCACCTCAATATCCAGCCCATCCTCCGAAACGCGGCAGGGCACGCCGAAGTGATTGAAGAGTCTCTCTGTGTGGTCGCGAGTGATAGCAGGCTGATGCACGGAAGTCGTACCCTCGGTCAGCATACCGGCAAGCAGAACAGCGCTTTTTACCTGAGCGCTGGCCATGGGAAGCTCATAGTGAATGGGAGTCAGTGAGGTGCCTTCGATACGGAGCGGGGCACACCCCGGCTTCTGGCCGCAAGCGGTTATGTGAGCCCCCATCTGCCCAAGAGGGTCGATGATTCGCTTCATGGGACGGCTGCTGAGAGAGGGGTCGCCGAACATGCAGCTATTGAAAGGGAGTGCCGCCATTACGCCTGCCATCAGGCGCATGCCGGTGCCGGAGTTGCCGCAGTCGATGTCTCGCGTCGGAGCAGTCGGCTGCATAGCTGTACCGGTTAGCGTAAAGTTCTGAGGTGAATCGCCGGGGGTGACTTTTGCACCCAGTTGCTGCATGGCGCGTAGGGTATTCATGCAATCCTCGCTGCAAAGATAATTACGCACCTGCATGCTGCCGCAGGAGAGCGCTCCCAGAATGGCTACACGGTGAGAAATGCTTTTATCGCCGGGTACGGTAATGGTGCCACGCAGCCCGTTTGTGGCACGTTTTACTGTAATGGTATCACTTGACATGAGTTCTGATGCGTTTCTTTATAAATCCTTCTCTGACAGCGCCCTTGAACCAGGCATTGACAGCCTGCTCGCGGCGCGAACTGATGATAGCGGTGCGTATGCTCTCTCGGCATTCCTCGAATGTTCGCTTGCCGGCAGGGGTGATGTCGCCGGCTAACAGGATATGCCATCCCCACTTGCTCTGAATAGCTACAGGTGTTCCTGCTGGTATGGCGTTCTCTCCGAATAGAGGTAATTCCGGCAGAGGGCGAGTAGAAGAGTCTTCAAAGAATCCCAAATCTCCGCCACGGGGAGCGCTATGGACATCCTGACTCACTTCGCGGGCCAGTGTGGCAAAATCTGCCCCGGACTGCAATGAAGCCAAAAGTTCCTGCGCGCGCTTCTCAACCTGAGCCGGGTCCTTATGCAGGGTTTCCAGGAAGATGTGGCTGACTCGCCTGCGTGCAGGAGCAGGCAGTTCGTTCTTGAGCTGTTCGTAAACACGCGCCACTTCTTCATCACTGACCGAGCAGTGGGGAGCAATGGCATTTTCCAAAAGAGCGGCAGACTCCATCCTGACCTCCATTTTATCAGCATATTGAGCTATGCTTCCGTACCCCTGAGATTGCAGACTTCGCTCAAATTCAGAGGTAGTTGCTGTTCTGGAGCCTAATTTAGCAACTTCGTCTGTAGCAGCTGCATGGAAATCCGGCAGGCGGGTGTCGTTATATCGGGTGCGAATGAGCAGCAATTTCCCACGCACCAAATCCATGAGCATGGATGCCCGGCGTGCGGCTTCCGGGGTGGAGCGACCGGCCAGAGTATCCTGTTCAGCTTCGTGACGATTCAGCTGGTCGATGGTAATGGGTTCGCCGTAGACCTCTGCCACAACATCAGCCGGGTCAACAGCCGGAGCTTTTCCCCCATACATAAAGTTCCAGATCGGACCGTGCCATACCAGCAAATCGCTGGCCAGATAGAGCAGCACACAGCCAAATACGGTCAGTTTGACAACGTGGTACTTGAGGGAAACGAGCTTCACGCCCGCCATTCTACAGATTTCAATTCGTTTTTGCAAACAAAAAGCGCGTTCACAGACGGGGAGGTTACTCGGCACTCCTATCGTGAACCGGTATCATGAGTAGGCGCAACAATGCCCAAACCGGCAATTGTGCCCAGAGGTAGTACCATGGGGCCGGCCCCAGATAGTCAAGCAATGTGCCTGCAATGGGCGGCCCCAAGGTGTAGCCGTAGTTCGTATGCAGCCACAGGTTAATGGGGTGAATCAGCAGCACATAGGCATCCATAATGAGTAGCGAGCGCAGGTCATCCCATCCGCGGGCTCTCCATCCCAGCAATACTGGGATAGCCAGAGCCACAACCAGCAGCAGACTGTGAGCAATAAAGAAGATAAAGAAGGCCAGACTGGGGTACCCATTGGCCATTGCCGGGGTGATAAGCCCCTGAATGCTGCCGGCAAGAACGCCGAAATACACAATGGCGCAGGCCCAGCGTACTCGCCACCAGAGCGCGATGAATGCAAACACGCTCATGAATGAGCAGAAGTGCAGTGGCAGGTTGTACTGCCAGGGGCCGTAGTCATCCGCGAAGGCTCGC
Source organism: Akkermansia sp. (assembly GCA_045531695.1). GTDB lineage: Bacteria > Verrucomicrobiota > Verrucomicrobiia > Verrucomicrobiales > Akkermansiaceae > Akkermansia. The sequence continues at coordinate 7,935 of JAZSEM010000015.1, forward strand.
CATATAAACTCGCTTACCAGCTGAAAGAGAACGATACCGCCCAATACCCGGCACAGAATAAAACGGCCGCGTTCCTGCATGCGACTGCCCAACCACAGGACTAGTACCGCTGCCAGTACAGTCAGAATGAGCGCTACAATATGCGGAGCTGACCAGCGAATGAATGGTATAGTTTCCATGTGGCAAAATTATGATTTTCTGCGTACAAAAAGGTACATGAAATAGAAGAGAATGACCAATGCCGGCTGGAGCCACAAATAGTACCATGGTGCCGGCCCCAGCTGAGCAAGAATTGTGCCGACCGGCCCCTCTGTCGTATAACCATAGTTACTGCCCAGCCAAAGGTTAACCGGGTGTATGGCCAGTACGTAGGCATCCATCAGCAACAGGGCTATCAGTGGGTCTCTGCGACGAGCTCTCCATTTGAGAACTCCAATCTGGAGCAGGGCTGCCATGAGCAGCAGGCTGTGGGAGACAAAAAAGTTGATAAAGGCAACGCTGGGAAAATCTTCTTTCAGAACAGGCGTAAATATAGCCTGAATGCTGGCACTCAGTACTCCAAAGTAAACCAGTGAACATGCCCACGATTTCTGCCACCACAGTGCGATAATACATATCAGACTCATGAATGCACAGAAATGCAGTGGTAGCATTTCCTGCTCAACGCATACCTCAAATCCGAATGTGCAGAATCTCCAGGTGTACTCGTAGACAAAGAACACCAGCATGAGCAATCCGAAGCGACGCCCCAGAAAAACTCGGTCATCCTGCTGCAAGCGGGTTCCGTACAGGATGAGCAAAACCGATAGAACGGCAATTACACCTATTGTAATAAGGTGCGTAGCAGACCACATCTCAAAGGTATCTGACGTCATGATGATTGTTTGTTGGCTCTGAGGTGCCAGAGTCGTGCCAGCTGCGCACATGCCATGAGCTGCACCTGATGGAATACCATAAGCGGCAGCAGTAGGTTGTTATCAAGCTCACCGAAAATGGCTAACATCATGGGTGCTCCCACAGCGAGACTCTTTTTTGAACCGCAGAATACGATGGTAATGCGGTCTTCTCTGTTAAATCCCAATCGGCAACTGCTGTAGTATGTGGCCGCGAAGGTCATACCGAGAATGATACAGCAGGCAAGGATGAGACCCAGCAGATAATTCCATTCCAGTTGCTGCCAATAGCCGTTGGCGGTAGCGTTGGAAAATGACGTGTAGATAACCAACCAGATTGTGCCCTGATCGTTCCACTTAATGAGAGATTTGTGTTTGCTGACCCAGTTGCGCAGCCAACGCTGGCTCAGCTGCCCCAAAACAAAGGGCAACAGAATTTGATAGCAGATTTTCAGAACTGTATCAAGACCGACTTCTGCGCTGCCGTTGTTGCTTTGCGTGAAGAGAATGCCGACGAGCAGGGGTGTCAGGAATACACCCAGCAAACTTGAGACAGAGGCCGAACAGACTGCTGCCGGTACGTTACCGCCTGCTACAGCAGTGAAAGCGATGCTGCTCTGAACCGTCGACGGCAGACAGGCAACATACACGAGCCCCATGAAGAGGGAGGCTCCGACAAGTGGTTCCAGCAACGGTTGCAGCAGGGGGGTGATGAGCGGAAAGAATACAAAGGTGAAGAAAAACACCATGAGCTGCAGGCGCCAGTTGAGCAAACCGGCAATCACACTCTCGCGTGATAACTTAACACCATACAGATAGAAAAGCAACACAATGGCGGCATTGGTCAATCCGTCAAACACCTCAGCCACCTGACCGGCACAGGGAAACAGCAATCCCAATATCACGCTGATGATGATGCCCGTGGTAAAGCGATCGGCGCGGGAGAAAATCTGTTGAAAAAGGTTCATCTGCTCGATTATTCTACCAGAAATATCAATTCGTGCAAGCCTGAACGTCGAGTTGAGCCGGGGCAAAATCTACGAACCGTGCCGCAATGTCGACGTTCGTCGGCACGACAGAAATACGGCTGCCGGGGAACAGGCCTCGGCCATCGGATGCGCTCCAGCGGCGTGCGTGTGATTCAAAATACCAGCGAGCACCCAGTCGCTCGGGTAGTTCTGCGCCTGAAATAAAACCACGCATCTGTAGCTCCGGGATTTCCACGGCCAGCCCCTGTGGGTAGGTGTCGGTCACCACTGCCTGCCAATGACGGGGAGAGTCGCTTTCACACTCAGCGGCCAGATAGAGCGCGAGTTTTGTCTGTTGCGCTTCCTTTTCTGCTGCGGCAGAGTTGCGCTCAGTTTCAGATATGTGCTCAGCAATCTCGGTCAGCCGCCCGGGGGCGGGCAGGTGGGTTCGCGCCTGTCGGCCTTGCGAAAGCTTGGCGAATCCTCGGTGAACAATAAGGTCAGCGTAACGGCGAATGGGGCTGGTAAAGTGGCAGTAATCACCCTTGGCCAGCCCGAAATGACCGAGTGCTTTCGTGGCATATCTTGCCCGCATCATGGATCGCAACAGTGCAACCGTCAGAATTTTCTCATCGGCATGCCCCTTGATAGCGGCAGCAACACGGCTGAGTTCTTCGCGTGAATTGAGTGCCCCTGCGGCAATGCCGTAACTGCGGGCTGTGAGTGCAAAGGAGTGCAATTTAGATGGATCGGGTTCCTCGTGTACGCGGTAAATGGTAGGAACAAGAGCAGCTTTCAGCGCGGCGGCCACAGCTTCATTGGCGGCCAGCATAAATTCCTCTATCATTTGGTGAGCGATGTCATGGCTCTCTGTCTCGACCCCGGTAGGCGAGCCGAAGTCATCCAGCACCACGCGAAGCTCCGGCATATCGAGGTCGAGAGCCCCCTGTTGAATACGGCGTGCGCGCAGGGCTGCCGCAACGCTGTGACCAAGGCGGAGCATAGAATCCAGCTCCTCATTTCCTGTAGAGTTTCTATTTTCCAGAACGGCCAGAGCCTGCTCATAACTCAGTCGTGCACGAGAGCGAATAACGGCATCGGCAAAGCGAGCATGTTTCACCCTGCCGTCGGTCCCAACTCGAAGGACACACAGTCGAGTGAGACGGTCGCAGCCGGCTTTCAGTGAGCAGAGGTCGTCGCAAAGCCTGGGCGGTAGCATGGGTAACACACGGTCAGGCAGATAGGTTGAGTTACCACGCAGTGCGGCCTCGGCATCCAGAGCACTACCGGGTTTGACATAATAACTGACATCCGCTATGTGGACTGCTATTTCCACATCCTTACCATCAAGCGCCCGCAGCGAGATGGCGTCGTCATAATCTCGGGCTGTTGCCGGGTCAATCGTCAACACGCAGCGCTCGCGCCAATCCTCACGTCGAGTAAGTTCTTCAGTAGGAATCTCACCCGGAAGGGCTGAGGCTTCATCGAGTACAGCCTGTGGGAAATCGGAGCGCAGCGTGTAGCGATGCATGATGGTGGTGATATCTACCCCGTTGTCATCGGGCCATCCCAATACTTGTTCCACTGTACCTGTTGCCGGCATCTTGCCGCGGGGATAATTCTGAACCTGCACTGTAATAGCCATACCAACCAGCAGGTTAGGTGGCGGCGGTGCCGTAAGCATGACCTGCTCGGGGGATGTGCGGCCATCTCCCAGCATGGTGCCATAACGTCCACCGGGGCGGTATATGCCGACCCAGGTTCCGCGGCGGCGTTCTTCGATTTCGTCGACCCGAACCTCAAATCGAATATTTTCTGCCGATGGTCGGTGTTTGTGCCGACGGCGATAGCTGGTATCACCCGCCGTACGGCGCAGTGTTACGCGCACGCTATCTCCGTCCATGGCACCTCCATCACGGTGCGGCATGACAGGTAATTCTATTTCGCCGTTCTCATCGGTTGACATCAGGGAGCGCAGCATTTCCTGCCCCTTACTATCAGGTATAAAGAGGAACTTACCGGCTTTAATCTGGCGAATGCGCCCCCTTAATGGTTCCTCAGCCGGTGCTCTCAACACAAAGCGAGACTGTCGCAAGCGCAGCAGTTTTCCCTTACTCTCCCATTCCTTTATGAGAGCACGCAGAGCAGGGCGCTCGCGGGAGTCAATTCCGAGCCCTCTGGCGATGGCTGAAACGTCCTGAGCTTCATATCCCGGGGCTTTCATGTAAGCGAGCAGGCGCTCAGCCAATTCATCAGGAGAGGAAGTCATCTTTCAACAGGCGGGTTCTGTGCTCAATCACATCAAAGAGATTCATGTCCTCCACCCTCTGTTTCAAAGAGCGGCCCTTTCCCCTGTCAGCTGCGGCCTCTCTTATAACAAGCGCCAACTTCAGCGCCCAGATTCGCATGCCGGTAATACCGTTGCCGTAGCTTTTATAGGCAGCTGCTCGAAAATACCTGGGCTTGCCGGGATTGGCATCCTTAAGAGCCATGTGAAGTTCGTGATTTCTGGCGTCTCTTATGGTCATTTCGATACAGATATCACCCTCCGACAAGGGGGAGGCCAGAGAGGACGTCATGGGAACCGGTGACCAATTAGAGGCCACATCTGTGAATATCCGTAAAAATGGACGCTGGCGTTTAAAGTGAACAATCGCGATATCAACGCGTAAATCAGCCTCCGCTTCCGACTCGGTGATATCCCAGTCTGTATGGTTCGCATTTCGTATTTCGGCAAAACACCTGCTGAGATACTCCTTCACGTAGGAACTCATCATCTGCTTCATTTCGTGAGCAGCTTCCGGGTCATCGTTGACAATGGCATCAATATTCAACGGTGCAACATAAATCCGGCCTTTTGCTTGCTCTGTGTAATGTAAGGCCCTTCCACTGAACCAAATTCCCTTAACCGGGAGTTTGTAACTGCTCTCAAGTTTCACATTGTACAGACCGCTTTCTGATTTCAATGTGTGCCCGCATGAGGACAGCAAGAGGCAGAGCAGTAACAGGGGCAATGTGAACAGGTATGGGAGTTTTTCTCTCATGTCGCGTGGTTACTGTAGCAGTTTTTTTAATAATTTCAATACTTTTTTCATCCGCATTATTAAATTTCTCTTGACTTTTCAACCTTTTAGTGGCATCCTGCGTGTCCGCTCCTGCCTCGTGGTAAGAGCGAGACAAGCCCGGCGGGTGACAACATACGCGCACCGACGTCGGAAGAACGACAAACAAAACTTCAATTTCAAAATCATTCTAAGACGATGACAAATCTTACTCTTAAGGTTAGCAAGCGCGAGGTTCGCGGTACCGGCAAGCTCAATGCTCTGCGCGCTCAGGGTTACATGCCCGGCGTTGTATACGGTCCCGCCGTTAAGGAGAACATCAACATTCAGGTGAAGACCTCCGACGTACGCGCCCTGCTCAACAGTGTTGACAGCGACAGCTTCCTCGTAAACCTCGACCTCGATGGTACCACCATTCTGGCCATGGTGAAGGACGTGCAGCGCAACTTCCTGACCGACTGCACCAATCACATGGATTTTGAGGCCGTAACTCCCGATACTGTGGTGAAGACCAAGGTTGAGGTGAAGCTTACCGGTACTCCCGTGGGTGTGGGCATGGGTGGTGTTGTACACCAGATTGTGCACGAGATGCCCGTGAAGTGCGCTGTGAAGGACATCCCCTGCTGCATCAGCGGTGACATCACCTCCGTGAAGCTTGGTGAGTCCTTCCGTCTGGCTCAGGTTGAGCTGCCCGCCAACGTTGCTACTCCTTTCAATGGCACGGTGGTTCTTGCTTCCGTTGTGAAGCCCTAATCCTGTTTCTTATTGGTTATCACTGCAGCCCCGATCTTCGGATCGGGGCTCTTTATTCAAGGTCAGTACAAATAAAAATGGGCAACTCAAGTAAAATGAGTTGCCCGATATTTTGAGTTCGACGGTCTGACTCAACCTCTGTATTTAGCTTTGGCATGCTGCCAGATAGCATAGGCAGCGCAAAGAACATTGGGTATCCACAGTACAATGTAGGGAGTGATGCCACCGGACTTACGGGAAAGCTCGCAGAACACGAGTGCCACGAAATACACGGCAGCGACGATAATACCCAAAGCAAAGCCGGTGGAGGTATCCTTTCGGCGAGCGGTAATGGCAAGGGGAACACCAATGAGCGAGAAAACAAGACAGGCACAGGCAAAGGACGCGCGCTGCACTCCTTCCGTCCTGAAGGCTCTTTCCTCCTTCGTGCGCATAGAACTAATATAAAAACGGGAATCGCTATAAGCTGCTGCCCAGAGATTAGCAGCACAGGGGAAAGGTTCTTTGCCGACCTTGTGAGCGGCTTCGGCGGCCTTATTGTATTCCTCCATGTCCTTAATCGTAACATCGCGCACAATTTCCCAATGTGCCAGCTCGTCTGCAATTTCCGCATTAGTAAAGCGGTTTGGCTTCATTTTGCGGCGCGTACGTATGGGAATGTGCACCTGGAAGGGCAATTCTTCAATCATGGGCAGATTGATAGCATCTCCCTGCTTGTGCTCAATAGTGGCATAATGGAGCACCAAACTGAGCTGACGGGTTTTGAGATCGAACTCACCAATATCAGCGCTCTTGGCATGCATGGCTGCGAAGCCGGACATGCCGTTCTTAGCAGCACCGTTCTCATCGATGGGGTAAATATGTACACCCTGTAATTTATCTCCATTTCGCCCCTCCACATACAGGCGTACTCCGTCCAGCTTTGTTTCGCCACCACCGGCGGTGAGCAAGTTGCGGGGATTGTCCATGGCGGCTTTCATGACGAGGTCGCTCATAGCATTCTTGCCTTTTGGTGCCACTTCGATATTAATATAGTAACAGAGCAGGGAGAGAGCCAAGCCCATACCGATAGCAGGCATGCTCAGTCGCCACAGGCTCAGACCTGCCATTCGCATGGATGTCAGCTCGTTGTCAGCGGCTAAACGTCCGTACACCAGAAGAACAGCGGTCAGGAATCCCCAGGGGACAGAGAAGGTCAGAGAGAATGGGATAACCTGAATAATGAAATCAAAGACAATGGAGGGAGGTGCTCCACTTTCTACAAGTAGGGTATGAAGCTCTTTAAAGAGCTGTCCCAACAGCATGAGGAGAGTGAGCGACATCACACCGAGAAGGGTCACGGTAATGAGTTGCTTTAGTATGTAACGGTCGATGGTTTTCACGGTAATAAGTCAGAGAGTGAGAAAATTCTGTAAGAGTCGGAGCCCGAGTATCTGGCTCTTTTCAGGGTGAAACTGAGTAGCCAGCAGACGCCCTTTTCGAATGGCTGCGGCGTAGGTGACGCCATAAGTGCTCGTAGCTGCTACCAGCGAGTTATCTTTCGGAACGGGAAAGTATGAATGGACGTAGTAGAAGTGAGGGGCCGCTCCCATGCCGCGCCAGGCGGGGTCATCGGAACTCAGCGGGTGAACAGTGTTCCAGCCCATGTGCGGAATTTTGAGCTCGCTATCGGGGAAACGCTGCACGTGTCCGCGGAAAATACCTAAGCCCTCGGCACCCGGCGTTTCATCACTGCTATCAAAGAGAATCTGGTAGCCAATACAGATTCCGAGGAATGGTTTATCCTGCTCGATCCATTGACGAATAGGGGCCACCAGTCCCTGTTCCTGCAAGGCTCGGGAACAATCTCCGAAAGCCCCAACACCGGGAAGAACCAGATGTGTGATTTCATTCAGGTCATCAGCGGTACGTACCAATCTGCCTTCCACACCAATGGCGCGGAAGCTGTTGCAGACGCTGGAGAGATTGCCTGCTCCGTAATCGATAATACCGAGATTAAGCATGAAATCAGAGTGTTCCTTTAGTGGAGGGAATAATACCTGCTGCGCGTGGGTCAATTTCTACAGCCTGACGCAGTGCGTGAGCCAGACTCTTGAATACGGCCTCGGCTATGTGGTGGCCATCCATGCCGTAAAATACTTCCACATGCAGGTTGCAGCGAAGATTGTTGGTGAGCGCCCGCAGAAACTCCACGGTTAGAGAAAGCGGCATATTGGGAGCATCTGCCGCACCGGGGAACGCCCGAAACTCGAGATAAGGGCGATTGGACAGGTCAATCACACAGCGGCAGAGCGTTTCATCCATGGGAACATAGGCGCATCCGTAACGGCGAATCCCTTTCTTGTCACCGAGGGCTTTCAGAATACTGTCGCCCAGAACAATGCCGGTGTCTTCAATCGTGTGGTGAGCATCCACCTCCAGATCACCCTTGACTGCGAGCTTAACATCCATGAGACTGTGTTTTGTCAGCAGGTTAAGCATGTGGTCAAAGAAAGCATGACCGGTGCGCACATCTGCACACCCGGTTCCATCCAGATTCAGCTCCAGCTCGATATCGGTCTCTCCGGTGGTACGTTTACAAACTGCGGTTCTCATGTGACATCATTCTAGCACATTTATTTAAGCTTTGCCAACAGAAAATGCACCTTTATTGTTAAAAACTGCACGTGAGCCGTTTTTTTACTTGTCTTTTGACCTTAGCTATGGCAGATTCTGAAGCATGAAGACAGCCATTTACCGGATGCTGATATTGTTACTCTTGCTGAGTTGTTCTTTTGTGACCGCTCAGACTCTGACAGAATGCAAACTTGAGCAACGTGAGTTAACCAAAGCAGGTAAAAGCAAAAAACGCAATGTAGGCAAGGCAGCACAGCAGAAAAGAAAAGCTCTGCGTGAGCAGGGGGTGCGCAACGTGCGTGCCAAGTCACCGTCGGGTTGGCCGACCAAAGTACCTGTTCCCGATGACACTGAGTTGAAGGAAGCTCCTAAGAAGGGACAATTTTTTGTTTACGAGACAAACAATTACGTATTCCATACCCCTGTGGCGCTTGATGTGAACGCCCGCACCACCATCGGTCGACTTTTCGAGTGTGCTTATGAGGCGAACAAAGCCGTGGGGGAAGTGTTGCCGGTTCCGAGAACAGAGGAAGACCGCAGCAATAAGAAATACCTGGTTCAACTCTGGCCCACCGTGGCTGAATACAGACAGAATGGAGGTCCCGCCGATTCTGCCGGTGTGTTTACTTTCGCCTTGCGCCGGCAACCCGGCAAGCCAACACCTGTAACGGCCGATAGCGTTGTTCAGGACAAAGTGATGGTACCGTTCCCCTCGCTCGGCCTTAACTCAGCCGGTCACGTCGTGAGCAATGATATTGAGACTCATACTCTCGTGCATGAGCTGACTCACCAGAACTTCCTGTACAATAATTTGCCGATATGGTGCAATGAAGGATGGGCCGAATATATCGGCTGTGTGCCCTATGTGGGCGAAGATTTGGAGTTTACCCGCTGTTTTGCTTTCATCCTTAAGCGAGCGCAGGACCGCGAACAGCAGGGGGCGCTTAATTTCCCGTTCTCCTTGCAGCAGTTCCTGACCATGAGTCAGGAGGAAATGTATTCTTACATGTCGCGTGGCAAGGATACCTATACACTGGCCACCATGATTATTACTTTCTATGTTCATCTGGATGGCAAAAAAGGCGTGGAAGCCCTGCGCAAGTATATGCAGGCTCTGCTTGATGGGGAAACGCCCGAGGAGGCTGCACAGCACCTCATAGAACCGCACAAGAATGCCCGCCAGCTACAGAAGGATTTTGTGAAAGCATGGAAGCGCAAGAAGGTTAATATAAGCTTTGCGGACGAAGATTAATCCCGGTAACGGTGGCGGGTGTAGTGCAGGTCGCTGAGGTCAAAACCTCGGGATTGAGCCTCTCTTATCATAATCTCGAAGGCCTCGACATCTATATTGGCCTTTCTGCTCAGGAACCACAGGCAGGAACCGCTTTCGTTACTGACTAGCGCATTCGTGTAGAAGTCATCAACATAAAGGATGTTGTACGGAGTTGAGAGGAATCGCAACCAGGGGATAAAAGAAACCTGCATCTGCCCGGGGCCTGAGGGCGTGCCGATTGCTTTTGCTGAATGACGGTGATTGTGGGTATCCAGACCGTTGTTGCTTACACTTACTTTACCATTGCTAAGAGCTTTATAGTCAGTGAATACTTCTTCTAGCCCATTTTCAAAAGGAGTATCAAATCTGGCAAGTTCATACCAACGCCCCAGATAGCGGCTCAGGTCGATATCCGGTGACGGAGTAGTGTCAGCTTGTCGGTTTTTGTTGCGGTGGAAGAGGTAATAGAAGAGGGCTTTCAGAATCATGATAATGGGTAAGATGCTTTCATTTGCAGTCCGGTTCGATAGTAGTTATACCTGAAAAGTGGCACTCATGACAATTTTACATGATATTGAGCTTGCCAAGTGGGCGCTAAAGGCGTACACTCTTCGCCCATGAAAGCGCTCGTCAAGACAAAGGCCGATAAAGGTCTGGAATTGGTGGAGGTGCCGATGCCTGAAGTCGGACCGAATGATGTTCTCATTAAGATTTATAAAACAGCTATCTGCGGTACGGATTTGCATATCTGGAACTGGGATGCCTGGGCTCAGCAGACCATACCGGTGGGTATGCATGTCGGTCATGAGTTCTGCGGTGTGATTGAGCGCGTGGGCTCAGCTGTTACTGAGTTTAAACCCGGTGAGGTTGTAAGCGGTGAGGGGCACATTGTGTGCGGTCACTGCCGTAACTGCCGTCGTGGTGCTTTCCACCTTTGCCCGAACACCAAGGGGGTTGGTGTAAACCGTCCCGGTTGCTTTGCCGAGTATCTGTCCATTCCTCAGTCGAATGTTATCCGCATCCACAAGGATATGCCCATGGAGATTGCCTCCATTCTTGACCCGCTGGGCAATGCTACGCATACGGCGCTTTCCTGGGACTTGGTGGGTGAGGACGTTCTCATTACCGGCGCAGGCCTTATTGGCTCCATGGCAGCTGCCGTCTGCAAGAAGGCCGGTGCCCGTACCGTCACCATTACCGACGTAAGCGACTACAAACTGAGCCTTGCTAAGAAACTGGGTGCAGACCGCACCGTTAACGTGATTGGCGGCGACAGCATTGCCGCTGCCCGTGAAGACCTCGGTATTGATGAGGGCTATGGCGTGTGCCTTGAAATGAGCGGTGCTCCTGCCTGCCTGAAGGATATCATCAAGCATTCCGCCTATGGTGCCAATATCTCGCTGCTCGGTATTCAGCCCGGTGGCTCCGGCATTGACTGGAACACCTTCGTATGGAAGGGCCTCAAGATGAAGGGTATTTATGGGCGTGAGATGTTTGCAACCTGGCAGAAGATGGACGCCATGCTGCGCAGTGGGCTCGATGTCTCCGCCATCATTACCCACCGCATGCACTATACAGACTTCGCCGAGGGCTTCAATGTGATGAACTCCGGCAAGTCCGGTAAGGTTGTTCTGACCTGGGCCGAGTAAAGCGTTTTCAACAGAAAGACATAAAACCCCGCGCTGATGGAATCGGCGCGGGGTTTTTAAGCAATATGATGCAATCTATCAATCTTCGCTATCCACGAATTTCACCTTAATAGGACGACCAAGGATACGCTCTGCGGCAGGGATATCCTGCTGAAGACTGAAAGTGTAGTTAATCCAGGAACCTTGAGTGGCGCGGAGTTCAACGTCCAGTGCAGCTCTCACGAGCTCATCCTTCGTCAGCACGCTGCTGAAGAATTTGGAGGTACTTTCACGCTCTTCGGGAGTTGAGTGATTAAACACATATTCGGCGAAAGCCAGATTTTCCTTTTCATCAAATCGACCGATACTGAAGTCGGAGAGTTTAAATTTCCAGTGCGGGTGAGTGCCAACATACATCATGTTGAGTGAGCCCGCCATGCGAGCAGGGGAGTATGCCGCAAAGGTGATGCAGGCAAGCAGGACTGCACCCAGACAGATTTTTGTATACTTCCAGAACGCACCGTTGGTAGACATGTAGATAACGAGAACGACGAGACCTATCAGGCCCAGGAGCATACATTCGGCAGCTTCGATACGACGGGTGGTAAAGCCGAAGTCTGAAATCTGGTAATACAGGCGCATATAGACGCTCACTGCCAGAAGCGCAGTCTGAATGACCAGAACATAACCCAATACGCGGGAAACGGCAGATGTGCGGGCCACGCCGCGTTGACGGAAGAGGAGCACCAGAAGTCCGGCCGCGAGAACAGAAGCCCAGGTGATGGATTCGGCGCCTTCGTGCAGGTATGACGTCTGAGAAATACCCTCGGGAACATTGCCGAACCAGAGATAGGCGATATCGGTCGATGTGGCTACCAGGAAGGCTGCGTTCACACCGAGCAGTACGCAGAGCGGCAGGTAGGGCAGCATCGTTGTGCCTGTGGGAGCAGCCTGTTCAGGAGCAGTTGTTGTTTGCAGCGGCGTGCTGCTGCTCGGGCGCCTGAAACAGTAGATACCGAACCAGAGGAACCCAACAATCCAGAAGAGAACATGGAGCCAGAAATCCCAGCTGATGTGCAGGAACTCCACCAGCTTGTTCCACCACTCTACAAGCGTATTCCATACAATTTCCACCACCGGGTTACCTGCTGCAAAAATGCAGAGGAAGGCAACGAAACAAACCAACCCGATTAAAATGCATATGAGCAGAGGCAGGATGGCCCGCAATGCTGCGAAACGCCCTTTCGTCGCTTTTTTCTCGGGTCGTTTGGCAACCCAGAAAGACCACCAGTTACGGTAGGAGGTATTGGGCTGAGTCATGTTGTTCTTCGTGGGTAACATAACCACAATGAAAGGCAGCACCAGACTGCTGAACCAACAAATGGGATTACCGCACATAACCAGCACCAGGCAGTTCAGAATTGCAAGTGCCTGCAGGAACCAGTACTCACCCCGGCTTAAATCCTTTCGCAACAACAGCAAGGCATTGATGGCAAGGAAACATCCCAGACCGGCACCTATACCGAAACCGTATTCTCGGGGCCAGGCAAGGTCAGCCGCTGCTGCGACCATCAGAAGGACAAAAAAAGGCACAGCTCCCAGATTCCACCAGGAGGGATCCTCAGGAGTCTTTACAGGTGGCACGGGCGGCAGGTTAGGTTTAGCAGTTGGATTATTGTTCATAACGAGTATTAGATGTTAGAATGATGAAGTCTGTTCAAAATAATTACGATAAAAGGCCCTCGGAATAATCTGCCGCCATGAGTCCCGCACCTATCAGGCCTGAATCTGCGCCGAAATGCGCCGGTTTAAGGCTGAGCGCTTCGTAGTGAACCGGGAACAATTGCTCGCGCAATTTCTCCTGCAATGGCGTAAAAAGTAAATCTCCGGCTTTGGCAACCCCTCCACCAATAATGACAGCCTCGGGAACAAAGGCATACATGAGATTCATGATAAGGCAGGCCAGTTTCTCCGCAAAGCTGTTGTACAGTCCTTGTGCAATCGGGCACCCCTTGCGGGCAGCATGTTCCAGAAGGTAGGGGGTGCATTCTTCGGGACTGCGTGCCTGACCGGCTGCCGCGTATGCCTGTACGGCATCTGCCGCAAACTCATTGTTGCCGATATATTCCTCTATCGCACCACGATTCCCGAAGGGACCGGTGCGCCCGCGCCAATCGATACTGGTTTGCCCCAGCTCGGCAGCAGAGACGGTACGACCACGGAGCATGCGGTTATGGATGACAATACCGCCGCCAATTCCGGTACCCAGTGTCAGGCAGACCAGGCTTTGCAGTCCTTTACCGGCACCGAGTTTCCATTCGGCATAGGCCATGCAATTAGCGTCGTTATCCAGCGCCACAGGGAGCCCGAGGGCCTGCTGCATGATATCGCGCACAGGCACCTCGTGATTCCAGACCGGGACATTGGTGAGCTGGTACAGCACACCTCGGTGAAAATCCGTCCAGCCGGGCATACCGAGACCGACAGCCGCGGCATCGGGGTGGCGTTGCAGCAGCTCTCGAGCGGTGGTACACATAGCTTTGATGATAGCCGCAGGGCTATCATAGGTTGCAGTGAGCAGGGGCTCTGCCTTATGCAGAATGTCAGCCCCCTGCGTCACGCCCATTTTGATGCTCGTGCCGCCGAAATCTACTGCAATCGCCTTTTTCATGATATCAGTACCCTCTCCAGAAGTTCGGTTTACCCATATCAATGCTACCCTCGGCAGGCACCTGACTTAAATCGAAGGGTACTCGCCAGCGGAATCTGCTACCCTCATTGGTCTGAATAAGTAAATCCAGAGCCATGCTGCCACCCTTGGTATTTTTTAATTCGCTCAGTTCAGCCAGAGGAATGCTCACTGTAGCTACAGTCTTGCCGTCAGCAGATTTGCTCATGGTGCAGGCAAAGGGTACGGCGTCGTAGTCGCGGTTTACCACGAAAGGCGGGTCCTGCACGTACGCGTTCACATTCACGACTTCCGGTGCCGTGCGCAGGTAGAGTTCCAGTGTGTCGCCTACGCGTTTGAATGTAGCCTCATCTATGGCGGGGGCTGTCATTTGCGTGTAGAACTTTGTCGCTGTGCCGGCGGGAACAAAGAGCTCAGAGTTAGCCAGAATGCGACAGCTCGCAAGAGTGATGTAAGTCGGACTGAACCCAAATGTATAGTTACCGGCACCCATCAGAGCTGTTCCCAAGGCCTTGTTGTCACTTGCGGTACCGAGGTTATGGGGGAGGTTGAGACCATGGCCAAGCTCGTGAGCAAAACCGCCGTACCACTTGGTTAACAGACGACCTTGCTTGGTCGGCTGTCCAATATGTTTAATATCAAAATGAGCATAATCAAGGGCAAAACAGTTAGTCCCCAGACCGTAGAAAGGAACGCCACCGGGGTTCATGTCATTGTACTCATCATCATAATGAGTGGGCATGATAACAAAGGTGTGCTGGCTGGTGCGACGACCCGGTGCAGCATCGAGGTATGCGTTCACTTCTTCCAGACAGGGATTATGCCCCGTTCCGTATGCATACTCAGTGTGAGGCTTTTTGCCGCGAACAAGATGAATCAAAACCTCACCGTTCTCTTTCATGGACAAACCGAAGGAGTGAGCGCCCTGTCCATTGCGTGCCATTTCTTTACCGTAGTACTGCTGAAGGTAAATCAGCAACTCACTGATACGTCTTTCGTAGTCAGCTATCGGTTCGCGGTCATTACCGACGAAGTAAATGACGTTAAGCTGATGTTCACTGGGAATCAGCTCAATACTGTCTGCCAGTAACTCCTTGGCTCGGGGTTGAAAATGCTCAGGTACAGCACCCATGGCAACTATGCTAAGTCCCAGGGCGCACATCATTGCAGTAATGGCTTTCATGCGCATACGCGCCATATTCTGCCATCATTGTATGATTTTGTCAAGAAAATGTCATTTATGGGCGGGCAGCGTAACTGTTCACCAACTCATTGATTTCGTAGTCTCTGATTTTGTTAAAGCTCAGTTCCGGCAGAGTCCCGCGCAGTTTTGTGCCTGCATTGTAGCGTATACGTTCAGCCAGTCGCGTACTCATGGGCGGCATGTACAATTCAATTCTGTCGGGGGCTTGCGTGCAGGTAATAATTTGCAGTAATCGGGCAGTCATTTCTTCAATCAAGCCTCTGTCACTATAGTCGAGAGCAATCCAATCTGCAGGCATGGGTAATAAGTGCAGGGGGCCTGTTTCATATACGCACCCTCCACGTACCATTGCGCCGGTCGGATTTGCACCCGGTTGTAAACAAAGTACGACAGTTCCGTCGGTAGCTCCCTGCGCTAAAATTGACGCAGTGCTTGGCATACTAACAGGACAATCGAATCGTGATTTCAGGTGTGATGTCATCCCTGTCGGAATATCATCGACAGGAAATATCAATGTGATACTGCGTAAACGATGATTGCCCAGTGTTTCTGTCAGAATGCCATCCAGACTTTCTTTTTCTAAATAGGCAAATTGAGCCGTCGTTTCTTGGCGTTTACGCCCATGCAAATCCAATATGCTAACCCGACAACCCAGCAACATGCCTTGTCTGTGGCATTCGATTAATGCGTGTCGCGCGTAGTTAACGTTGTACCGATACAGCATAACGGGCCTGCCTCCACCGGAGGGAACCTCTTCCGTTGCTCTTAATTCACCGTTTCGACATAGAACGTCGACAGCCTTGCAGACCGATACCAAGCTCAGACCTGTAGCCTGTGCTAATTGCGGGCGAGTAGCCTCGCCTCGTTCATGCATTGCCTGTAATACAGCCTGTTGTGCTCTGGTTAAAGCCATCTTTATTAACTAGGTTAAGTAAGTCTAGCATTTTTCATCCAGTTTGACAAGTCTTTTTATTCACTACAGACAATCAGCTGTTTATGATATAATTTCACAAAGTCGACATTGCCCCTATCAGAGATAGAATCATCAATTACTCGACAGAACTCCGGATATCTGGTAAGATGAGCTCAACATAACAGAAACAACACACAGAACCATGAAATACATCTTCGTAACCGGTGGCGTAGTATCTTCTCTGGGTAAAGGTCTTGCAGCAGCCTCTATCGGCACATTGCTTGAGCACTGCGGCTTGGACGTGACCATGCAGAAGTTTGACCCCTATTTGAACATTGACCCGGGCACCATGAGCCCCTACCAGCACGGTGAGGTATACGTGCTTAACGATGGCGCTGAGACAGACCTTGACCTCGGTCACTACGAGCGATTCATCCACTGCCAGCTTTCCCGCCTGAACAACCTGACCAGCGGTAAGGTATTCGAGCACGTGCTCGAGAAGGAGCGTCGCGGCGATTATCTTGGCAAGACTGTTCAGTACATCCCCCACGTGACCGATGAGATTAAGCAGCGCCTGTATGATTTGACCGAGGCAAACAAGGATTGCGACGTCATCATCACCGAAATCGGCGGCACCGTGGGTGATATCGAAGGGTACCTTTTCCTCGAGGCTCTGCGTCAGTTCGCGCTTGAGGTAGGGCGCAACAACTGCTGTTTCATTCATGTCACCCTGCTGCCGTACATCAAGGCTGCCGGTGAGACAAAGACTAAGCCGACCCAGCAGAGCGTGGCCAAGCTGCGTGAAATCGGTATTCAGCCCGACATCATCGTGTGCCGCACAGAAATGGATAACCTCACCGATGAAGAGAAGCGCAAGATTGGTATGTTCTGTAATGTCCCGCCGCGCAACGTAGTGGCCTTCTGCGACGTGAAGCACAGCATCTACGAGTGCCCGCTTGATTTGGGCCGCGACAGAGTTGACCGCATCGTTACTGAAGTGCTGGGCATTACTGTTCCCAAGCCCAAGATGGACGAATGGCAGAAGTTTGTGGGGCGTGTGATTCACCCCTCCCACAGTGTGCGTATTGCCGTGGTGGGTAAGTATATTTCCCTGCAGGATGCCTACAAGTCCATCTACGAGAGCTTTACCCATGCCGGTGCAGCCAACGATTGCCGTGTGAATATCGTCAGAGTGGATGCCGAAGCTCTGGAGAGCGGTGATTGCGAAACTCTGATTGGCGATGTGGACGGCATTCTCGTTCCCGGTGGTTTCGGTGAGCGAGGTGTGGAGGGCAAGATTAAGGCCGTGCAGTATGCTCGTGAGAAGGGCATTCCGTTCTTCGGTATCTGCCTTGGCATGCAGGTGGCTGTCATTGAGTATGCCCGTAACGTGCTCGGCCTGACGGATGCCAACTCTACCGAGTTCGACAAGTTCAGCACCAATCCGGTCATCTGCCTGCAGGAGGAGCAGAAAACAATCACCAACATGGGCGCCACCATGCGCCTGGGTGCCTATCCCGCCCATATTCAGGAGGGCAGCCTGTGCAGCAAGCTCTATGGCGGTGCCAGGATTATCTCCGAGCGTCACCGTCACCGCTACGAGTTCAACGCCGATTTCCGCGAAGCCTGCGAGAAGGCAGGCATGGTGATCTCTGCCGTGAACGATGAACATGGCCTGGTGGAAGTGGTGGAGCTTCCCGGACATCCCTTCTTCATTGCCTGTCAGTATCACCCCGAGTTCCAGAGCCGTCCGACCGCTCCGCACCCGCTCTTCAACGGTCTCGTTGCCGCCGCACTGGAAAAGAAACAGGCCTGATATCATAACTCATTTCACTCGGTGGCCAGTTGCGCCCGCACTCTGACCACCGAGTTTTCTGTGCTCAGCCATGATTGATATACTGGTCGTACTGGCGTATTTCTGCGCCATTTTCGGAGTGGGGCTCTACGTGGGCCGCAAGCAGGAGAGTCTGGAGAGCTATGCTCTCGGCAACCGCAATCTCCCCTGGTGGGCAATTCTTGCTTCCATTCTGGCAGCAGAAATCAGCGCCGCTACTTTCCTGGGGGCTCCCGGGGAAGGCTTCGCTCTTCGCAATTTTACCTATGCCCAGCTCGCTATCGGCACTATTCTGGGTCGAATTATTGTGGGCAGACTCTTCCTGAAGCCCTATTACCAGTACAATGTGGTCTCCATTTACGAGTACCTTGAGAAGCGTTTCGGTCTGAGCACACGTCGCTGGGCGAGTATCACTTTCCTTATCAGCCGAGTGTTGGCCAGTGGTACCCGCCTGTTCTTCGCCGGCATTCTGCTGGTGATTGCCCACATGATGGTCACCGGGCAGGAGAGTGCCGGTCAGGTGGAGACCGTTGTCATTTACATTGCAGCTCTCACGTTCATCACGATTGCCACGGCGGTGTACACCACGCTGGGCGGATTGAAGGCCGTTGTGTGGACAGACGTGCTGCAGGCTTCTATCCTGGCTATTTCACTCATCACAACCATCGGCGTGCTGCTTTTCAGTATCAAAGCCGGTGGCAGTTGGAGCGAGGCTTGGGCGAGTATCTGCCACCACCTCGGTAACAAGGAATACAATCCTTGTGCTATCAACAACCTTAAGCCGTGGGCATTCTTCGACTCCGGCATTACCGGGCAGGGGATTGTTGCTGATATTAAAAATATTCTCGGCAGCGAGTACACCCTCTGGAGTGCTGTGTTGGGCTCCACCTTCATCACCATGGCGACACATGGTACCGACCAAGACATGGTACAGCGCATGCTTGCAGCTCCTGACAGCAAGAAGGGTGCCCGTGCTGTTATCCTTTCCGGGCTGATGGACATGCCCATCGTGCTGGTGTTTATCTCCTGCGGTATGCTGCTCTTTGTGTATTTCGCACAGCAGGGTATTGCACCGCCTGAAAAACAGATTGAGATTTTCCCCTGGTTTATTATTCACTGTCTGCCTGTAGGTGTGCGCGGTCTGCTGGTGGCTGCACTTCTGGCTACAGCTATGGGCTCGTTGTCCACCGCGCTGAATGCCCTTGCTACAACGGCCACGCGCGACTGGTACGTGGATGTGTTCCGTCCGCAGGCCGGACAGCAGGAACAGCTGCAGGCCGTTCGCTGGCTTACTGTATTCTTTGCTGTGCTGCTTATTCTTGTGGGTGCCGGTACAGCCTGGTTGACTGTAATGGATCCCACGGTGCGCATATTGCCGATTGCTCTGGGGATTTTCGGCTACACTTATGGTTCCTTGCTCGGTGTATTCCTGCTTGGCATGCTGACACGTGGCCGAGGCAATGACGTAGGTAACATCATTGCCATGCTGGCGGGTTTTGCCACGGTTATCACGCTGGAAATCCTCACTCGTAGTGACCTTATTACCCCGATAGCATTCCCCTGGCGTGTGACCATCGGCACCATTGCGACCTTTGCTGTCGGCTGCTGTTTCCGCACTCCGCAGAGTAGTATTGACAATCGAGCTAAGTAAGTGAGTAGCTTTTTTGCTTGCCTTGCTGAGATGAAACAGCTAGAATGTGCCGTATGAAGCGCATTCTGTTAACTACGCTTTTTTGTGGTTTGCTCGTTCCTGCTTTCGCAGGGGATATCGCCGATATTGTCAAGAGTGGAGAAATCTGGAAGAAGAACCGTCAGCAACTCTCTGCCGGCGCACTCAACGGTGTGCGATATGTCCCGGTGGATGCCGACACCATACGAGTGCCGCGTAATGGCGGTATTCAGCTGGCTGAGCTCGATTTCGGTGAGACTGTCATTAGTTGGCAGCCGAATAAAGGCACCACTCAGAGCGTGGTTATCATGGTGTACAATAAGGGGGATGATTCCTCGATTGACCGTGAGAGCTATATGGAAACGCTCCAGCAGACTATCGCTACTCTCAATGAGCTGATGCAGACAAAGGGTAAGTCCCGCAAAGCTTCCAAAAAAGATACCGGTGTATCACTACAATCCTGGGTCTGGGAGACCGAGGGCTCATTCGTTCGTCTTGATGCATCCTACACCGGCCGCAAAAAAGATTTTTCCCCCGAGTTCATTCGCCTGAAGATGGGGCCTGATAAGGATTCCGTTGTCGGTGGCGGAGCCGATGATACAGCGAAGCGCAATGACCTGAAAGCTAACGTACAGCGTGATGAAGAGAGCGGGGATGTCTGGATTTCCATTCCAATGGTTGACCAGGGACAGAAAGGTTACTGCGTACCGGCTACTGTAGCCCGAGTATTTGCCTACTATGGCATGGATGGTGTCGATCAGCACGCGTTGGCTCAGCTCTGTGACAGTTCAGGAGATGAAGGCACCTCATACGCGGCCATGCAGGAGGCTCTGGAATCCATCAGCCGTAAGTTCCATATCCGCATGCAGATGTTGGACGGCAAGGACATACGTTCGACTTACATGGAATATATAGCCGATTATAACAAAGCCGCCAAAAAGCTCAAAAAACAGCAGGCCACGCCCATGGATTGGATTGAGGTCTGCAGAGACAGGCAGGTGCTACTGGCAGCTCGCGGTAATAAGAAGTTCGTCAAAAAATGGTTCTCGGCCATCAAAAAGAGCCTGGATGTCGGCGTACCGATACTGTGGAGTGTGGAGCTGGGAATTTTCCCCGAAGCCGGCATTCCGCAGGCCGGCGGCGGTCACATGCGACTGATTGTCGGCTACAATGAGGAGGACGGCACGATTTACTACAGCGACTCGTGGGGAGCAGGGCATGAGAAAAAGGCCATGAAGATGAATCAGGCCGCGGCGATAACCCGATATCGCTACATCCTGCGCCCCTCTCGTTAAGTTCAGTGGTGCTTACAATGATGGTCCCGCCCTTCGTGTGAGTGGCTCTTGTGTTTGTGCCTGCAGTTCCGGTGGTACGAGCCCTCGAGCTGCTCACGTTGGCGTATTTCTTCTTCCAGTCTGCTCTCGGCTTCCAAATCGCGTTCAGGTGTAGTGGCAATCTCGTAGGGTTCCTTGTACTCCGGCGGTTCGGTGGGATTCGGCTGCAGTGCAATGGAACGACTGCTGCTCACTTTCATGAGCACATGCCATGCAGCAGCCTGCGTGGGTGAAAGACACAGGCGAGCTCCCTCGGCATAGCCCTGCGAGCTGAGCATGTTCTGCGAGACGACATCAGTGTATAGCACCTGAGCCAGACAACGCCCCTTGGCGTCCAGCAGTTCCAGCCGAGTGTTCACTCCACTGTAAGGATAGAGAGAGGGTGCTTGCTTAACGGCACTCATGTCGGCAATGAGACGGCGCAGTTGATTGATGTCGTAGTCAGAAAGCGTAAGTCGCTGCGGCTTGATGGGTCCCTGAGGCCCATGAATAACGTACAGACGCATGCTATGGCAGACCTTTGCGGCCTGTTGCAGTCGTGCAAGCTGCTTTTTGCCGGTGTTGAGGTTTGCCTGTTGCTCACGAGGACTTTCGTACACAACGGGCCCGAGATACCAGGCCGTGGCGGGCAGGGGACTGAGCAGCAGCGCGAGGATGGTAATCAGCGTTCTCATTGTCCGGGGATGTACATAGTTGCACGCCTGTTATAGCGACCGTCAGGCAGCTCGCTTTCCTTCACCACCCAATCCATCGGCATCGTGTAGTATACTTCGCCCTGCTCATTAAGCATTTGAAGGTAGAACATGGAGCGGGGGAGCTTCATCTTGCTCCCTTTCTGCTTCAGAGGTTTAAGAGATGAAATAATGTGTCGCCAATGGCTCTGCTCTTCATCAGACAGCTCCATATAGCTTGTACGGCCTTCATCCTTACCTCGTACTACGCGCTCGTATATTCGCATAGAGTGGCACTCGGGCAATGCTTTTTGCAGCGTTGCAACACGGCGGGTGTTCTGTTCACAAAAATCCCCTTCTGTTGGGGCGGCAGCCTGAACCAATGAGGAACAGAAAAGCAGAGGTATAATAAAATCAACGGAGTTCATAGGGTAATCAGTTGTATGAGGAAAGCCCGGCCTGCGAAGTTCTCTGCAGGCCGGGCTATGTGAAGTACATCAACCCTTCTTCTTATCCACCCCGATGGTGCGAGCAGTCCAGTCGCGCATGCGGGCGAAAATGGAGTAGAGACCGGGCACCATAAAGATACCGAATGCCGTTGCCAGTACCATACCGCAGAAGGTTGTGATACCGATTTCCTGACGGCTGGCTGCACCGGAACCGGTCGCTATCACCATGGGGAATACACCAAAGATGAAGGAAATGGCAGTCATGAGCACAGCTCGGAAGCGGATGCCGGCACCATTGAGCGCAGCTACCTGAACGGGGTTGCCGGCTGCATGGTCTTCCTTACTGAACTCCACCATCAGAATGGCGTTCTTAGCAGCAAGACCGATGAGCATCAGTATACCCAGCTGCACGTAAATCGACATGGACAAGCCGAAGAGCTGAGCACCCATAAGGGCACCCAGTGTTGCCACGCTGACAGAAAACATGACCGGCACGGGTGTGGTCCAGCTTTCATACTGAGCCACGAGGAAGAGGTAGGCAAAGAGCATGGCCAGACCGATAAGGATGCCGATTTTGCCGGTATTCTGACGCTCCTGATAGGAAAGGTCTTTCCATTCCACAGCCCACTGGCGGTCGAGCCCCTTGGCGCGCTCTTCCTTGTTAATCTGAGCGATTGTGTCCTCGATAAGCTTCATGACCTGACCGGAACCGACACCGGCCTGCGGCATGACGGTTACATCTGCACTCATGTACTGGTTAAAACGACCATAGTTGGACGGGCCGAGTCTGTAAGAAAGGGTGCACACTGCCGAGAGCGGCACCATGGCGCCCTTCTCATTGCGCACCATCTGGTTGAGGATATCATCTGCCGTGCGGCGATCCTTCACATCACCCTGAATCTTCACCTTGAAGTTGAAGCCGTTCAGCGTGAAGTCATTGACGTAGGACGATGCCATCACACTCTGCAGGGTCGTGAAGATGCTCTTTACATCAACATTCAGCGCCTGAGCTTTTTCTCGGTTGATTTCCAGTCGAATCTGGGGAGTTTCGGCGTTGAACTCAGAGCGCACCATCATGATGAGCTCGGGGTGAGCCTGCAGTCGCTTGCTGATTTCCTTCACCATATCACCCAAGTCGTTCGGGGTAGCGTTGCCACGACCTTCCAGTACCATGGAAACACCGCCGTACAGACCGAGGCCCTGAATGGCGGGCGGAGTTGTGGCCATGATGGAAGCCTCGGGGATGTCCTTACAGGCCTCACTGATTTTCTTTGCCATGGCGGTGGCGTGCAGATCAGGAGTTGTACGCTCGGACCAGGGCTTGAGCATGATGATAACCATACCGTTACCCTCACCGGAACCCGAGGCGAAGCTGAAACCACTGGTGGAAGTCACCATATCGATGCCCTCGAGCCTGGAAATGCGCTCTTCAATCTGACGCATCACCTTATCGGTACGCTGCTTAGCGGTAGCAGAACCCTCGAGGTTCACGATACAGAAGATTGCGCCCTTATCCTCAGTGGGAATGAAGGAGCTGTTGAGCATTTCCGGGGCGATCAGGCTCAGGAAGTCGTACTGGCTCTCACTGGCTGATTTACCCTTGGCCATCATCATGGCGGCGCCGGGCTGAGGAGCAGGGCGCCAGATATTGTTCCACCAGGCCGGAGCGCCGGCGTAGAAGGCGTAGTTCAGGTACAGGACAGCAGCGAGCGTCAGGACAGTCAGCCAGGCATTGCGCACCAGAATACCGGCACCCCACAGATAGAAGGCGCGGCACTTTTCCAGACACCAGTTGAAAGGACGGAATACCCAGTAGGAGAACTTGGTCTGCTTAACATTGGCCGGGCGCAGAATAAGAGCACAGAGTGCAGGGGAGAGTGTGAGTGCATTGAAGGTTGATATACACAAAGCCACGCACATGGTGACAGAGAACTGCGTGTAAATCACACCCACCATGCCGCCGTAAAAGGCAATGGGCACGTACACAGCCAGTGTTACCAGCGTGGTTGCAATAATAGCACCGGTAATCTGCTGCATGCTCTTGATTGTGGCCTCTTTCGGGGAAAGTTTTTCCTCCTGAATCAGGCGCATGACGTTCTCCACAACCACGATAGCATCGTCCACCAGTGAACCAATCACCAGAATAAGGCCGAACATGGTCAGCACGTTAATGGAGTAGCCCAGCACGTACATGAAGGCAAAGGCGCCCAGCAGAGATACGGGAATGGCCAGAGCCGGTATAAGTGTAGCACGCCAGTCCTGCAGGAAAATGAATGTCACAAGAACAACGAGGAAAAGAGCCAGCACCAACGTGATACCGATTTCCTCCATCGTAGCGGCAATAGCCTGCGTGGGGTCGTAACCCATGGTCCATGTCACGCCATCCGGCAACATGGGCTCAATCTCCTTCATCTTGGCCTTCAGAGCCTCGACCGTAGCAAGTGCATTGGCATCGTTATTACGCTGCACCATCATACCTACGGCATTCTTGCCATTCAGGCGGCTGTAGCCGGAGTTGTTCTCTGCGCCCAGCTCAATGGTAGCAATGTCCTTCAGCTTCGTGACGTGACCGGCTTCACCTCGTTTCACGACTATATTGCCGAACTCCTCAACTGTCTTGAGTCGGCCGGAGGCAGTCACCTTATACGTAGCATAAGCTCCTTCGTCCTGCGAACCCACGGAACCGGCAGCGGCCTGAATATTCTGCCCAGCAATGGCATTGCGAACATCCGCCGGCGTGATATTAAGGGCGTTCATACGTGTGGTATTCATCCACACACGCATGGAGTAGTTGCGGCTGTGCATGATATCAGCCACCGAGACACCATCGACCTGCGTGAGCGGGTCTTTCACGTTCATGCGCAGCCAGTTGGTCAGCTCGAGAATATCCATCTTATTCTCGTCGCACATGAAGCTCAGGAAACAAAGCATGTCGCTGGAGCGCTTACGCACGCTGTAACCCATCTGTTTGATTTCCTCGGGCAGCTTACTCTCCACCTGCTTAATGGCATTGGAGACGTTCACCATGGCCATATCGTCATTGGTGCCGGTCTCGAATATCAGCGTGAGGGAGTAGGAGCCATCATTGGTACAGGATGAGTAGAAGTACAGCAGGTCATCCATACCAATCAGGTTTTCTTCTACAGGGGCAGCAACTACCTGAGCCAGTTCTTCAGCACTGGCACCGGCGTATGTCATGCGCACCGAAATGGTGGGAGGAGATACCTCAGGGTACTCCGAAACCGGCATCTTGGTCAGGCAAAGAAAACCTGCCAACATCATCACAATGGAGACAACGAAGGCGAACTTGGGGCGGTGAATGAAGAATTGCGAAAACATGGTGTGGTAAAAGTTTTACTTAGTTTCTTCCTCGGGGGTGGTGGCTTCTGCGGCAGCCGGCTCAGGAGCAGGGATCACAGGTGTGCCGTCTTCTATTTCTGCCAGCGGGGAGGTGATGCAGCGGTCCCCCTCGCGAAGACCGGCAAAAATGGGGATAAGACCGTTTTTATCCGGCGAACCGGTCAGTACTCTGACCTGAACTGCACGGTTATGGCGCATAGCATATACGTAGTGGCCACTCGTATCGGTAAGAATAGCGCGGGAGTCAACAGCGGGAACCTGTCGGTCAGATTTTCGTGTTACGCGAATTGTTACCACGCCACCGGGGCGCAATTCACCATCCTCATTCTTAAAGACGGCCCAGAAGTTCTGAGTGTCGGTCTCGGGTTGAATGACGTTGTCGCTGAAATACACGCTACCTTTTTCGTTGTATACGTTACCGTTAGCAGTCACAAGGGTAACTTCGGTGTTATCTTTCAGCCTGTCATCCGTACCGTAATTAGACAGGATAGCGTTTTCACTAAGGGAGAAGCGCACATAAATCGGGCTGACCTGCACCAGCGTAGCAAGCGGTGATTTGATATCGGAGATGTAGGTACCTTCAGAGTGAGCTACACGACCGATGCGCCCCGTGATGGGCGCTTTCATGGTGCAGCGGGAAAGGTCATCTTCCGCCACAATCAGCGCGGCCTGAGCCTTCTTACGTTGCGCAATCAGTTCATCGAGGGTAGCCTTGGCACTCTCCATGTCATCCTTACTCGTAGCGTTGGTTTGGGAGAGTGCGACCTGACGCTCGTACTTACGGGCAGCGTCCTTGATTTTGACATCAAGCTGAGCAACCGCAGCTCGACGAGCATCAACCACAGCCTGATAGCGAGTGGTGTCTATATTGAACAGTTCAACTCCCTTCTGCACTAAATCGCCTTCAGAAAAGCGAGGCTCTGCGAGCACGCCTTGCACAAGCGGACGAAGTTGCACTTTGTTGATGGCTTCCAGACGGGCACCCTGACATACGAGCACGGTGGTATCCTGAGCCATGACAACCGGAGTGGTAACAACTTCAGTGGGTTTATCCTCATTCACCACATTACCACTGGCATCCACCTTACTGTCAGTCTGAGCCAAAACAGGAATTACCTTATCTCCAACTCGTATTTTGTGGGCACCGTCGGTGATAATGGTCTGTCCTTCGGAAAGACCGCTGTAAACGGATTGCAGGCGTCCCTGAATAGAGCCTACATACACCACCTGACGGGAAACGACGTTTTCATCGCTTACAACATACACGTACGCACCATCACCATCGTAATGTACGGCAGTGAGGGGCACCATACAGACCTGCTGAGTATCCGTGAGCGAAATATGCATAGCGCCGATTCCCTTCGGGGTAAGCATGTTATCCTTATTGGCAAACTCAGCCCAAAGAGTGTAGGAGTCAGTCCCGGAAGTAAGCAAATTGTCGACAATATCCACCTTGCCGGCGTGGTCATAACGTCGACCGTTGGCGGTAGTCAGGCGCACATCGGCAACGTGGCCGATTTCTTTAGGGCCACGGAAAATGCCGTTTACATCGGACTGACTGAGAGGGAAACGCACATAAATGGGATCCATCTGCTTAATCGTTGCCAGAGTTTCGCCACGAGTGATATAGTTTCCTTCAGAGAACTCAACGCGGCCAATTCGTCCGGTAATTTCAGCACGAATTGTGCAATCATCCAAGTCTTTTCTGGCCTTGACAAGGTCTGCCTTAGCACCGGCCAGACTTGCTTTGAGTTCCTCCAAACGAGCAAGGGCACTCTCTGTTGTTTCAATCGATGTAGCCTGTGCTTCAGCCAACCGAGCAAGGCGCTTATAGCTCTTCTCAGCGTATACGATACGAGCCTGAATTTCCTCAACAGCGGCTTCAGCCTGTTGAACAGCAGCCTGATAGCGAATCGGCGAAATCTCAAACAAAACATCCCCGGCTTTAACAATGGAACCTTCGCGGAACTTCGGCTCGCACAGGAACCCTTCCACTGCAGATTTCACGGCTACTGAGCGAATGGCTTCCATATGGCCAATGCTCTTACGAGTAATTCGATCTTTACCAATTGTAACTTTTTCTACCTGAACATGTTCCATGCCACCCGGGCGCTGAGCAGCAGCAGTACCCGCAATCAATGGCAACAGGGCGAGCGAGAAAAGAGACAGTCTCATGGCGTTCATTCTACTTAAGAGAGGAGCTTAAATCAACTATATTTTTGTGAAGATTGAGACATACGCTGTGTTATTTTTCAACCACCGCGACAGATAGAGCGCAAACGGGTGGCTGCTACCACAATCGGGCAGATTCCCATGATGAGCAGATAGACAGCATTTCTCCATATCGTGGATACGGAGCCCACGTCAGTTTCCTGATCAATGCGACTGAACGCCATAGCTTGTCTGGGTGAAAGGAAAAAACCTCGGTGCTCGTTTTTACGTCCATCCTTACGCGCGGTTTTTACACCTTCACGCACAACGTTAAGCTTGCGATTCGAGAAAAAGAACTCAACCGGCTGATCAGTCTCGTGCTCCTGTCGCTCCTCCAGCTGAATGGTAAGTCGCTCAAGATATTCCTCATCCTGGCTGAGAGCAGCCTTACGCACCCATCGGAGTATGTCTTTGGCTTCGGAGGCATCTTTAGCAGATGAATTGAGCAGAAGAGCTGCGCGCTGAATAAAGCGAAGTTCGTCCAGTTCACCATGTTCCTTCAAGTATTCACGCTGATTATTAACACGCCCGCTTTCCACTTCCCACAAGTTACTGTCGGTTTGTGTAACAAACATCATTTCAAATGCATAACGCAGAGGGCAGAAATCAGCAATGAGCGGAACCGGTTTGGAGGAAATATTGTGAGTGCGTTCATCCTGATAAGCTACACGATGTCGCAAATTAGAAAGACGTTGGTCAATGGACTCCGGTAGGAATGTCGGAATATCAGGACAAAACTCGTTCATTTCCTCAAACCTCACGAGAGCTCCGGCAAGTAGAATTTGAGGAACCAGCAACAAAGGAACAATATTCAAAGCAGTCCGTTCAGAACGAACCAAAGCCGAAACCATAAGCGATAAAGATATACCGACAAAAGCAGTAAGCGTCATTACCCCCATATGTTGCCAGAACATCAGCTCTATACCCAATAAAGCATTGCCAACTAAAAGGTAAAGAGCACACTGCAATGAAGCAATGCCGGTTAGCACCAATATCTTAGCAAGAAGATAACCGGGGATGAACAGCTTATAATTACTCTCGCGTCGTATGAGCGGGCGGTCACGAATAATCTCACATGCAGAATCAGTCAGCCCGAAAAACATAGCCAATACTAACGACAAGAACAGGTACTCGTTAATATGAAGAGACTTGTAAAAAGTGTATGTCTCCTCTCCCGTTGCACGCAAAGTACCGGCAATGAGCAGAGCCAGCACGGGGCCTTCAAGCAGCAGAGCATAGAGACCGGTTCGGCTGCGAACTCGACTAAGGAGGGTACGATTCATCCAGAGCATGAACAGACGCCAATGCTCCAGAAGGCTGCGTTTGGGTAATGGGGGAATTGCTTTAACAGAGTCATCTGCAGCTGTTGCATTTTCGACAACTTTACGACGATAGCTGTAGTTCTCAAAACGCTCCTGCCACATAGCAGGACTGGGTTTCTGGATGAATCCCAGGCGTGTGTAGGGGGCTTCCAGCACCTCAAACACATAATCAGCGCCACCGGCTGCAACTGCTTCTCGAGATACATGCAGCCCCATTTCCTGCGCGGACTTGCGAAAATAGTTAACCATTTCGGCTGGTGACCCCCAGAATGCCATTTGTCCGTTGGCTGTGAGCACCATCACTTTTTTGAAACGATTAAGAATGACCTGGGCCGGTCGATGCAAGGTGCAAAGCAATATACGAGACGTCGACATGCTTTCCAACGTCTCAATCACTCGCTCTGCATCACCTGAGGCTAATCCGCTGATAGGTTCATCTATGAGGAAAACCTCAGCAGTACCGGTCAAATCCAGCCCCAGATTCAGACGAGTACGCTCGCCATCAGACAGCATGCGGGCACCGGCACTACCGACATTGCGATTAGCCAGTGCACCCAGACCTACGTAGTTGAGAATGGATAAAACACGGCGCTTTCGGTCGGCTTCATTCAGGCGGGGACGGCGCGCGATGGATGCATGATAGACATGTTCCCCGACCGTCATCGATTCATCCAGAATGTCCTCTCTGGGAATATAGGCGATATGACGGCGCAAATTGGTCGCATGAGGCGTCATGCGCACATTGTTGTAATGGATAGAACCGATCGATGGCTGTAAATGCCCGGCCAGCATGCTTAGCAGAGTGCTTTTACCGGATCCGCTGGGGCCCAGAATACAGGCCATCTCTCCTCGTTTCAAAGTGAAATCAATGTTATCAACAACTCGCCCGGCTCTTACGAAATCACGTGTAAGCCCCTGTACTCGCAAAGAATCAATCAGAGAGGACTCTTCATCAAGCACACCGGCAGAAAAACGGCAACGAAGGGATTGAATAAGACTCAGACCTATTAAATCGCCATCCTGCAGAAGTGTGTCCCCCTTTACTATAGAGCCATTGACTGTGAGATTATCGCCACCCTCAATCACTCGCAGAGTACCGGTGCCGTCAGTACGTGAGTACCTTACCTCAAAGACGACAGCAGGTGCAAGCCCCGGGGTAAGCATCAGAGCCGTTGTACTGTTGATATAGGGTAGATTTGTGACAAGGAGTTTTCGGGAGTCCGGTGCCAATTGATAGCTACGCCCCGGCGCCTCTACATTATGAAGCTCGGCAAATCTGTAGGGGCCAAGCCCTTTGATGGTAAAAGGCGTATAGTATGTAGTGCGGGTGACATCCCCTTGGTCAATCAATTTGCCATCGAGCTTGAAGTCTGCCTCTCGGCTGAGTACTTCAATTTCGACCTGCAGACTGAAACTTACCCGAGCAAGCGGATTTCGTGGACGCTGTCGGGTAATGCTCACTTCTCCATTCTCGCTGTACAGATAACTGGCATAACTCACGCCGCTGTATCTGTTCTGAATAAGAGCTCGAATTGTGCTGTAGCCAAGGGACCATTCAGTGAGTTCAATAGTCTGCCCCGGCGACAGAATTTGCATATCGCCTTGGTGTAACACTCGACCGGAGATAACGAACGGCTTACATGAGTCATTAATTATCAACAAGACATGAACACAATGAAGTGCACGAAAACTGATTTCACCCTCATCTCGAGCAAGCGTAACAATGTTCTCGCCTTGACGGTGAGAAAAACAAAGGCTCTGTATGGGTGCCGGAGCATCCATACTAGGTGTATGCAGTAGCTCTTCAAGAACTTCCGATGTACCCGGAAGGTTCAGTCCATTAGTCACACGTTCAAACAAAGTCGGGTTGGTGAGGTCACCGCCGACACGATGAAGCATGGTAAAAATCTCGAGAGCCAAAGCCATACGCTCCTCTTCGGTACGCTGAGCTGCTGCTATTCTCAGCATATCGTCAAGAGGATAGCGAGCTATGTATGCAGATTGGAAGCGCTCGGCCAACCAGCTGTGCTCTACGTTCGGAAAATCGTAGCGCAGCATATCCAAGGTGGTGTCCATGTCTTCAATCCCAATACCATCCACACGAACCATGATGGAGGCAAAGAGGTCAACAACTACGCCGGCATGGCTACGACGAGATTCATCTCGAGCAGCTAATCGTCTGGGAGCTCGAGAGAAAAACTCAGCGAAAAATCGACGCAAAGCCAACATTCGTCGTCGGCATGCGAGTATTAACTTGAGACCGTTCTTTTTGAAACGATTAATCATGAATCGGGTCCTTTAGTCTTACCGGCACCGGGACAGCGTTGCTCCCAACCGGGAAAGTTCCATTTGTAGGGAAAATCTCGGCATTGTTGCGGTTTTACCGGTTGAATACGGCAGCCGGTATCGGTCAGCATGCAGCAGGGGCCGTTCCCATTATCTGCGTCAATGAGAGAAAGCCCCCGTCTGTTTCTTTGAAGTCTACAATACTGATCAATAAAAGACTCTTCAGACAAACCGAGAAACGCAGCGATAGCCGTTATATCATCGTCAGTCAGGCAAACATCGCCTTCCCAACGACAGCAGGCTCCACAGCGTTGGCATGTGTGAACAATGGCAGAATCTTCACTCATATTAATGACTAATTTCCCAAGGTTTACGCTTAGCCTCGGTAATATGGGGAGGGCGCACATAAATCGGCTCAGCCGGTTTATCTATAAGAGCAGACTGCTGTTCCGGGGTGAGTTGAAGCCAGCTATCTACCAACCCTGTAGCTGTCGGTATAAGACCGGATTTTGCGACGGGAATTCCTTTAGAAATTAACAATTCTTGTTTTTCAATGGAATACACCTTCAATCCTTGGTGAATTTCATGCTGCAGCTCCTCCGTCGAGAGTACTGTAATATCCCCGTCAGGACGACGAATTGTCCAGCCTCCACGTCGAGCATCGGAAATAATGGCAGCGCCGTCCGTTGCAAGTGAATTCCAAGAGCCAATGGCGACAACCAGTGATTTTCTGACTGTCGCTATACCGACTGCAGCTGCCAATGCTACGCGTACTCCGCCATAACTGCCGGGGCCGGCTCCTACCAGAACAATGTCCAGTTTGTCCGACGAGAGCAGAGATAGCGCATTTTCCAGCGCAGGAAACAGGAATGAGTCGTGATTACGAGCCGTTTCCCACGAGGTTGAAAACTTGATTTCTCCGCTTATTGAAAGGCAGAGAGACGCCACAGGCTGCGAACACTCAATGGCTAGAATATTCATGCAATGGAAAGCTTAGCTGTGGTCCACTTGCCGCGGGATACAACTTTGATAACCTTAAGGCCGGCGGCTTCTGCCGCGGCGAGAGTTTCATCCTTCTGCGTATTAAGAATGCCGGATATGATAAGCACGCCATCGGTTTTCATAGCGGCTATCAAGCGGGGGAACGCCTTCTGCAGAACAGTTGAGAACAGGTTGGCCAATACAATATCGGCTTTCTGCTCAGGAGCAGGGGACCACTCAAAGACATCTGCTTGGAAAAGCTCCAGATTATCAGCGCCACCATTCCGCTCAATATTGCGAGCTGCGACTTCAACAGCAACAGGATCAAAGTCAAAGCTGATAGCATGCTGAGCTCCGAGTCTGAGCCCGGCAAGAGCCAATACCCCGGTACCACATCCAATATCGGTAAGAGTCCAGGGTGCTTTGCGAGCTTTCACCTCATCGCATAACATGCGCAGGCACGTCGAAGTAGTGGCATGATTTCCTGTGCCAAAAGCTCTTTCTGCAGGGAAGGTCAGAATGATACGCCCTGCATATTTCTGTTGCAGAGCCTGCAGTACCTCGGGCTCCGAGCTTGCGGATATAACGAGCTTGTCACGAATAATCAAGGGCGGTGTATTTTCCGGTGCTGTGGCGGCTACCCAATCAACAGTCTGTACGGGCTCGGCCTTGCCACCATAGCAGGCAATCAGCACTAGTGTTTCCTCCTCGGTTTCTGTATAGACTTCTACATTCATGCGCTCGGCATGGAATGCTTCCGAAAACACAGCTCCGGGCAGCGAGCCGACCCGCTGCTGCCACTCTTCCTCATTAGCCTTGGCTATTGTCTTTTTCCAGACCCACATAAATTCAATAAGATAATTTTGTTACATATCAAGTATACTGCCGGCTAACCCCTGAGCATCATCAAAGGGCAGAACAAATAATTCGCCGGTTTCTACAACTCGTCCGTAGAAGAAAGGTTTATCCGATGCCTCTTCTGAAGGAGCGACCTCAATAGTAATAGTCTGTCGCTGAGTACTGCGCTCCGTAAGCGCAGCCTCTCTCAATGCTGCATCCGTCTCGGTTTTCTCGGTCAAGGCATCCGCTGCCTTATCTTTACGAGAATCCCCGAACTCAGGCGTCAGCGAATCGTGATCCTGTTCCGCAGAATCAATCACCACGGCCTCTGCATCCGAGTAATCAGTCAGCTCCAAATCAATCTTTACAGAGAAAACCGGGTTTTGGAGGCTGCGGAGAGCATATTCATCATCCTTATCCAGCCATTCAGATACCTTGAGCTTCTGCAGTTGTCGCACGTAATACTGGGCTCGGTGCGGGTTAATGCGAGGGGTGACATCATCTTCTCCTAACTTACCCTCCCAACTTTCTCCAATATAATCGTAAGTAAGGCTCAGAGGAGCCTGAGCAAAGCCCAGAGTCAGATTGCGCAATGCCGAAATGGGGAAGTTTACGAGATTACGGGCACGCCAACTATTAACATCGAGCGAGAAGGTTCTGGTCAAACGGGTGCTCAACCAGTAAATAGTACTCCCACCACGCTCCATGCCAACCCACTTTGACTTGCCGGTGGCAGGATCTTTGTAGCGCGAAATATAGAAAATTCGTGCATCTCGGTCTTTTACAAGGGGAAGGTCAACACCGAAAAGCATGGCTCTGTATTGACAAGATTTCGGACGTATATATAAGCTATAGAAAGGCTTATCAAGTCCGTAGCGAGCCATAAACTCCTTGTGATTCTCGCCGGGAGCAAGATCTGCTTCAACACCTCGCACCGGAATGTTACTCAAGCCGTTCAGGAAACGTCGCACAACTGCCTCTTCGGCTTTCGAGTAGGGGCGATTTCCCAGTGCATACATCCAGACGTCACTCACCTCATTCTCTACGTCACCGGGAATGAGCAGCATCTTGAGAGAATCATTGCTGTCATGCACACGCAGAACAACACGCTCAACATCGCGATCAATAATGTCAGAGAACTTCAATGAACGGAGCTCTGCAAGAGAAAGGGGCAATTCTGAGGTATATACCGTACCGGAACCTGATTTAATCTGAGCCATTGAACGAGCCGGCAACACAGGCAAGTTGCAAATACTGTTCACAATACGTGAATAGCTGCCTTTGCGGCTCACTCGGGGCTCAGCTTGCAGGGTAAAGACAACAGGTCGATTATTTACCGTAGCATGGCAGAGAGGCTGGCCATCAGCGGCCGACGCAAAACTACTATACAGCTTCATAACGACAGGCTCTCCACCTTGGGTAATGAACTCGATGGTATGCCTAAGCTCCCCCTGTGGTGCTACCTGACTGCCATCATCAACCTTGACAGCAGTCATGCTAACAAGGGATGCCGCCATGTTGTTCACTTTATCCTGATCGGCCGCAGTTATACAGGGAGCAGTAATATTCCACGGAGTTTCGGCACTGGCACGACGCAAAACAACCTCGCTACGACCTCCTTCCTGATGATTTGTTATGCGCATTTCCCTTAAATCATCGGTAGAAAAGAGCAGGGGGCGCGGGTCTCGCAATGAAAGCAAGCCCTCACGGAACAAACTCAGAATATTTCCGCTGACTACATGTATACGTTTATCCTTGCCGTAAAAATCTGTGCGCAGATATGTGGTGGGTATCACACTCTTACCATCGCCGGCATCTGCCAGCCAAGGAGAAGCACTACCGAGTGTATAGCGAGCAATTGTCGTCAGGTCATTCTTCCCGGGAGTTTCAGGTGCTTTCAGTGTAATGGTATGAGGTTTGGAATGTACCCCGTATTCACGCATACGGCTGCGCGTAACCTTATTGTATGGCAGAGTGTCAACCACCCGAGCTTTTTCGGTGAATCCCAGAATCGTGGCCGCAACAGAAGGATTAAGTCGATCACGGAAGGGGTGAGTAATCCACCACGTACCATCCGTTTCCTTACTGCACTCAATAGTATCATGAAGGTCTTTGATACGCATCCAGGTTACAGAGTCAAGTCGCTGAGTATTCTCTGCTGTGAACAGAGGCATGCCGGGTTTGAAACTATACCAACCTGTAATTCTGGCCAGATTACCATCCACGGTCAGAAAGACAGCAGCGGTCACTGTCAGGATGGCGCAGAGCACCAGCAAAGCTGTAGAAACTATTCTCATTTCAATCTCAGTGGCGACGTGTATTCCAGATTCCAAGAGCAATCAGCAAAGCCAGCAGTGGCATGATGATGAGAGTCATATGCTCAACAGCACTGCGGGTATGGCGATTAAGGTCAATCTTGACGGTCAGGTCTTGGTTGGAGCTCTTACCGGCATATTCAGGGCGGTGCACCATCCAAGCCCAGAGTGAGCGCAGGTAATCGGTCTGCTCTTTTCTGGCATTCTCCCTGTTAAGCATGTCAATGTTGCCGGTCACAATCATGGTTGACAGATTATTCGGGTCGTTGTTATTACCACGGGTGACAGCAGCCTGCAGACAGAGGGGGCCCTCCAAATCTTCCTTCGGGTCAAACTTCGGCTCCAAATCACGGCTTGTTTCGCCGTAATACTCAGCAGTTGAAAGAAGCAGGGGATATGTGGTCAATTTACGGAAAGCGGCCATGTTCTCATCACCATGTTCCAGCTTCAGTGACATGGACTGACCATCCACCTGTGTTGTGTTATTCCAGAAGGCCTTTGTGCAAAGCAGGCCTTTAGGCATGACAGCAGAGATGTTGTAATATGCTCTCTTACGATTGCGCAACAGCACACGATCGGCATTCGGGCGTATACCTTGCTCACGAAGAAAACGATAGAGCATGGGAAGTTTGGTATTCGTCGGGTCCAATGCAATGTAAACAGCATGACGACCCTCGCGCTCCCAGAACTCACGCACCACGCGCATTTCATCTTCCGTAAAGTCAGTCTGGGGAGAAATGATAACCAAACCTTCCGCATTTTCAGGCAGCATTTCAATCTCACTCAGGTTGACCCAGGATAGCTGGATGTTGAGAGATGAGGTAATGAGTCCGAGAGTTTCCAGGAGTGATTGGTCATCTCGAGATACACCGCCTTTACCTTCCACAACATACATGCGACGCATATCGCCCTCTACAGCCTCGGTTATGGCCGAGCAGAGAACTTCATCCATCATGAGAGCGACAATTCGCTTGCTCTCATCCGGCAGTACCTCATATTTCATAAATGATGCACCGGGGCGAATGCGCACATGCTTACGGTCGCTGCGATCCTTGTCCTCAAAGGTCTTGAGAGGAATCATGTGGTTATCACGGGCATCCACCACACAGAGATTCTGGTCGAACTCCACACCATAAATCTGAGAAATTTCTCGGGCTCGGTTTGGCTCACGCAACGGGTCAAAGCACTCAACTACAACCTTACCATTACTGTGGCGCATATATTCCTCGAGCAGGGAATACATGCGGGCATATCCCGTGGCAGTACGCTGGAAAGCAAAAATGATATGAATGGGTTTCTCGCGGTTCTGAATGCGGTCACTGGAAAGTACGTTCAGCGTGCGCTCCGATATGGAGTAACTCTCCTGCTCGGAAAGGTCAAAACGGGCATATTCGCGACAGCCGATGTAGTTACAGGCCAGTACGATAATGGCGAGTAGCAGCAGGTTAATCCAAGCAAGAGGATTCCCCTTGGGTTGACGGGCATCCGGATGTCCTGTAATTTTCTTATTGCTCATGAATGTGGAAATTTTAGATTAAGAGATAATATCAGCGGGTCCAGCGTCTGTAATCAACCACGCGTTTGGTCAGGGCCAGCGTAAACACGCTCAAGGATACATAAAGGATAAGCGGACGTGTGTCTATTACACCACTTGCAAAGGCTTTTACCTGTTCCGTACAGGAAAGATAATGGAAAATCGGTGCTGCGGGGAACTCTCCCCACAACTCAGTCACACGCCCCATGAAATAGTACATAATCATAAGGCAGGTGCAAAGAATAGCAGCAATAATCTGGCTGCGAGTCATAGCTGAGCAAAGTATACCCAGCGCTACAAAAAAAGCACCGGACAGAGCCAGAATAGCGTAGGGACCAACCCAGTCAGCAAGCATGTAGGTGATTGCTCCCTCCGGCTGAATCCCATAGCGAAGTTCAGTGTAATAGTTACCGATATCGCTCACGAGCGGGTACAGAAGCATAGGCAGCCACAGCAGCAAATAGAATGTATAAGCAGCAAAGTACTTGCCGAGAATAATCTGAGTTGTCGTTACGGGAGCTGTTAACAATCCTTCCAAAGTTCCCTGTCTTTCCTCCTCAGCCAGACAGCGCATGGTAATGAGGGGAAATATGAAGATGAAATAGAACCAGAAGTTAAGGTTATCGAGCATATGGTACATCACACCATTGCCGGTGGCATGAGTCATGACCTGCAGCACGGCTTGCAGAATAAAGCCCTGCAATGCCATAGTGCAACCCAGGATAACCCAGCCGAACGGTACTCCAAGATATCCTTTGAGCTCTTTGTTGTAGATGGTGCGCAACGTCGCAAAATAGCTTGTTGTACGCGTTATCGTATTAGTTTCGCTATCCATTGTGAGAGAAGAGGATTAACTGTGTTTGGAGCAGGGGGGTTAGTCTCGTCTGGTCATCTCTACAAAGACGTCTTCCAGACTGGGGATATGACGGTAAATATGGCGCATGGGATATCCGTGAGCGGCTATGATGGCGGCTGCTTTTTCGCGAGTGTCGGTACCGGGTTCAGCGCGCACCAGCAAGCGATTCCAGCCATCCTCCGGTTCCTCAAGTATCACTTTCTTCACAGGAGCAAATGCTTCCAATTCCGCCACTACAGGCGCAGCTTCACCCTTAAACTCAATCGATACTCGCCCGGCAGCACGCAGATTTCGAGTCAGGTTTTCGGGAGCATCTGCAGCTTTGATTTCACCTTGGTCTATGATGATTACTTTGTTGCAAATCATTTCCACCTCGCTGAGAATGTGAGTGGAAAGAATAACGGTGTGATTTTCGGAAAGAGCACGAATCAGCTCACGAATCTGTCGTATCTGATTAGGATCCAGACCATTGGTCGGCTCATCGAGAATCAGCAAATCCGGGTTGCCCAGCAATGCATCTGCGAGTCCCACACGCTGGCGATAGCCTTTGGAAAGAGTACTGATGAGGTTTTTGCGCTTCGGTTCAAGACCACATTTATCAATGACATCACCAAGCTGCTGTCGAACCGATTTACCACAGATACCTTTTAAACGAGCGCGATACTCCAAGTATTCAAATACGCGTAAATCGTCGTACAGCGGAACATTTTCCGGCATGTAACCCAAGTGACGGCGTGATTCCAGCGGATTGTTAATTATATCGTAACCGGCAATGGTTGCCGTGCCGGCCGTCGGTGGCAGATAGCCGGTAAGCATTTTCATTGTTGTCGTCTTGCCGGCTCCGTTCGGCCCCAGAAAGCCCACAATCTCGCCTTTGTCTATCGAGAAACTTGCGTCTTTAACGGCTGTAAAACGTCCGAACGTCTTGTGTAAATGTTCTGCAGTCACCATGCTCATACGCGTTTGCCATTCTACCAGCTTTTTATCGCTTTTCAAGTTGAAAGTACGTTATCTCATCTCCGCTGTCAGATTCAAGAATCTTTCTTTGCATTACACGTATTATGCGTAGTCGTAAAAAAGAGTGAAAAGTACGACTTTTGGTGTCAGAAACATGAATATACCTTGACGCCCCTGCCGGCAACGTGTAGAATGCTCGCATGGTAAAGTGCACAATGACATATATGGGTGGTCTGCGCTGTGAATTACAGCATGGTCCCAGTGGCGCAACTGTAAGTACCGATGCTCCTGTTGACAACCACGGCAAAGGCGAATCGTTCTCCCCGACAGATTTGATGTGTTCTGCAATGGCCGCTTGCATGGCCACCATCATGGGTATCTATGCCGAAAAAGAAAATCTCGATCTGAACGGTCTTACGATTGAAGTCGGCAAAATCATGAGTGCAAATCCCCGTCGCATAGCTAGGATTGAGACAACCATCAACGTTCCGCTTCCGGCCGACACACCACACCGTGAGGCTCTCAACGAGTGTGTAATCGGCAGCCCGGCCATGCGCAGCCTTCACCCGGATATCGAGGTCCCCATCACTTGGAATTGGCTTGGCTGAGAGATGAAACGCCTCAATTTCATTTACAGCGCCGTACCTTTATTTGTACTGCTCAGCTGTGGCCCATTGCTGACCGGCTTACTCGGAACCACTGCAGTGATGTTGTCGGTGGTGTTCCTGTTCATCATCATTGCCTGGGGCGTTGTATGGATGCGCTTGTACACCGGGGGGCGCCTCCGTCCGGAGTTTGGTATTCTCAGCGTGCTTCCTCATTCCATATACTACCTGTCAATATACACTCAGACCAAAGCCTTCACAGATCCTACGTGGCAGAATATATACGGATTTTCCTGGTTGGCGTTTGTAGGTGTCATGCTGATAGCGCTTCGCCCCGGCAAGCCCGATGAAAATCATACAAGAATGGCCAAAGACCGCACGTTTATCATGATGGCGATTCTTACAATAGCCTATGCTTGGTCAACCATGGCAACCTTTGCCTCACAACTCTTTTACATTCAATAAAACAATGAAATACACACCTCTCTCATGTGCCACAATAGCAGCAGCTGCTGCTGTTCTTTGCTCCTGCAGTTCAGACGAAGGCTGGGGCAGCCCGCGTGTTCACGGTCGCGAAGTCCCCACACTCACACCACTGCCGCCTGAGCTGGATCCTGAGGTTCAACGCAGAGAGGCAGCTCGGGCAGAGCGCGAACGACAGGCAGTTCTGGCTCAGAATCAGCCGTCACCGGCAACCCAAACAGCTGTAAGTCAACCGCAACCTCCGGCAGAGGTTCAGACTGAAGTTATTACCCCTGTTGCTGCTACAGTTGTACCGAAGCCCGCTCAGGCTAAGCCTGTACAGATTATTCCTCCCCCAACGCCGGAACCTGTTACCACAGCAACAGCAGAACCGGAAAAAGCTCCGGAGGTCACCGTCGCACAACAACAGCCTAAGCCGGAAGTACAGACTCCCGAGCCGAAGCCTGCAGCTCCTCAGCCCTCTGTAACACAGACTCAGCCTACGGCTGAAGTACAGGCTCCCACGCCCAAACCTGTCATAGCTCCTCCTGTTCAGAAAAAGGCGGAGCCAAAAGCCTCTGTAGCTCAGCCCCAGCCTGCACCAGTGCTTCAGGCCCCTGCCCCCAAACCGATGGTCAGACCTGTAATCCAAACGGTTGAAAAAGCGCAACAGAGTCCGGTCTTCACACCGGTGCAGAAGAAACGCTACCCGGTCATGCCCGGACAGAACCGAGGATTGAAATTACGCGATTAACATAGTCTAACCCATTTATGCCTAAGCAAAGACTAGATGTCCTTGTTGCCTCGCTGGGCCTGTGCGATTCTCGCGAACAGGCCCAGCGCCTTATCATAGCAGGTGAAGTTCTCGTTAAGGGGCAACCTGTAACCAAGCCGGGCACAAAAGTAGATGACACCCTGCCCATTACCGTTAAAAATAAGCCGAAATATGTAAGTCGAGGCGGACTGAAGCTCGAGGGTGCGCTCAAAGCTTTCCCGGTGAAAGCAGAAGGTAAAATCTGCCTAGACATCGGCTCTTCTACCGGTGGTTTTACTGATTGCCTACTCCAAAATGGAGCGCAGAGAGTTCATGCTGTGGATGTTGGCACTAATCAGCTGGTATGGAAACTCCGAAATGATCCTCGAGTAATCGTAAAAGAGCAGTTCAATGCCCGTTACATGACCCCTGCAGACTTAGGTGAAAAGGTTCAATTGATAGTGAGTGATGTATCTTTCATCTCTCTTACCAAGATTCTACCGGCAGCCTACGATTGCCTTGAAGATGGAGGCGATTTGCTCGTTCTCATAAAGCCTCAATTTGAGTTACAACCGGAAGACATTGGTCCGGGAGGCATTGTAAGGGAGTCAGCTCTACACCGGCGAGCCGTTGATAAAATTCATGACTTTGTAGTAAACGAGCTTCACCGAGAATGGATGGGAGTGGCAGATTCTCCTATTACCGGCATGGAAGGCAATAAAGAGTTCCTTGCCTGGCTGCGCTGAGGCTGTCAGGCAAAGAACTTCAGTGCGGCCTCGTGAATGAGCGGCACAGTGTCCTGTATGCTGATATTCGACGAATCCAGCCGCAGGTGCGCAGCCTCTGCATAAAGCGGAGTTCGCTCTTGGTGGAGACGTGTAAGAATATTAAAGCGATCAGGAGACTGCAGTAACGGTCTGTTCTGACTACGAGATGTGCGCTCCAGCAATGTCGGGACATCGACATTGAACCACACCACAAACCCCATGCGGTGAAGGATTTCACGATTTATGGCTTTGAGGACCACACCTCCACCGGTGGAAATAATCACAGACCCCTTGCCGGATGTTATAGTATCCTCTTCAATATAACGCAACAAGGCTGTTTCGAGAGCTCGAAAATGCCCTTCGCCTTCATCACGGAAGATATCAGAAATCTTCTTACCGATTTGCTCCTCAATAATCGAGTCCATATCTATGAGTGGCATACCGGTCATTTTACTAAGTTCCTTTCCTATAGTCGTCTTACCGCATCCCATCAGTCCAATCAGAATGATGGGTCGACCATTAGTATCTATGGGCATGCAAGGCTCCATGTCAGAAAGTAACTCAGAATAAACGTAACACTTCACTTATTTGCAGCGATGATAGGCATGTTGTCCCTACCGGCTTTTCGTTGGCTGCAATAATTCTTTATGTGTAAGCGAAGCGTCATAGCGCGAGGATTTTATCAGATTTTTTAAGTCTTGGCAAGCGTGTAGTACTTGAAATCCGTTCTCAGCTGTGCTAAACTCGCTGCGTGATACAAGAGGAGCTCCCCAAAAACGACGATATTATATATGGTAAGCAGACCCAGAAGGTTATTAATCACCAGCGCAACGCTTCCCGTCATCAGGTCAGACCAGCGGTGATTATATTCTGGTATCTGCTTGCCTTGATAGCTATTTGTCTGTGGGCTCTTCAACTACTGGGGTATCTCCCCACTATTTGGTAATCAACCTTTTGAGCAACAAATCATAGAGAGACACACCTGATTTAGTGCCTCGACTGAGCAGTAGTGACAGCGCATTATCATGTATATAGTGAAGTCCTGCTTCATCCCTATTTCGCCCATCAAATCGAAGGTTAACGTCTGCTTGCCTACACGAGTTCCACCGTCCGCCCATGACGGCAATGTAATCGTGCCCTGAAAGAGAATTAATCACATAGGCGTTGCCCCACCATTTTACTGCATCGGGGCGACGGGGAGTGTAACTTCTATCTGCGGGATCCAGAGTAATGACGTATACCCCACCATCGGCTGGATTCAGCAAATGAGCAGCCCTCAGAGCCATCGAAGCCCCCATGCTATGCCCTATCAGGACAATAGCAGCGCCGGGATTGTTGCGTCTATACGAGGCAATATGACTACTGATGGCAACAGACCCCTGCTCCACATTGTCCGGGCAACCGGCATGCCAGTGATAATAGGCTCTTGTTTCAGCCCCACCGTCTAAAGACGGTAGTCTGAGCATTACATTCGGCATAATTCTGCTGATTTCATCGCCAAAGCCACCAATAAATATGACCGCTGTTCCTTTACCATGGGCCGACAATGGCACCTGAGGAAGAGGCTGGCGATGCGCCGCACTAACTACAGTAGGGACAGGCTGCTCTGCCGAAAGGACAGAACAGCCTGCAAGTAAACAATAAACGGTCAGTCGATTAACGACCACGGCGCATGAGGGGCATAACGGAGCGAGATTCCTCCTTTGCAGCAGGAACATCAGCCTTACCGTCCAGCTTTTCAATCTTGGTGACAGGACGGAACGGCTCCACCACCTTTCCGAAATCACCATAGTAGTGATCCTGAGTCATGCGAACCTTATCGCCGGCGCTGAGGGTGGAAATAAGCTTCTGCACATCCTCGCTCTGACCGGGAACATCCTGCAGCATATCGACCATGACGACAGAACCGGGTTCGGCCTTGTCATCGCCGTACTTGCCGGGCTTCTTATAATCCTCGTTCGTAATCACGCGGAAAGAAGCAACCTTGGCAGCATGGCCACAACGATTGGGGCAAAGTGCAGTGCGGAACATGCAGGGACGTTCTTGGGTACCAACATATACAGCCACAACGGTATTGCTGGCCAGAAGGTCAGCCTTGGCCGGCATAGGGGCAGCAAACAAGGTAGGAACAGCAAGAGCAGCTACAGCTATGATCGTGTTTATCAGTTTCATATTATTTTGTATTGTGAGGAAATATTATTGTTCAGTGTTCTTTTTAAGCAAACAGCAGAAGCCCCCTGCACCGAACCCGTGCGAAGGAAGCAGCCTGTAGCAAGGAAAATCAGCCAATGATGAACGGAAATCTGCCAGTACCGGCACATCCACTGCCTGCCATCCCGGTACTCGACGCAGAATATACGCCATGACCTTCTCATTTTCATCCGGATCATAGGTACATGTGGAGTACAGAATATAGCCACCGGGATTCACACACTGCACAGCAGCAAGCAAAATCCCCTTCTGGCGCTTGGCATTGCCATTTACCATCTGCTGTCCCAGACAACCGGGATTCTTAATACCTTTGCAGAGCAATGATTGCCCGCTACAAGGAGCATCCGCCAGCAACAAATCGAAGGTTCT
The DNA here is from genome assembly GCA_045531695.1 of Akkermansia sp. GTDB lineage: Bacteria > Verrucomicrobiota > Verrucomicrobiia > Verrucomicrobiales > Akkermansiaceae > Akkermansia. Next base: position 51,721 of record JAZSEM010000015.1, read on the forward strand.
ACCATCGGTCGCCCACTGGTCGGGGCGCAAACCGGTTACCTCAACATTCGGCAGAGCGCATTGTTGAACATTCTGTCGCAGAATGCCACGGCGGGAGGCATTCACCTCATTGGCAATGTGATTTTGTGACAGATAGCGAGCTGCCATCAACATGGTTTTACCGCCGGGAGCAGCGCATAAATCAAGGCTACAAGACGGCGCAGGTACAACGGATAAGGGGGAGGATTCCCAGCAGGAGGACAAATCCAGTGAGTAATACTTACCCTCTGCGTAATCAGGATAGGCTGTGGGCCGTTCACCATCAGCAGGCACATATACTCGAGGAGGCAACCATCCCCAGTCAGAGGTATCGACGCAGGCAAATGGCGGTGTGTAGTCCTCGGGAGCCAGAGGTGAAAGAACAACAGCAGAGCGAGAGGATTTTCCCTCCCGCATAGCTGTCATAAGCATTTGCGATTCAACATCACTCAGCTGCAGTCGCTTACAAAGGCGAAGTTCCGCCTTAGCTGGCCCGATTTCAACCATTACGAATCCTCGTTATTGGCCACACTAAGCGCCAGTCGGGCTGCACCTATAATGCCGGCATCATTGCTGAACATAGCGGGCAGAATCTTAATCTTCTCATAATGTGGCGGATAGAGCTGAGCCTTGAGATAGCGACGCGTCGGCCCGAACAGCAAATCGCCGGCCTTGGCTACACCACCGCCAATGATGAAGGCCTCAGGGTTCAGGATGTAATGGCAATTCATCAAGCATGCTGCCAACTTTCGACCGATGTCATCCCACAGAGCAAGCGCAATCGGGCAACCGGCCTTGGCAGCTTTCTCGATATCAATAGGACCGCAGTCATCAAGCGAACGGGGCTGACCGGCGGCGGCATAAGCGGCCTGAGCTTCGGCAGTGATTTCACGGTGACCGATGTAGTCTTCAATAGCGCCCTGATTGCCGTAATAGCCGATGCGCCCCTTATAATCAATCGTCATCTGCCCCAACTCACCGGCAGCACTCAGATGACCACGCACAAAATGACCACCGGCAATCACACCGGAACCAATTCCTGTACCGAGTGTCAGACACACCAAATCGTTCATACCACGACCGGCACCGAGTTTCCATTCGGCGTATGCCATGCAATTGGCATCGTTATCCACGGCGGCAGGCAGCCCTGTAGCATTGCTCAGGATATCTCGAATGTGAATATCGTACCATCCGGGGACATTAGTAAGGGAATCCACCACACCGGCCTTATGGTCAACAAAACCGGGCAAGCCCATACCTACGGCTTTGACAGTCGGGTACAAATCCATAATACCACGCAGGCGATTCCCGATTTCCTCGACAATGCAATCAGGCGAAGGATAATCGCCGGTCTGCATCGGCTGGCCTTTGTATATGATATCTGTTCCCTGAACAACGGCAAACTTAATAGTCGTGCCGCCCATGTCCACACCGATAGAAAGTTCTTCTGCTGCCATACGCGCGTATTTTATCACAAACAGCAAGCCGATTAAAGCACTAAATGCTGAAGAGAGGTAATTTTATTGCGACTGGAACTTGCGAGCCAGTTCATTGAGCGATATCGGTACCATGGTCGGCTTACCGGCAGGTGTACAGTAGGGAATTTCACAGTTCAGCAGATCATTGAGCAGCGGTATAGGTGCTTGCAACCAAGGACGCAAATCCTCGCGTGCGGCATAGTGCTTCGCCAGCTGAATAGCGTATGGCTCAAAAGGATTACGCGAACGCTTAAGTCTTAACTCACCACTGGAAAATGTGCGTATGAGTTCATGCAGAAACTCATCAACCTTAGGCAGGCTGAGCATCATGGGCACGGCATCAACTCGCAGAGTGCGCTGCCCAAAGTGAGAGATTCGGAACCCGGCCTTCTCCAGCTGACGACTCACCTCTAGTGCAACCCCGACATCGCGGGCATCCAAATCCAGCATAACAGATTGTAACAGTCGCTGGGAATGCAGAGGACGGTCATGACTGGCCAGCAAACGCTCAAAAAGTATACGTTCACGAGCTGCTCTGGGGGACAGCAACACCAGACCGTCGGTATTTTCGAACAGGAGGTATTTCCCTGCGCAAGTGCCGACATAGCGAAACTTATTGGCGCGTGAATTATTCTGGCTTCTCGGTTCTGCATCCCGTTGCTCTGCAATGGGCGAGATAGTGGGAGTTATAGGCTCCGAAAATGACGAGGGGGTCCGGGTAACAGGCTGATGTTCTGCTACAGGGGCTTTTTCCTCATCCCTTCTCTCCGGTAATTCCAATTCACGCTGCACGGGCTCAAGCACAGGGCGAAGCACCAAGGGCTGAATCGTTTGCAGAATATGCAGTTTAGGCTGTGCAGGCAATTCCGGTTTTGCAACCGGCGTCAGATGCCGGGGCTTACTGACAACCGGGGGCTGAGGCTCAGGCTTGCCCCCGGTAGGTTGCGGGTCCTGTTGCTCACCACGGGCATGGGTGGACAACGTGGCAGACACTGCGTCTATGATAGTGTTAGTAATGTCTGACGGACGCAAAAAGCGCACTTCCTTTTTGGCGGGATGGACGTTGACATCCACCAGCGCCGGCTCGACCTCCAGATACAGAAAAAGCGCCGGGTGCAAACCGGTCGGGAAACCACCGTAACCGTCGCGTATGGCTCTCGCAACAATTTTATCTTCAATCGGGCGTGTGTTAAGGAACACAAATTGCAGGCGTCGGTTACGCTTTGCTTCACTCAGCGGCATCAGGAATCCGCTCACATGAATTCCCGGACCTAGCCGGGGCTTAATTCTCAGTAAGCTCGCTGCGAGCTCGCGCCCGGCATAGTCAGCAATACGCTGCCGCAAGTCTGCAGTTCCCGGCCAGTCGAACACCAGCTGACCATCTCGAACATACACAAAACGCAAAGACGGATACGCCAAGGCGTGCAACTTAATTTCATGCTCAATGTGACCGGCCTCTGTCTCATTACTTTTCAGGAACTTGCGTCTGACAGGGGTGTTATAGAACAGATTGCGTACTGAAATATCGGTACCCGGGGCACAGCCCACGCTGGACGGCTCCTGATTAATCCCCCCGCAACAGCAAATGAGAGTGCCTTCAACATCCTCCTCACGTCGGGTTGTTATGCTCAGTTCTGCGATGGAGGCAATGCTCGGAATAGCCTCGCCACGGAACCCGAGCTTAGCTATACAGGACAAATCATCGAAATTGATTAACTTACTGGTAGCATGTCGCTCCAGACACATGAGAGCATCTGCTCTGCTCATGCCACATCCATTATCAATGACCCTTATGAGCGAACTGCCACCGCGTATAATCTCCACGCGAATCATCGTAGCCCCGGCATCAATACTATTCTCTATCAGCTCCTTGACGACAGACGCAGGTCGCTCCACCACCTCACCGGCAGCCACCTGACTGGCCAGCACATCGCTCATGCGGTGAATCAGCTGTTCTTGTATTTCCTCCATGTTCGCTGCGTCATGTTAGCACTTCGCAGCACAAAGGTCAACTATTTCACCTTGTTTAATGTGACTGCATGCCGAAAATGACTTGACTTACATCGTTCAAATGGGCAGAATAACGCACACGTAGAATTTTTGTCACACCATGCTGCTTTCCATTACAAAATACGGCAACCCTGTACTGCGCGCAGTCAGCGCGCCGGTCGAACACGTCGATGATGCCATTAAGGCTCTGGCCTCCAACATGATTGAAACCATGTATGCCGCCAACGGAATTGGCCTGGCAGCCCCTCAGGTTGGTGAAAATCTGCGACTGATTGTAATCGATATCCCTGAAGATGAGGAAGAAGGCACCGAGCCGGAAATGGCTACAATCAACGGTGAGCTGCGCCCCATCCGTGACATCATGCCTCTCGTCTTCATCAATCCTGTTATAGAACCCTACGGCAAAGAGTACCTCTTTACTGAAGGGTGCCTGAGCGTACACAACATCCGCGCCAATGTATCCCGCCCCGAGTTTGTGAAAGCCACCCTGCCCCAGCTTGATGGTTCGGTGCTCGAGATTGACTGTGGTGGCCTACTGGCTCGCTGTCTGCAGCACGAGTGTGACCACCTCAACGGATTCCTGTTCACAGACCGCGTATCTTCTGCAGCCAAAATCACTCTGGCTAAAAAGCTTAAGAAGCTCGCCCAGCAAGGCTGAGCCACACAGCTTTCAGCATACAGGCATAAACAGACCTGCGGGGGATTTTCACCTTCCCATTTTCCGGCCTTGCTCCACGGAGCAAGGCTATTGTTTTCTTGCCAATGAGGGCGGGGAGCATACTGGCAAAACGCAGTCTGAATCCCTTCAGCCGACGACAGTAATCAATACCATCGTTCATGTAGTAGTCTGCCCGGTTAAGCCACTTCGTAGACTCAGAGCAAAGATAGGAACGCCCACGCTGCAAATCCTCCTCGCAATCCCTCAGAATATTGATGAGCTGCAATCCCCGGCCATAACGAATACCGGCCTGCGTCATGAGCTCTTGCTGCTGAGGTTCACAGAATCGCCTACCCATGGCAGCATAACCCAGTTCAGTCCAGAACTCGCCAACACACCCTGCTACTCTATACGTGTATAGCTCAGTGTCAGCATCTGATTGCACTGACGGCTGATTCTGAAAATACGTAATATCCCAAAGCTGTCCTTCAACGATAGTGGCAAGGACCTTGCGAATACAAGTCTGTTGTTCCGGTGGGAATGATGTTAAAGCAGCAAGACAGTCACCAAATTGCTTTAACAGCGTGCGCTCAGACGGGGAAGTCTGAGCCTCCGCCATATCCCCCGCAAGGTGCGAGAGAAGCTCACGCAACTCCTCTTCACTCGCGGTACCGGCAACGGCACGCCCCATAGCTTGTAATACAGACTCACGGACATTGGGTGACGCCCCTGACGTATCGGCTACGCTATCTGTGGCACGTGCCAGCATGTAGCCCAAAGCCACACCTGCACGCATCTCAGCCGGCAACCAGTATATGGTGAGATAAAAAGAGCGCGAAACTGATTTCAAAAGTTCGCCTGTCAAATCTTTACCCTGCCTCATGCCGACATTATGCTATACTTTATCGCTCATGGCAAGGTAAATATGGGTAAAATAGCCGAGGAATCCTTGCCGGAAGCTGCTTTTAACTTGCAATAGCGGACAAATTATGTTATATCAACCTCAAAGACAACCATATAACATGCTAAAATCTGCACTTACCACCTTTTTACTGTGCTGCGCGGGACTACTACAAGCCGCGCAGGATGGTGTGACTGTGCAGTTACGCAGTTGCCGTACCGAGTATAAAACTCACGACAATTCAATAGCACCCGGGCTCATCTGCACCTTGGAGCTTATTCCTCCCGGCGGAACGTTCATGTGTGAAAGTGCCAGCCTGACCGGCATTATTCGCGTGAAAGACGCTACCGGCACAACACGCATAGCAGATAGACGCAGTGTTGAAATCCGCGATAACAATCGAGCCTATACCACATTTTCCATTTCTCAGCGACCTACCGGCAGCAGAATCGAGATTCAGGGAGACCTTCTGGTGACCGTTGCTCAGTCCCGCACAGCTCACCCTATAAAGGCTGTTAGCCTGATAGAAAAATCTGAGCTCAATATAGGGAAAGACGAAAACATACGTCTGATACCGGCTCCGGCTAACAATGCATCCCATAACCGCGAAGGAACCAAAATTCGCCGTGCCGTGCTTGAACTGATAAGTCCGAAGGAAATCACGATTCGCCGAGTGGAGCGTGTGTGGAGGGGGATGAGTAATGAAGTGTATTCCCAGCCGGTTGAACTTAATCAGACAGGGAAATCAACATACGAGATTGAACTTTGGGATGCCAATCCGACAGAACACCTCCGCGTTGTTACGGTCAAAAAACCTCGTCGGGAAAAAGTAAACTTCTCTCTCAACGTCTCTCTGGGCGAGGTTAAGTCAAAGTAAGTTCAGTTTATGAAGCACATTTTGATGAGTTTAGCAGCCTGTGGCATTCTTCTTAGTTCAGCGCAAGCAAACGAGCACACAGTCAAGGCCTCCCCCCAAAGTATTGAGTGCTTCTTTCCCGATGAGGATATCGACGCCATACTCTGTACAGTACGAGTACACCTCACCCCTGCCCCCGGCCATGTTATCCGCACACGCAACGATGCTGCACAGCCGCAAAGGCCCCTGACCGCCACTGACGGCTCCGGCCGAAAACTCGAGGGGTACTTCCGTGAGTGGGAACTCTGTTACGACTCTGACAGTAACTGTGTGATAGCTGTTTACTATTTCAATATGAGGCCCCAGGGTGGTGAGCTGCGCGTCGATACTGTGCTGGATATTCCGGTCAGCGGAGAACTCATAGCCCACGACCCGGTGAACTTCAATCCGACTGAAAAGATTACACTCACTTCCGGCAATCTCACATTCCATATTACGCCGACCGAGTCAGGCGCGCAAGACCCTGACAATACAGTACTTCATATTGAATACGACAATACGTCAGATATTGCAGATATAACCATCAGAAACGAAAAAGATGAGCAGCTACCAACTGAAATCATTGACGGTTATATCCACTCAGACAATGGAAAAGCCAACGCGCTCTATATCCTGACAGGCAAATACAATACTCTGAAGTTCTGTCTGCGCACCTACAAACAATGCGACAAAATTGAGGTGCCTCTTAAGTTCAGAGCAACCATTGGCCGATAAGCCGAAAATACGGTAGAATTAGCTGGACATCGATTCATTCAGCTGTTATAATACCGCTGTATGAATCCTCCCGCCATTGCAATAGACGGCCCGGCAGCTTCCGGCAAATCCACAGTAGCAAAACTTATTGCCCGGGAGTTGGGCTACACCTTCATCAATACAGGTGCTATGTACCGTGCCGTGACTTGGTACGCACTGCAGCAAGGGGTAACACCCACTGATACAGAAGCGGTGAAAGCTTTGCTTGCCGGTATTCCTCTATCTTTCGGTAAGGATGGCGCAGCCTCCACGGTCATGTGTGAAGGACGGGTGCTTGGCGAGGAGCTTACACTGACTGAAGTGAACGACAATGTTTCAGCCGTAGCTGCTATTCCGGAAGTAAGAGCTCTTCTCGTTGATAAGCAGCGTGAATACAACACCACCGAACCAGTCGTGATGGAGGGTCGCGATATCGGCACTGTTGTATTCCCGAACACTCCCTTCAAATATTTTGTAACAGCATCCGAGGAGGTTCGAGCCGCTCGTCGCGCTGCCCAGGGGCTTACTGATTCTATCGCAGAGCGTGACCGCAAGGACTCGGCTCGAGCCTGCGCTCCCCTTACCATGGCTGCTGACGCCACTCTGGTGGACACCTCGGAGTTGACTATTGAACAGGTGGTGCAGAAGATTGTGGCTGATATCAAGAGCAGAATTTAAAACGATATTTGAGCTATGGAAATTAAAATGAATCCTATCTACCTCATTGTCATTACTGTGGCTAAGGCTATAGCCAAAGCCCTCTTTGACATAAAGGTAATTAATCGTGAAAAACTCATTGAGCACGGTCCCTGCATTTATGTGGCTAATCACCAGAGTTTCCTGGATCCTCCCATGATTGGTCAGCTCTTTGAGCGTGAAGTGTACTTTTTGGCTCGAAAAACACTTCTGAACCACCCGGTCATGGAGTTTGCGCTTCCCTACTGCAACGTTGTTCCGATTGACCAGGAGCGACCTGACCCCGGTAGCATTCTGAAAGTACTGCGTCTGGTTCGTAAGGGTGAGAGTATCGTCATTTTCCCTGAGGGTTCTCGTTGTGAAGACGGTCAGATTCACGATGCTATGCCGGGTATCGGTCTCATTCTCGGCCGCCTTGCCGGTGTGCCGGTACAGCCTATTCGCATAGAAGGCGCCTATGACTGCCTGCCTCCGCACCGCAGCAAACTGGAGCTTCACCCCATCACTCTGAGCATCGGCGACCCCATTTCCTTCACAGACGCCGAACTCAAAGCTAAAGGCCGTGAGGCTCAGCTTGCCATTGGCCGCAAGATTATGGATGCCATTAAGGCTCTGCCCCTGCAGCCCTGACGATTTTTAAGCTCACATGCTGCGCACGCTGCGTCTCAGGCATTTTCGATGCTATCAGGCCCTCAACTGGGAAATACCGGCTGAGGGCGCTTTGCTACTTGGTGCTAATGCCGAGGGAAAAACCAGCCTGCTGGAGGCGATATGTTTTGCCCTGACCCTCCACACGCCACGCGCACACAAACTCGATAAGCTCGCCATGCATGGGCAGAGCGATTTCGGTCTCTCGCTCACTTCGGAAGAAGGTACACGGCGTATCACCTGGCAGGACCGCAAGCTCAGCATGCAAGTCAACGGTGCTGCGCGAAAAGATTACGGTGATTATCTGGCCGATGCTCCACCTGTAGTCTGGCTCGGAAACGGAGATATAGCTCTGGTGACAGGCGGAGCGGAAGAGCGCCGCAGTTATCTGGATTTTCTGGGTGCCCAATGGCACCCGGCCTACAGAGGCGCTCTGAGAGAATATAGGAAAGCGCTCAAAAGTCGTAACCTTCTGCTGCGAAACCCAAGGCATAATGCAGCGACCCTACGCAGCTATGCTGCAATACTGAGCCGATACGGAGAAATACTTGTTCAGTTACGGCGTCAGTTACTCAACCTCTTGCAACCTCACATTTGTGACTACCACGCACGCATTTCTGATGGCAGAGAAAATGTCACTTTAACATATACGCCATCGACTGAACAACCTCTGGCCGAGGCTCTGGAACAGGCTCTGCCTGCCGATGAGCGAGCAGGATTCACAACCGTGGGACCGCATCGAGATGACTTTCGACTGCTGATTGGCGGAGCAGCTGCGGCTGATTTTGCCTCGGAAGGGCAACAGCGCACCCTTGCAACATCGCTTGTTCTTGCTCAGGCAGGACTGCTGCTGGTGGAGACAGGACACGCACCTATTCTGCTGATAGACGACATCTTCGGCGAACTGGATCCTCGCCGGCGCAAAGCCTTACTCGCACTGCTGCCCTCAGACTCACAAGTGTTTATTACCACCACACATCTCGACTGGTTGGGGGACGCGCCCGCCCCCCTACCCGTCATTCGCATCGGCGATGTGAGGAAATAAGCCTCTTATTTCATCTTTCGAGCCAGCAACCCGGCGCCAACTACAGCCAAACCGCCGGTAAGGAAAACCAGCTGAGGACCACCGGTGTGTGCCCAAATAAGTCCGCCCACAACACCATAAGTGATAGAAGCAACGTGATTGATGGCAATACCGGTATAGATGCAGGGGGTAATATCACTGCGACGCTCACCGCAGATACGGGCGATGTAGGTTGTACGAGCCATTCCCATGGCAAATAGTACTTTATCGAGCACAAAACAGCCGGCAACCGCTATCACAGTCCACTGCGGGGGCAAAATATCAGGAGCAAATGCATATACCAAGCAGAGTACGGACAGAGCGGTGCTGTCAAACATCGTAATCTTCTTTTCTCCATAGCGTTTGATACACCAGCCAATCAGCGGTTGCACAAACAAACCGATAACACCCGAACAAAGAACAATCATGCCGATACGGCTCGGCGGCTGCTGAAGGGTATTCACCAACAGCCAGAAGCCGAATGTCATATAAAGCTGTTTGCGGATACCGTGAAGGGTCTCAATCCCATAATACACGGCATATTCTCGACGCAGGATAAAGTTCTCGCGCACGCTCTTCCGACGCGGGAACTCCGGCGATTTCATGAAGAATAATAACAGCGCTGAAATAATAAACACACCAATCACCAAGGCGTAATCCCAGTCGAAATCATTGTTGAACTTCCACTTAATCCAGATAAACAACGCACCTATCAGAGATGCCGCCGTCCCCAGCGCACGCATCTGCCCCAATCGCAGGCTGCGGTTTTCGGGTCTGGCAGTGTGCATAACAATGGAATCCACGGTTCCCATAAGTATGTGCAAGCCCAAGCTTGCCGTTGTGACACACAGACTCAGCTCCCACATGCCACTCCCCTCCCCTAATTGCATCATGAAATACGTACCAAGAGCTGCCAACAAAACAGACACCGCAGCCAATCGCACCTCATTCAGGAAGAACAGTGCACCCATGACAAAAAGGCTCAACACGCCCGGCAACTCACGCGGTAACTCCATGAACCCTCGCTGCTCAGCATCCAAGTGCAGCACATCGCTCAGGTAATTGCTGAACAGCACATCATACAGACCACCACCCAATTGCGCCAAAAACAGTGCCACAAGCACTACTACCATCACTTTCCTTATTCGAACGCCGTCGCTCATTGCTCGCCAAGAATAGTACATCGCAGCCCTTTTTGCAATATAAAATCGTGTTATGCTTATTATTCCTACCTTTTTGCTATATATTACTTGACAAGTAATCAACAATCAGCTAAATTCGGTGTGCAAAAGAAAGGAAACCACCGACATGAACATTAAGTCATCACATATTGCAGCTGTAGTGCTGCTTGTTGCCGGCATACTGTCACCGCAGGTTGTGGCAGATACTCCCTACAACGCACCTCTGCGCGTTATTCTGAGAGCAGCAAACGATAATGCCGAAGCTTTACAGAAAGCGTTGGCTAGTGGGCTGAATATTAATGCAACAGATGACGATTACGAAACAGCGCTGATGAAAGCGGCTGATGACGGTCGCAAAACAGCGGTAAGAAACCTGATTGCAGCCGGTGCTGACGTCAACCTGCAGGACGAAGACGGAGAAACAGCCCTCATGAAGGCCGCAGATGAGGGGCATGCCGACATTGTGCAGCAACTCATTAACGCAGGAGCAAACGTCAATCTGCGAAATAACGAGGGCGAGACAGCTCTTCAGAAGGCACGTCAGGAGCGCCACCGTCGTGTGGTTGAAATCCTGCAACAGGCGGGTGCCAGATAAGTACCAACCAACACTTGAATAGACAAGCCCGGGGCATGTGAGCACCCGGGCTTATTGTTTAATTCAGAATCTCGATAGCATCAATATAATCCTGCCCGTGAATCAGCTCAGCAAGCACAGGAACGCCGGTTAACTCAGAAATTACGCGGGAGTTTGTGACGGAGGCCGTGCTCCATTCTTCTCCAATATGATTGAGAATAATCCCCTTGCAAACAAGTCCACGTTTCTGAATGGAATCGATAGTCAGCTTACTCAGACCGGCTGCCCCCGGGCGATTGTTTACCACAAGAATCACGGGCAGGCCGATTACCTCAGCAAAATCCGCCATACTCACACCTGAAGTAAGTGGAGTTTCCCATGGGCCGCACCCATCAACCAGCACAGTACTGTGAGCAGAAGCCAGCTGCTCATATGATTGCACAAGAGATTTCAGCTCAATAGGCTTACGCTCCATCTCCGCAGCCATGATTGGCTCCGCCAGTGTACGCAGATAAACCGGGTTAATCGACTCCAGCTTATATGTAGGCTGACCTACGGCATTGCGAATATCGCGAGCTTCGGTTCTATCTCCACATGCCACGGGTTTGAATCCCATTGCATTAATCCCCTGCTCACACAGGCTACGAAGCAGTGCACAGGTCACGTAAGTCTTCCCCACACCACAATCGGTACCGGCAATAAAGTAATTCTGAATCATAACTATTATTCAGGTATAGAGAGACGAATTTCATCCAAGCTCCATTCATCACTACCGCTCACATAATAGGTCTGAACCCAAAACCACACCAATATGGCTATCAACAGGCAAATTAGCTTAGCCTTCCAGTTATTGGTAATACGTGAGCGTATGGTCCGCTGCTCAGGATTTAACAGACGTTGGAGCTTTTTCAGTAGAGTCATGGCTGTAAATAAGTTCTGTTAATCTTGTTTCAAGCATCTGAACCGAGAGGTCTCGCTGAACTACATTGCCGACAACAAGCGAGACCGACCCGGTCTCCTCGGAAACGATAATAACCACCGCGTCAGATGCCTCGGCAAGACCGATACCGGCACGGTGGCGCAGCCCCAGTGAGCGATCTTTCAATTCACGATTGGACACCGGCAAAATACAGGCGGCTGCTACAATTCGCTCATTATTGATAATAACCGCACCATCATGCAGCATGGTTTTGGGCATGAAAATGGTACCAATAAGCTCACGGCTGCAGATGGAATCCAGCTCTGTACCGGTCTTTGCATATTCCGACAGCTTATTGTTACGACAGATAGCAATGAGTGCACCATATCGCTTGCTGACCAGGAACGATACTGATTCACAGATACAAGAAACGAAATCTTCATTTCGTTCACGCGACCAGAGACTACCCAACACGCGGTGCGCCCCAAGTTTAGCAAGCGCAGTGCGCAGTTCCGGGTGGAAAAGAATGAATAGGATAACAAGCAGTGTACCCGGCCCCACAAACGAGCCGGCTATCTGCTGCAGCACAGCTGCATGAGTCAACTCCAACAGCACAGTTGCCAGGCCGATAATCAGCACCAAACCTGCCATAATGGCAGCGGCACGAGAATCCTTGAATGCTCTGTAGAGCTGGTAGAAAACCAGCCAGAGCACCATAATCTCAAAAACGGCTCTCAGTATGAAGAGAACATCCATGGCGCAGATATTACCCTTTTTCCTGCTCTATAGCAAGCTTAATCATCTCAATCCTCGTGCTCCAGAACCTGCTGCAAGCGCTCTGAACCATAACAGGGAGGTTGTACCTCCTCCTGCAGATAGTGGGATATGCGGTCCATAACATGAACCAAAACCTCGAGTTCAGGCGAAAGCAGGAACAAATCCTCCTCGAAACTGCGGCTCAACCCGTTTTCTGCAGCCTTGTTGCGCAACTGCTCCTGCAACCGAGCCAGCTGAATAGCCGCAGCTGATGCGCTGTCTCGGTCATGCACCAGAGAGATGATGGCAATCCATTGGCGCATAAGCGGTTTAAACTTATCCGCGGCGGCCATGACCTTCCCTATCGCCTCCGGGTCAACACGCATATCCATGTTTTCCAGAACATCCCGAACACTCAGCAGAGATTCCACTAAACGCTCGGATTGATAATACTCAGAGTTTCTGCTTTCAAGTGCAGCCCACACCTGCAAAAAGCGTGACGTACTGCGACGAATATTAACCAGATAGCGCATTCGAAGCTCCATACGCGCCGTCTCGTTAGAGGGTGGCGTCATTTCAGAAATCTTATCAGAACATGATGTTATATAGCCTACAAAGGATTCCATCATCTCCGCGGCTGTATCCGCCGTTTCCTTATCCGTCACGCCTTCCAAAGTCGTCGATAAATCATCCAACGCCTGACACATATCTCTGAGTATGCCCAAGTGAGGCGTCAATTCAATCTGAATATCCGGAGAAGGTTGGGGGATAAAGGGTTCCATGACCCGCTGCAATTCAGGAGAACCGAAACAGGACGTCCCCTTCAGCAACATGAGGTCAGAGGCCTCAACAGAGATGCCGGCAACGCCCTTCTGTTGAACCAGAGCTGCAATACGAGGTGCAGCGGCATCTGCACTGTTGCGATCAGCCACATACATGAGAATGGGCGAAAGTGATACCTGCTCCTGAGATTGAGCCGGGAGCGGAGTTGCTGATATAAGCAAGGCAGAGAGAGCAATAGCGTTCTTCATATTCCCTATTCTTCGGTTAGATAATTAATTGAGTGGCCGAATTCTTGATATACCTTTTCTGCAGACAGTCGATTACCCTCATTCTCCCATTCGGCAGGAAAAGACTGAGGTGTTGCTCCGTATTGCAACAGAATGCGAATTGTCGATAAAGCTGATACGGCAACTTCTGAATCAGACGCCTCCAGCTCAGAGAAAGACTCCAGAGCCAACGCAAGCGGCGTTTGTTCAACGGAACCATACTCCTCGCCATCAGCTGCAGTTTCACTATACTCTTCGGGCAGCAAATCAGGCTTCGCTCCCATTTTCAGCAACCACTCGGTGACGTCCGCCCTCGGAGTACCTGTTTGAAGCAGCTGGAGATAGGTCCAGTTGGCACGACGGTCATTTACATCTATTTTTCCCTCTTTAATCAGGCGTTCGATAACAGTGAGCCCACGACCTTGCTGAATAAACATGTCAAATGGCAAACCGCGTAGCACACCGCATTTCCACGGTTCCGGAGAAACGTCATGAGCTAACAACCACTCCAGAATGGCGGTATCTTCTTCAGACCAAGCCATCTTTAACATGGAGTCATAGGTAAGAGCATGGTCCAGTGTGGCACCTTTGGAAAGTAACCACTCGGCCAACTCAAACACCCGAGCCGATTCATGTCTGTCCAAAGCAGTCAATACCCGAGCCAGCAGGGTATTTCCCTGAGCATCTTTCATCTGAATCATCGTGGCATCATGCTCAACCAGAGCCTTAACCGCTTCGAGATGCCCCATATATGCCGCGACATGGGCCGGACTGCCATATACAGAAGAGGGTAATTCAGAGGATTCTGATGAACCCGAAACAATCGTCCTTATACGCCTATCAATTGCTTCAGCAAACTTCATGCTGTGTACATCATCGAGTAGAGATGCATCATCCGGCAACTGTTCCGCATTTAGGAAAGCAACATAGATTAATTTTGCTTCCTGAGGCAGATTTTTTCTAAACTCTTCAATTGCTTTTTGTTGCTCCGGCGTCCATGCTGCACTATAAGTAACCGCATCGTTGAGCAACCATCCATAGCGCTCGTGCAACTTGATAAGCCCGCCCACGCCCGTTATTATAAAGAGCATAACGTACATGCTCATCATGGCGTAGGAGGTCACACACAGCATCACCCGCAAGGAAGATAATCCAGATGAGCCTGTTCCGACATTATTCATTACCACTCACTTATACCACAATCACAGGCCACATGCAAGCGGAATCCGCTTTATTACATTCGCGGAGCTGCAGCATTCAGCTGCATATTGATGTCCTTATGCTTGTGCTGAAGCGGTCCGAGACTGGCCTCATGTCTGGCAACTTTTTCACGTGGCTCAGTATAAAGACGACGGTATGCGGCCACTCGAGAAACAAGCAAACGCTCCACGGCATTGCCTATGCTACTCTTAATTTTATCCTGAAGCTCAAGGGAATACTGCACAATCTCACTACACAGGCGACGTGCCACAACGTAATGAATAACAGAACCCAACACCCATACCAAACCGGCAAGAGCGACAGAAAGAATAGCAAAGAATTGTAGCCCAAAGATACCGAGTATGCCGGCCAAAATAAAGAACAGGCAAATAAAAATACAACAGGCACTCATCCACCCCACATGGGCATTGAATGTTTTGTTGAAACTGTTGCGAAGCTTGATATCAGCGAAGGGCTTATAGAGTTCGCGCCCCATTCGAACACGAAGCTCTTCCAAATCAGCCCTGAGGACTTCGTCCGGGAACTCCCCGATTTCACACTCCAGGGTTTTCTTCATACGCGGCCGCACACTTCGCCAATGGCTCATGCATGACAACACAAAATTGCCGTCGCTGGTTTCCTGTTGAAAAAGCACCTCACTACGCAAAGCCCTGTAATAGAAGCGCTCTGTACCGGCTCCCATAAGCTCAAGTCGCAGCAAAGTAACAGGCGACAGAAACCAGCCAAGCGTTTTCTGAAGCTTATTGATGGTGGATGGCAGAGCCCTCATGGCAGCCTCGGCATAGGATTCTGTGCAACTCTCCAGACTGTCACGCTGGCGATCCAGGAAGTAGTCAATTTCCTGCTCGATCCCGGCCAGGAATCCACTGTCTGTACGAGCCACACGTTCACGAGCCACAAGAATGGAACCCTGTTTACGAGTCAATTCCTTCGCGCACTCCAACAGATGACGAATAGCAGAGCGTACGCCACCGGGTTGAGCAAGAGCATCCGTAACCAACGTCAGGAACGACTCCATGTTTTCACGGCTACTGTTGGGATTGACAAAGCAAATAGGAAGAGGCCCCCCTACCTGCTCACGACAGAACTCGCGGAGCGTATCCTTCAGTTTAAGTGCAGCCTCTGCTCCCAAGGATTCCGTATGAGTAACAGCAATCAGACTGGAAGCTCGCTGGGTATCTTTAAGTGCTGCCATCTGAGCCCACACTGGTGAGGCTTCGTAACTGCGGCCATCCACAACAGCAATGACCACGTCTGCACCTTTCGCCAGTCGCCCCACGGTTGAAGCCACAGCTTCATCTGCACAGGATTTCGTATCAACCAGTTCAAGACCGCTGAGATTCTCAAGCGGAATAAAACGAGAACAGGTAGCGTCACCGTCCTTGCAGCGGTAGCGCCAACATACATAATCCTCTGTCAGCGGGACCTTGGCAATGAGCGGGTACTCCGCAATAGCAGCCAGCAGAGTAGACTTGCCACACTTATCACCACCAATCACCATTATGCGACGATCCCTATCCAAGGCACGGTCCGCAGTCATGATTGCCTCCACTTGCTCGTTAAGAGATTCATCCTCAATATCCGAGCATAGTTCCACCGCCTGTTGCGCCCAGTAACGCGCTCGGCTTTCTTCTGTTCTGAAACTACGACTCAGCATAACCGGGCGTATTATAAGCGCTCAATCCCCTATTGTCCATACCAAAAATCATCTAATTGCGTCCGCATTTTTCAAAGCTCCGGTATAACTTCTTTTCAAGTCATGCAACAACAGCAGAGTTGCAGATAAGAACGAAATATGCTAGACTCGCCGCCGTGAAAGTAAGACTGGCCATCTTAGCGGTTGTCCTGAGCAGCCTGCTGACATGTTGCGGTGAGCGTAAAAGCTCAGCGCAGCGCTTTGCCGAGGATGGCATTCTTCTGATAGGCAATAATTCCGAACCGCAGAGTCAGGATCCGCACAAGGCGACCTCAGTTGCCGACGGTAAAATCATAGCGGCATTGCTCGAAGGTCTTGTGCGCCCGTCTGCGCAGAAAGATGGAGAGGTGCTACCGGGAACAGCCCAAAGCTGGGAACACAACGAGACTGCCGATGTATGGACCTTCCACCTGAACCCGGCGGCCAAATGGAGTGACGGCACTCCGTTGACAGCACAGGATTTTGTTTACGCCTACAAGCGCCTGCTGCACCCACAATTTGCCGGTCGGTATGCAGAAATGCTCTACCCCCTGCACCATGCCGAGGAGTTCAACAAAGGACAATGCGAATGGGATGATGTGGGAGTTAAAGCGCTCGACAAGCACACCTTGCAGCTGACCCTCATCGGCCCGACCCCTCATTTACCCCGATTGATGTTGCACTTCACTTGGTTTCCTGTGCCGGCACACAAGGTTGAGGAATTGGGGGGCATGCTGGACCGACGTAGCCTGTGGACACGCCCCGAATACTGGGTCGGCAACGGCGCTTATGTGTTGGACACTCATCGATTTAATGATTACCTGAGCGTCAAACCGAACCCTCGCTATCTGCGTGCAGCCGAAGTCAGAAATAAGGGAGTACGCTTCCTTCCCATCGTCAACGGTTATACCGAGACCCGCATGTACCGGGGCGGCAAACTGCACATCACCAATAACGTTCCCCCGGAGATGTTGGCGCACGCTCGTACGGAATGCGCGGCAGATTACTGTCAAGACCCCTATTATTGCACCATTTTTTACCGATTGAATACCACACGGGCTCCGCTCAATGACCTACGCGTGCGCCGTGCACTGCACCTGGCAATCAATCGACAAGCCCTGGTGGGTAAGGTTGTGCGTGGAGCCGGCAAGCCAACAAACACTTTCACCCCACCCGGGGCCGGATATGAGGTAACAGCACCATCCGAACCTGCTACGCAGGCGGAACGTGAGGCTCTTGCGCGCCAATTGCTGGCAGAGGCAGGATATGCAGGCGGTAAAGGATTCCCAGTGCTTGAACTCATGACTACTTCACGAGATGTTCAGCGAGTCATGGCTGAAACCATTCAAGCCATGTGGGAAGAGGTGCTGGGCATACACGTAGACATTCGCTCCTGCGAATGGACAGCTTACAAAGCAGCCCAGCAAAACATGGAGTACGATATCTCCTCGTCCTCCTGGAGTGGTGACTATCTCGACCCGGCAACCTTCGTAGAACTGTGGCGCTCCGGAGGCGGCAATAACTGCACCGGCTGGGGCTCAGAGGAATGCGATGCAGCCCTTGCAGCAGCTCGTTCCACCGGCAATGCGGAAGAACGCCGCGCCCAGTTGCAACGAGCCGAAGAAGCAATGCTGAGGGATTTGCCCGTTCTCCCTCTCTACCACAGTGAACGCACCTACCTGCGCTCCTCCCGTCATATCCGAGGCTGGCAACCCCGCTTGCTCGATAATTTCCCCCTCGATGCCGTTGAAGTTAAGCCATGATAAAGTTACTGTTCAAGCGTATTGCGCAGGGCGCACTCGTGGTTTTCGTGCTCGAAACGATTACCTTTTTTCTGGTGCGCATGCTACCGGGCAATCCATTTCTGGGGGAACGTAAGCTGCCACAGCATGTCATGGAACAGCTCAATTCCCTCTACGGCCTCGACCAAAGTGCCCTCGTGCAGTATTTTAACTATTGGAAAAATATCCTCACCGCCGGCGACTTTGGACCATCGCTGGTACGCGAAGGCCTGCAGGTAAGCGATATTATTGCAGAGGCCTTTCCCGTTTCCCTCTGGCTCGGCATACTCGGTATGACTATTGCCATCGTTGTGGGGATTCCTGCGGGCATGCTGGCAGCCTGGTGGAAAAACCGATGGCCCGATGCTGCGCTGATGTTTGCCGCCATGCTCGGCATTTGTATGCCGGCCTTTGTGATTGCCCCGATTTTCGGTAAGACTCTCGGCATGCACGTACCCGGACTGAGTGTTGCCGGGTGGGACGACCCGCTCTGTGCCGTCCTGCCTGCTCTTACGCTGGGGCTCATCAATGCGGCTTATCTGGCACGCCTTACTCGTGGTGGCATGCTCGAAGTGCTGTCGCAGGATTTCATGCGCACAGCTCGAGCTAAGGGCGCCGGACCGGTTCGCATGCTGTTTGTGCACGCACTGCGCAGTGGACTGCTGCCGGCCGTGTCGTATCTCGGCCCGGCGTTTGCCGCGCTTATCACCGGCTCCTTTGTGGTAGAAACCTGTTTCCAGGTACCGGGTATGGGTCTGCACTTTGTGAATGCGACAACAGACCGCGACTACTTCCTTATTCAGGGGCTCGTACTCTGCTACGGCGTTCTGATCGTGACCGCCAATCTGACGGTTGACCTTGTACTGGTAGCTTTGAACCCCCGACTGCGCACACAAGGTGCGGCTTAATGAAGATGGCTACGAAATCATACACGCAAGGTAATTCTCTGTGGAAGGACGCATGGTTGCGACTTTCCCGCAACCGAGCAGCCATGGCCTCGCTGAGTTTCCTCATCCTCATGGTGTTGGCCTGTTTTGTGCTGCCCCTGTTCCCCTGCATTGCCAATCCCAATACCACGGACTTAAATAACATCGCAGGCCCATGCTGTTGGGAACACCCCTTCGGCACAGACCAACTGGGGCGTGATTTGCTGGCACGTGTGCTCTATGGTGGTCGTATTTCCCTGCTGGTAGGTTTGGTTGCTACGGTGGTGGCGCTCATTATCGGTTTGGTATACGGCCTGATTTCCGGCTATGTCGGTGGGCGGACGGATGCCCTGATGATGCGTACGGTTGATGTTCTGTTTGCGCTCCCGTTCATTGTTCTCGTTATTGTATTCTCTCTCAGTATCGAAGAACCCAGTCGCCAGCTTACGGCGACTATCGTGGAGCTGACAGGGTGGCGACGAGAGGCAGTGGCTCCCATACTGGGGTTGGTACCACTCTTCATAGCCATCGGCGCCCTCGGCTGGCTTACACTGGCGCGAATTGTTCGCACTCAGACGCTCGAAATTAAATCGCAGGAGTATATCATGGCTGCTCAATCGCTCGGATTGGGGCACCTGAACATTCTCTTCCGCCATATTGCCCCCAACCTTCTGGGAACCGTTGTCGTATACACCACACTGGCCGTTCCGGGCATTATGCTCACAGAGTCTACGCTTTCCTTTATCGGGTTGGGGGTGAAGGCGCCGAATTCCTCATGGGGTACACTCATTAAGGAAGGCGCCGACCGTATGGAAGTAACCCCGGAACTGCTGATATTCCCTGCCGCGTTCTTCTGTCTGACCCTGTTGGCACTCAATTTCCTGGGTGATGGCCTGCGTGATGCTATCGACCCGAAATCAGCAAAAGATTAAACAGTTTTGCCTAACTTCTTGCTCGGGAGCGTATAACAATGCACAATAGCGGCGTATGAAAAAATCGCCACTTCACTCCCTGCACCAACGACTCGGCGCCGACATGACTCAGACGGCCGGTTGGTATATGCCCCGGCAATATACAGATTTGATTCATGAACATCTCGCAGCACGCGCAGCCTGCGGATTGTTTGATATTTCGCACCTGGGGAAGTTCCGCTTAGTGGGCAAAAATGCTCTCGATTGGCTCGATGCGCACCTGAGCAACAGCGTCGCTGATTGCCTGGATGGGCAGATTCAGCAAACGCTCATGCTGCGGCAAGATGGAGTGATTCTCGACCGCATGACCCTGCTGCGCGAAAACAATGAACGTTTCTTCCTCATAGGCTCAGCATCACTGGCAGATGCTGATTTTGACAATATCAGCCGTCAAGTTGAGCATACCACAGTAAACATACTGAACGAGACTGATTCACTCTGCATACTTGCTCTTACAGGTCCTGACAGCAAAAGAGTGATAGCGGCCACCTGGCACGAAATCACCATTCCGTCACCGGGCGAGTTCCGCACGTTCCGCAGGGGCAATCAGCACTGTATGCTACTGCGCGCCGGATTACTGTCCTCCGATAGCATGGAGTTGATATGCCCTTCTTCTGCAGGCATTACATGGTTTGAACAGCTTATGGCAGCCGGAGCTGTACCCTGCGGACAAATCACCGGCGAATACCTACGCATACGCAATGCACGAGCTGATATGGAAAACGACATCGGGAATCTCACGCCGGCCGCCGGTTCTCTTCAACACCTCTGCGCAGAAAGCAAAGAATACAGAGGAGCAGATGCCGTCCGCAATGCCTCAGCACCAACTCATCGAATGATATCGCTGCGTAGCACCTCGCCGGGTATGATATTCGAACCCGGCAGCGAAATTCGGAACAACGAAGGGCATGTTGTCGGCAATATCACCAGCGCCACTCAGGCAGCAGCCGGTGGTCATAGCTACGCTTTGGCTTATGTGAATACGGCTCACACTGCCCCCGGCACGCGACTGAATGTCACAAATGGAGCCCAAACCATCTCAGCAACAGTCGAAGATACCGAAGTCTGTTGAGCTACCCTTACTTGAATAAAAAACGGGGCGAAGCCACTAAGCCTCTCCCCGCTAAAATAAAAGGAATTAATAGCTGCGAGCCCAGAGCACGCGACGCGTGGTGGGACGCCCGGTAAGAATACAGGGAGCCTCGGGGCCGGAACCCATTTCGCCGTGGGGGATACAGCGGATGGAGATTCGCAGGCTCTTGCCGAGCTCCTCTTCCTCCTCGGGGGAACCGTCCCAGGGGCAGAGCAACCAGTCAGCATCGGTACCGGCGCTGAAGTTAGCCTTGAGGTCCTCGAGGCTATCGCAGGGGCGAATGTGACTGTCACGGAAGTCAAGCTGGCGCTGCAACAGGCTGTTCTGAACATCCTCGAGCAGCTCAACAGCACCGGCCACGAACTCATCCTCAGAGATGAAACTCTTGTCGTTGCTGGCCTTATCACGGCGGGAGATGCAGACGGAACCCTTCTCAAGGTCGCGCGGACCGATTTCCACACGCACGGGCACACCCTTCTTCACCCACTCCCACTTCTTGGTGCCACCATTGAGGTCGCGGGTATCCACCTGCACTCGTACGGGCAGGCCATGGAAGGTCTGAGCGCTGAGCTTATCGGCCAGAGCCTGACAGTGGTCGAGAATTGCCTGCTTGGTATCAGCCTTGGGCGTTACGGGGATGATGACAATCTGACGGGGTGCTACGCGGGGCGGGCAAACCAGACCATCGTCATCGGAATGAGCCATGATAAGAGTACCAATCATGCGCGTTGACACACCCCAGGAAGTGGTCCAGGCATACTGGCGCTCATTGGTACGACCGGCAAAGGAGATGTTCTGAGCCTTGGCGAAGTTCTGACCCAGGAAGTGAGAGGTACCGGCCTGAATAGCCTTGCGATCCTGTACCATAGCCTCGACCGTGTAGGTACGAACAGCACCGGGGAAACGCTCGTGAGCGGTCTTTTCGCCGGGGATGGAGGGCACGGCAAGCACATCGCGCTGGAAGTCCTCATACACCTTGTGCATGATAGCAGTTTCCTCCTCAGCCTCGGCCTGAGTCTCGTGAGCGGTGTGACCTTCCTGCCACAGGAACTCTGCGGTACGCAGGAAAATACGCGGACGCATCTCCCAGCGCATGACGTTGCACCACTGGTTGACCTTGAAAGGCAGGTCGCGATAACTCTCAAGCCAGCGGGAGAAAGCGGCACCAATCACCGTCTCGGATGTGGGGCGAATCACATACTTATCTGTCAGTTCGCCACTGGGAATCATCTTGGTCTTACCGGTTTCGGGGTCCTTAACGGCCTCCAAACGATGGTGAGTTACCACAGCACACTCGGTAGCAAAGCCCTCAGCATGCTCAGCCTCCTTCTCAAGATAAGAAACCGGGATAAGCATGGGGAAATAAGCATTGGTGTGCCCGGTGCGCTTGAACTCAGCGTCCATCTGCTGCTGAATAAGCTCCCAGATAGCATAGCCCCAGGGCTTAATGACCATGCAACCGCGCACCTCGGAGTTTTCTGCGAGGTCGGCGGCTTTGATTACCTGCTGATACCACTCGGGGAAATCCTCTGCGCGAGTGGGTGAGATTGCGTTCTGTTGTGCCATACGGAATTGATTATGCTATGTTGTTTAGAAAATGTCAATGATTTAATCAGGTTGGTTCTGCATGCAGCGGTAATTAAAAAGCGCCAGCGCGCCCATGACGAAAACCATCCACAGCGAGCCAAGAATAAGGAAAAAGAATGTCAGAAAGCAGGCAAACGCCAGACTCAGGCGGTGCATGGACTGGGCAGAGCGCATCAGCCCGTGCATAATCTGACCACCATCCAGAGGGAACACCGGCAGTAGGTTCAACAGGCTCCACCAAATGCTTATCTGCACCAAGTAAAGAGCAAATACCATCACCATGGGCGGGTACATCTCCATGAGAGCTGCCGGTATCTGCCCCTGAAGGAGACCGACCACCACAGCAAGAGCATCAAGGGGATTGCCGAGCAGGCAACTGAGGATAATCGTTACAAGCAACACCGGCAACAGAGAAGCCAAGGGGCCGGCCGCAGTCATCAGAATGCCTTGCGTGCGGGTCAATCGGGCACTCTCATTACATGAATCAGCACCAAGCCAGGCCAGATAAACTTCAGGCTGACCGCCACCAAGATATCGCCCCACCAGAGAATGCCCCATTTCATGAGTCAGCAGACAGATGAAAAGAGCCACAGCAAACAGCGCCACACCCGGCATACCCGCAGAAAAACCGGTAAAGAGGGCACTCAATAGTAACAGCATCACCCACAGCGAGGGATGAATGGTAACCTGTACCCTGAATAAAGTGAAGCTAATCATGTGTGGTACTCATTTTATGACGCGTCAAGTCAGTAAACAAGCCACACGCACGCCATACAGGCCATCATGTCAGAAAAAACAGACTTTGAGAGGCTGTTTTACGGCTATTTCGAGGTATTCTGTTTTTCCCCTACGAAACGGAGTCATCGCAGCAGAGCATAAGCCAGAATATTGGCGTTTATCTGAAGAGCATTCCCGAGCTCACTTCCACCGCAACAACAGCAGTTGCGGGAATTGGAACTATCGTTCAAACCATCGGCAGAGTATATGATAACAAGCTTCCCATTGTACGTCACCCCCTCCAGATGTCCTGCTGTTGGACGAGCTCCGGCTTGAAGAGCTGTTATGGGAAACACGGTAGAAAAGACCGGATGCGACATAGCAATGGGTTGCAGGGATTGATTTCCGAATAGAGCGGACATCTCCCTTCGGAACGCCCGGTCCCACTCGGCACTGGAGCAACCTGCCGATGCAAGCAGAAAACCACCGCCCTCAACGTACTTTTTCAGGTTCTCTCGTTCCTTTACCGACAGTGAGAAATTACCTTCCCCTGTCATCACGACAAAGGGAAAACGGAACAATTCGTCATTATCCATACGCACAGCACGAAAGCGTCGAGCCGTATTGATACCTGTACGCTGTTGAACCGTGCTGAGAAACTCATCGCTGAAGCAACGTGATGTTTTAGTGCCGGCGTAAATCAAGTTGCCACACTGCACCACTCCCTCCTTGGCCATAAGCGGGAGAGTAAAGACAAAGAATAAAATGATTATGAGTTGTTTCATCGTTAATGAGAAAAATAAGAACGTACGGCATCACGATAAGGTGCCGGCACCATTTCCAAGCCGGGATTGAGGTATGCAGGCGAATCTGCCTGCGGAGATACTGCAGGAGTAATAGAGGGTGAGATTCCCTGCTTCGCAGCCTGAGAACTACCGGGAGAAGGCCTCGCGCTACGCCCTCGAGCTTGTCGCTGCGACATACGCGAACGCGACGGACCTATCAATTTGTCTCCATGAGCATTGGGCACGTAGGACGAACCTTTACCACTGCCGACACCATAACCGGGAGATTTACTTTGGCTGCGGTTCTTCATGGCATCAAGAAACTGTTGCAATGTATTACCGGCTGCAGTGCTCATGTTGTTACGACATTGCTGTGCTGCGTCGGCGCAACGCCCTGCGGCGCATTCCTTACTCAGTAATTGTTGCATCCCCTCCAAGGCCTGACGGGCATAGGAATGAGCATCTGCCGGGTGATGAGCAGAACTTTCGGCAACAGCCTGATCCATCAGCCCCTCGACCCCGGCCTGTTCACAGGCATGACGCATGGTAAACACATGTTGGTACATCGGCAGCAGACTCTCATGTTGCCCCAGCTCTTCCAGCAAAGGGCTCAGGGAATCTTCCCACTCAATATACTCC
Source organism: Akkermansia sp. (assembly GCA_045531695.1). Classification (GTDB taxonomy): domain Bacteria; phylum Verrucomicrobiota; class Verrucomicrobiia; order Verrucomicrobiales; family Akkermansiaceae; genus Akkermansia. Next base: position 76,715 of record JAZSEM010000015.1, read on the forward strand.
TGCATAATAGCAGCCTGCTCTGCACCAAGGCCTTCCAATTTACCGGGCTCCAAAGTGGATGCAGCTCCGTATTCATCCATAAACAGACGATAAAATCTGACCTGTTCTGACTGTTGCTCCAGCAACTGTGTGAACCTTAATCTTGCCTCCATAACACGAGCAATCAAGGCAACCTCAACTGCCTGTTGAGTTTCGCCCTTTAGCTCGTTGCTGAATTGCCCCAGACGAGCAAGCAAGCGCTCCACAACAGCAGAATCCGGATTGTCCATTTCACTGAGATTTTCCTCCAGCACACCGACTATCTGCCCGGATATCTCTGAGAGCTTACCGTCCATATCGAAAACAGGGAAATCAGCAGCAAAGGTTCGACCTAAATCGCGAGCCTGCTCCATTTCCTTGCGTGCTGTAGCCAAATCGCCAGCTTTAAGAGCGGCAACAGCTGCAGCGATGGCGACCTCCAGCTCTTCGTAGCGAGAAAGGAACTCATCATACGAGAGCTCCATCTGTAGGATTCGGGCATATTCGCTCTCCGAAATCACTGTAATTCTGGAAGTGGGAGATGAAACAATATTGAAGCGGAAGGGATTATCATCCCCCACCTCGGCACGCAGTTCCAACACGTCACCGGCTCTCAGCCCCATAGCCACAGTGTCGTATGTCTGTGTAGCTGTATGAGCACGAACCTTTTCGGGCAGAACGGAGATTCCGTGTTGTCGATAGGGAGCCAATGCTTTGTAAAGGTTAAAGCGATTGATGGCATAATCGTCCTCGGCCTTCACCTCGACCACGAGCGGCTGCCCCACGACAAGATATGAACCATCCTCGGGTTTATTGATACTGACAGCAGGAGGTGCGTCCGGCAGCACTGCCAGTCGAATGTGAACAGGCGCATCGGCCTCGCGTCCGGCGGCATCTTTCACCTGCAAGGTCAGGGTTCCGGGCTTACGCAATGACAGACCGGCAGTCAATGATTTTCCCTCTGCTCTCACCTCAACAGCCTGTGGCTCCGATTCCCCAACCGGAGTAAAGTGTCCATAGCCTCCCACAATTTCAGCGCTGCAATTCAGAGTAAACGTAACAGTTGCACCGTCGGGCACACAGATTTCACTGCCACCCAATACATGCTCAGTCGGCTGAAGGCCCGTGTAGGGCAAGGGTGTAACCACAGCGTGGCCGGACAGAATGCGTGGACTGTAACTCACCTGAACCGGCATAAAATGGCTCCGAGCCCGACCATCAGCCGTGGCAAAAGCAACCTCACAAGGAGCCATTAGCTTCTCGAGAACGCGTACAAAGCTGCCATCTTGCGTACGGAATGCAGGCAGTGACTGCAAGGGCACTCCATCGGCTCTCAGGAGTAATTGCAATTCGGATGGAGGCGTATCTCCTTCCACTCGGCAGGAGATTGCGATGTTCTCACCGAAATGGACCATCGGGAGCGTTGGCTGCAGTGAGAAGCGATAGGGCGAATAAGGCGGTACATCCTCATAAGGCTGTAACAAACGAGCAGCAAGCGTGCTGAAAATAACAGGTGAGGCACTATAGAGGCCCATGAAGGCAGCTGCAGTCACCGTCGGCACGAGCACCGCCACCAGATAGCGACGCAAAGCAGGATAATGCCCTCGAGCCCGGCGCACAGCGCTGGCGGCCTGTTGTTGAGCCTGCATCGTCAACCATCCGGTCAGGTCATTCGATACATGAGATGGCAGCTGCAGCGTGCTGCTAATCGTGTAGCGTTCATCCTCGTTGAGAGAGTCCAGCTCCATGGGAAGCTTGTATGCTGTGCGGGCAGCATTCCACAGCACAGGCAACAACAGAACAGCCGGCACCCACAGAGCGTACTCATACAATGTTATACGGGTAGAATCACTCAGCACAAATCCCCAGTCCACCAGAGCAACAAGAACTAATACCCCCGCAATGATAGCAAGTCCACAGCTCAATCCACAAAAGAACTGAGCCACAAAACAAGCCAGGCGCGCCCGGTTTAACTCTCTGCGAAACTTCTTCATGGCAAGCCTTTCCTTCTGCGAATGAACCACATAATACTCAGGCAGCCGACCATGAAAGCCAGAACCTGCCATTCAGCCCAAAGTGGGCAATAAACATCCTCCGTCGCACTAACACCGGGTGGCATAGCGAATATAGTAGCAAGCTGTTCATCGTTGAGCACCGCAGGCAACACCAATCCGCCGGTTCGCTCAGCAACTTGCGCCGGGAGGGAGGGTTCAGCGTTCAGGTTATCCGCCTCGGCCGGCAATGCTTGCACCGTCAGACGACATTCCGGTGACGGCGTTCCCTCGGCTACAGCCCTCAACAGGTATTCACCTGGCTGTAACGGCTCAAAGGTACATTCAAAGCTCGGCAGCAAAGCGGAGACTGTCGGCACGGCCGTTTGCGTCCTCACGACTTCTCCATTCGACAGATTAATCACTTGGACACTGATATTCCCGGGTGTTCCCAATCCGCGCCATGAAAGGTGGCACCGAACAGCTTCTCCTTCCTGCACCACAGAACGCTCCGCATGCAGAGATAAATCGTAGCCGGGCATGAACTCAGCTGCGGTCTGAATCCAAGGAAGGAATCGGCGCCAGAACTCGCGGTACATGTTACCATGGCTGCGCGCCTCGGGGTAGAAATCCCATTTCCACAACCCTTCTCCATTCAGACAGGCAACAGCACCCAGCCCCTGTGGCATCATCGCCAGCATGGGCGTATCGCTAACATCTGCAACAGCAAGCACCCGGGTCTGCGGCTGCATCGACTTCACGGAATAAACGTCTTCCAGCTCCGGTAATTCCTTCCATACTTGGTGAGTTGAGTCCGGCAACAATCGCCCGAACAGGCCGACATCCTCACCGTCAGAGGTCGGCCTCAGGCGGTGAACAGTTGCCGGCTCAGCCGTATTCCATACAAAAGGAGAAAGCTCGTCCAGAGGGGCAAGATTCCCGGCATGACATCGACCACGAGCCAACACCAATATTCCGCCCTGCTCTCGCACCCAAGATGCAAGCGCCCGAACCGCGATATCATCGAGCAGGTGTTCCATCCCCTTGCCCAATACCACGATATCATAGCGCCGCAGCCCCTCTGCCGTCATGGGCATATCGGGAGATTCGGAAGGAGCGGAGTCATCATCTCCGCTATTGATGTGATAGAAACGTTTCTCATTCAGCCTGTGAACAGAGCGAACATCGAAAATTTTCTGTTCACGCAGATACTGAGCCAGGAACTTGCTATCCCAGTACGGAGCACCCTCAGCCAGAAACACGCGTATGCGGGAATTGACATCTCTTACGGTTATGCGGGCAGAGTTGTTATCTCCACGAGATTCACCCTCTTGCGGAACAACACGAACATAGTATTCGCCTGATTCAGCAGTTATTGAGAAATCAACGGATTGCTCTGTATTCTCTGCCGGATTGAGCGTTTTTTGCTGCAGAACGCTATTATCTTTCGCCACTAACTCCACGAGTACCTGAAGAGCACCCATGCGGATATTGCGCACCGTGGCTGTCAGAATGGTTTGAACACCCGGATAGGCATGAACGAAGGGATGTGCCGTCGACACCACAATATCCGGAGCCTGCCAAGAGCTCCCGAGAGGGACAGTGTGAACCGCACAAGCAGCCGCACCGGCACGCGTCACCAGTTGTTGCAGCGCCTGAGGTTGCGTATCACGCCCATCGGTAATCAATACAGCGCCTGCTACAGTTCGACCACTTCGACGCAGTGTTTCAATACTGTCAGCCATTGCCGACATCACAGCAGATGCTTTGCCCTCTGCCGGTTGTGCCGCTAGTTCCTCGGCCGAAGAGAGTGTGCGGGCAGAAGCATCTAGTGCCACCCAGCGCACATCAGGCTCAGAAACGGCACCCAGTTGTTGTACCACTCGGGCTGCAACAGCAGAGCGAGGCTCTGCGTGCGGATCATCGGCCACCGGAGCTGACATCGAGGCCGACACATCGAGGCCAACCAGCCAAACAGGCGCATTGGCAGCGGGGCGCTGTTCCACATGACCGGGATTCAGTAAGAGAGCTAATCCGGCCAGGGTACTCAGAATTGCCAACATCAGGCACAGAGAGCCCCACCATATCCCCAATCCCCGACCAGCACGTACGCAAAGCCGGATAACTACCACAAGCACCATAAGAGCCAGCGGTATCAATACAGGCAACGGAAGTATGGGTTGTAATATCATGCGGTGGTATCCATTTTCACTCGCTCAGGTCGGCGACAAATAAGAAGTTCCATCAGAAAGAACAGGAATGCTGCAGCCAGTAACCACGGCCAAAGTGCCACCCGCCCGGAAAAGGCGGAACTATCGGCAGCAGCCTGAGCTTCTATAACAGAAGCATTGACGGAAGGTGTAAAAGTCTGCAGGTCAGATTCAGAATTCGGGAAGTTCACAGCGACCGTACGCAGGACAACATCCCCGGATACCCATCGATACACACCGGGCATAGCAGGCTGCTCCGATTGCAGATGAGTAGCATATACCTTCAAGGGTAACTCTGTACCATCCTCGTTAAGCAGACGCACAGTTGATGGCTCCACTCCCTTGGGGATATCAAAAAGCAGGAAATCACGACCGGCGATAGGTTCCGAATTGTCCGTAGCGCAGCGAGCATGAAGAAGTTGCTCAGCCAGCATGGGCAGGAACATTGGGGAAAAGCCCAGTCTGCTGTAGCGAGCCGTTACCGGCATATTCCATATCAGCAGGTTAGCGCGTCCCATGGGTACCCGTACCAAAGCCGGAACGGAATCCTGATAGGACATCAGCACACGGGCTGACGGTGGCAGCGCCTTCTGAATATCAGAGCCCAGTCTCGAATACAGGCCCGCCTTCTGCAATTCCTGAGTGAGTGCGGTTTCATCGAAGAGAGAGAACGAAGCATCATCATTGCCCCCAACACGCACCTGCCAACTTTCACCATCTGTGCGATTTTCACCGTTCAGATATCCCGAATCGCCTTTCAGTAGCGGAATCAATGCCGCATCTTTCTGCATATCAGGAACAATCAGAACAGTCTCCCCGGCTGCCAGTCGTGATTGAATGGCAGCAACATCGTCCACATTCGGGGCATGCCACACCACGAAATCGGCCTTAGTCTCCGAAACAGCCGGCAGATGCAGGGTACGTAAGAATGGGATATTTTCCAACGCTCGCAGCATGAAGCCCAAATGAGCTCGGTCCGTGGCAATGGCCAGACAATCCAGCTTATCTGTCACCGGGACCACCAGATGGCGAATATTGTCACCGGGATAGGAATCGGGTTCAATTTCGGCTGTGAGCAGCCAGTCGCCCGGAGTATCGGGAGCGACCAACTCAAATTGCGCGGCGCTGCTGCTGCCACACTCTAACTCACAGGGATGCGAAAGGCGGAGATTTCCTGCAGACAAGGAAACATTGAGCGGTATTGTTCCGGAGCGAGGGGCAGCTCCCTGATAGTGGCGAAGCTCTACCTGCAGCATAACCTTCTGACCGGGCAATGGCTTTGCCGGTGTCATGCGCATGGCCGCCACTGCTGTATTCTCAACAGCTGAGGTCTGAGCCACGTTGACACAGCAGAGTTCGCCGTCCTGAACCTCTAAGGTCTCCAAGGCCTTTTTCATGCCGGAGGTTTGAAAGTCGGAAATCAGCAAAACTTGTCCCTGCACATTAGCCGGCAGATTCCGCACTTGTTTCAGTGCGGCAGTCAGTGTCTCCCGCACAGCACCACCGGCAGCTGCACGACTCTGAGTGCGGGCAAGTTCCCGTAATAGCAGAGGTCTGGCACTTTCCGGCTTCTCGAAGACGAAATGGGAGTACCCGGCCAGAGTAGCGAGATTAAAGCGATCATTCGGCGCAAGATTCTGAACAATGGACTGGGCTGCACTCAGCGCGGCATTCATGCGCATCTGTTGTCCGTCTGCAGCTCCCATCGATGCCGTATCATCCAGCACCATCACAAGCGCACGCCCGCCCTCGCCATCGCGACTGCCACCGTAATAGGGCAACAGGAAAGCAAGCGCCAGACAGAGACAGAGCAAAGTCCGCAGCAGAAGAAGAATCAAATCCTTCGGTTTGGCATGTCGAGATTGTAAGCGCACCAATTCCTGCAGCAGAACCACCGAGCTGAATCGACGTTCCTTCGGGCGAGTGCGAGCCACTAAGTGCACCAACAGGGGCACCGAAGCGGCGGCAAGAAACCACCAGACGGGGTTATCGAAGGAAATCATCATCGTGCGAGCGCATCAAATAAGGGATAGAATGAACGGTCTGTGGACGTACTCAGAAACAGCATCCCCCGAGCTGCAGCCATGGCGTGCATGCGTTTCTGAATATCCAGCATACGCTCGGCATAGACATGGCTCAGCTCATCAGGCTTACAGATAACGCGGGCTCCACTTTCCATATCAACAAATCGGGCAAGCCCCTGCCCACTGAGGCTCAGCTCCCCCTTGTCCAGCACCTGAACAAGAACCACCTTACAACCTCGGTGCAGATAGGGATTAAGCGACGACTGAAGCGCAGATATATCACATAGGAAATCGCTCACTATCAAAAGTGTACAGGGACGTTGTATCAGCCCTTTTGAGTATTCAAGCGCCTGTGGCAGGTTCGTTGTACCGCCGGCAGTGTTGTGCTCCAGCAGGTTCAGGCAGCAATTGAGGTGAGCCGTGGTTGTACCGGGCTGAATATAATGACGCACCTTTTCGTCCACCAGTTGCAGAGATACGCGGTCATTTCCTCGCACAACCAGCCAGGCCACGCAGGCAGCGAAGTGAGAAGCATATTCCAACTTACTGATAGGGCCGAGCTCACGATATCCCATCGACGCTGAACTATCAACGAACAGGTGGCACTCAAGGTGTGTTTCGTGCTCAAATGTCTTGAGTTGTAACCTGTCGGTACGAGCGAAAGTTCTCCAATCTATCAACCTCGGGTCATCCCCCGGAGAATAGGCTCGATACTCCAGAAAGTCGCTACTACTGCCACGCCCCTTTCCTCGGTGACGCCCGCTCAACCACCCCTCGGCCATCATACGCACGGCAAAGCGATAATTCGCCAGCCGTGCCATATCTTCCGGTCGCAGTATGGTGGGAGCCTGTGCCATATAGGTGTACTTACATCAGAGAGTCAATGACTTTTTCCATACTGACGCCCTCACCGGTCGCTGTGTAATTGGGAATCAGGCGGTGGCGCAACACCGGATGCAGCACAAGTTTAAGCTCCTGTTCACTTACACTCACGCGCCCTCGCAGCAAAGCCACGGCTCTTGCGGCTGCGACCAGACACTGCCCGGCGCGAGGGCCGGCGCCGCATGCCACATATCGGCGAACCATATCCGGAGCATCGGGATTATCGGGACGAGTACTCTGTACTATCCGTACAATGCGACTGTAAATGTCATCCGGAACGGGAATCTGAGTTACAGCACGCTGCATTTGCAATACTTTCTCGGCAGTCAATACAGCTTTCGCTTCCGGGGCTGTCGCTCCGGAGGTACGGCGCAAAATCTCCTCCTCCTCAGACGGGGTGGGATAACCTATGTTAATCTGGAAGAAAAAACGGTCGAGCTGAGCCTCCGGCAGCGGGTAGGTTCCCTCATGCTCCACGGGGTTCTGCGTGGCATACACGATGAAAGGCTCATCAAGAGCGCGGGAGGTACCGGCAACAGTCACCTGTTTCTCCTGCATGGCCTCCAGCAGAGCTGCCTGAGTCTTGGGAGGAGTGCGGTTAATCTCATCCGCAAGCAACAAATTAGTGAATACCGGCCCCGGCACAAACTCAAAACTGCGCCGTCCCTCTGCGCTGCCCTGTAAAATCTCACTGCCGACAATATCTGCCGGCATCAGGTCGGGGGTAAACTGTATACGCCGGAAGTTCAATCCCAACACCTGCCCCAATGTTGAAACAAGCAGTGTCTTCGCAAGTCCGGGAACACCCACCAACAGACAGTGACCACGGCACAGCAGAGCAGCCATCATCTGCTCAACCACATTCTCCTGCCCTACAATCACCCGGGCTATTTCACTACGTATTTGCTTAACAGTCTGCTGCAACTGTTGCCATGTCTCCTCAGGGTTTTGTTTCATTTGGCTCCAATATTAGGGGTAAAATTGCTCTTTTTGCAGTATTCTACCACTTGTATGGGCTGAGTCAAGTGAGGAATGGGTTGATTCGCTTACTTTTTCCGTTTTTTTCTTATTTCCTATTGACAAACTAGGGTTATATATGTATTCTTTTCTTGTTCCTATTACACAAGTAGGATTTCCTCTCATGAACAGAAAATATCGATTTGAAACACTTCAGGTGCATGTTGGTCAGGAAAGCGCAGACCCGACAACAGACGCAAGGGCTGTACCCATTTATGCAACAACATCATACGTATTCAAAGACAGTGCTCAGGCCGCCGGTCGATTTGCGCTGAGTGAGCCGGGGAACATCTATTCCCGCCTGATGAACCCGACATCAGATGTATTCGAAAAACGCATGGCTGCGCTTGAGGGTGGGGTGGCAGCTCTGGCAGTGGCAACGGGTTCTGCTGCTATCGATTACGCCGTGCGTAACATTGCAGGAGCCGGCGACCATATCGTATCAGCCGACAGCATCTACGGTGGCTCCTACAATCTGTTCGCACACACTCTGAAAGAATACGGTATAGCCTGCACCTTCGTTAATCAGCATCATGCAGATGAAATAGAGAGCGCCATACAGCCGAACACGAAGCTGATATTCATTGAAACACTGGGCAATCCGAATAGTGACGTGGCTCATATCGAACAGATTGCGGATATTGCACACCGCCACGGAATCCCCCTTATCGTGGATAACACCTTTGCCACGCCCTTCCTGCTGCGCCCTATCGAACACGGAGCAGATGTTGTCGTACACAGTGCTACGAAGTTTATCGGTGGTCATGGTACAGTCATGGGTGGTGTTATCGTAGACAGCGGTAATTTTGACTGGGCAGCCAATGACAAGTTCCCCGGTATCACGCGCCCCAACCCGGCCTATCACGGTTTAGTATTCAGCGAAGCCTGCGGCAATCTGGCCTACATCATCAAGATACGAGCCACTCTGCTGCGCGATCAGGGTGCAACCCTCAGCCCCTTCAACTCATTTCTTCTGCTGCAGGGACTGGAGAGCCTTTCTCTGCGAGTTGAGCGCCATGTGTCAAATGCTCTCAAAGTAGTCGAATATCTCAGTTCCCACCCGCAGGTCGAGAAAGTCAACCACCCAAGTCTGCCAACCCACAGGGACCACGAGCTTTACAACCGCTACTTCCCGAACGGAGCCGGGTCGATTTTCACCTTTGAAATTAAGGGCGGAGCTGATACTGCCAGAAAATTCTGTGAAAATCTCGAACTGTTTTCACTCCTGGCCAACGTGGCCGATGCGAAGAGTCTTGTCATACACCCGGCAAGCACAACACACAGTCAGCTCAGTGAGTTGGAACTGCAGTCCTGCGGTATAAAGCCCAATACAGTGCGTCTTTCTATCGGTATTGAGCACATCGATGACATTATTGCAGACCTTGACAGAGCGTTTACAATAGTGGAGCAACCATGAGCACCTATACATCCATCGCACAGCTGATAGGCAGCACTCCTCTGTTGGAGCCGGTCAACTACAGTCGACAGCACGGGCTGAAAGCTCGACTTCTGGTCAAGCTTGAGTACCTCAACCCCACCGGATCTGTCAAAGACAGAGCGGCTCTCAGCATTATCAATGATGCTGAGCAGTCCGGCAGACTGACCGAGGGTGGCACCATCATTGAACCCACCAGCGGCAATACCGGTATTGGTTTAGCTGCCATCGCTGCAGCTCGTGGATACCGTGCTGTCATGGTCATGCCCGAGAGTATGAGTGTGGAGCGCCGCAATATCCTGAAGGCCTATGGCGCACAAATCGTGCTTACCCCGGCAGCTGAGGGCATGGCCGGTTCCCTTCGCAAAGCCGAGGAACTACAGGCAGAAATTCCCGGCTCCATCATAGCCGGTCAGTTTGATAACCCGGCCAATGCTCATGCTCACGTCATCACAACCGGGCCTGAAATCTGGAACGATACAGAGGGGCAGGTCGACGTTCTGGTTGCCGGCATCGGCACAGGCGGCACCATTACCGGTACCGGCAAATACCTGAAAAGCAAAAAGGACACTGTAACGGTCATTGGTGTTGAGCCGGCGGCATCCCCCCTGCTCACCGCCGGACATGCCGGACCGCATGCCATTCAGGGTATCGGCGCGAACTTTATTCCTGCAGTGCTGGATATAAGCGTGGTGGATGAGATAATACCGGTGGACAACGAAGCTCCGTTTACTGCTGCTAGAGAACTCGCCCAGACTGAGGGTATACTGGTGGGCATTTCCTCCGGTGCCGCTCTTTATGCAGCCACCCAAGTAGCACAACGCCGAGAGATGGAAGGTAAGACAATTGTCGTCATTTTGCCCGACAGCGCAGACAGATATTACTCAACCCCTCTTTTTGGTTCATGAACACCGCAAATTACTATCTCTATCTCGTTACCGATGAAATTGAGCGATGCCGCTACGGGTTGCTGGAAACCGTACGTCGAGCCGTTGAGGGTGGCGTGACTATTGTTCAATATCGCTCCGAAAAACTCAGTCACGAGGATCAGCGACGTGAGGTTCTACCCCTGCAGACCTACCTGCGTAGCGTCAACATACCTCTTATCATCAATGATAATGTTCAACTGGCGGTTGAAATTGACGCCGATGGCATTCACATCGGTCAGAACGACATGCCCGTGCCTGAAGCGCGAGCTCTCATTGGCCCCGGCAAGATACTGGGGCTTACAGTCACAACTAAGGAAGAGATGGCGGCAGTAGATACCTCGCTGGTTGATTACCTCGGTTGCGGTCCGGTATTCCCGACCATTACTAAAGACGACGCCCCACCACCGATGGGCGTGGACGGCTGGGCAGAGCTGGCACGCATGAGCCCCCTGCCCGTGGTAGCCATCGGAGGGCTGAATAAGGAACGCACAGCCGCCATTCGAGCCACAGGTTTGGCTGCAGGCGTTGCCGTTGTCTCCTATATCTGCGCAGCAGAGAATCCCACAAAAGCCGCACAAGAATTATTATGAACAACCTTTCGCACACAGCAGCCGACGTTCTGAGCCGATTGAGGGCTAAGCGCCCTCTTGTTCTAAGCCTCACTAATAATGTTGTGCAGAACATTACCGCCAACATGCTGCTGGCTACCGGGGGCGTACCGGTCATGCTGACTCACAGCGAAGAGATTCGGGATTTGCTGCACAGTTGCGCCAACGGCATGCTGGTGAACGTGGGCACTCTGTCAGAACTGCAGGCTCATACAATGCTGAGAGCCGTGCAAGATGCGAAGCAAGCCGGTGTACCCTGGGTTCTGGACCCCGTGGCCGTGGGACTGTTAAAATACCGCACAGATGTTTGCAGCAACCTGTTGCAGACTCCACCCGCCATGATTCGGGGAAATGCCTCAGAAATCATAGCATTGGCCGGAGCAGAAGGAGCACTCTGCCGAGGAGTGGAAAGCACGGCCGAAAGTGCAGCTGCACTGCAGGCAGCTCAATCACTGGCCAAACGAACAGGAGCAGCCGTTCTCGTGACAGGTGAAACAGACTATGCAACTGATGGCTACACCACCATAACCTGTCGTAATGGAGATGAAATCATGACCCGCGTAACAGGTGTGGGCTGCGCCATGGGTGCCCTTGCTGCGGCCTGTCTGGCCGGTGCCGATACACCGTTGCAGGCAGCTGTTGCTACAGCCGCCATACTGGGAATTGCCGGTGAACGAGCAGCAGCAAAATGCCCGCTGCCGGGGAGCTTCGCTGCACAACTTCTCGATGAACTGGCAGCGATGAGCCCGGATGACGTGGCAAAGTCGGCTCTGCTGGAGCAGATGTGACGTTTTGAGCTTGACTAAAATGAGACAGATAGTAGTATCTTAACATACACTTTCTCTCATCATGGCTACTATTCGCCCCTTCGCCGCAGTGCGACCGCCCAAGCAGTACGCAGAGCAGGTTTCCAGCCTGCCCTACGATGTTATGAACCATCAGGAAGCCTGCGCCATGGCAGCAGGTAATCCCTCCTCGTTCCTTCACATCTGCCGAGCAGATATCGATACCTCAGAGGAAGCGATTCACGATACTGTCACCTACGAAAAGAGCCGCGACAATCTGCAGGATTTCATCCGCAAGGGATTTCTGGTGAGAGATGCCGCCCCCTACTATTATATTTACCGTCAGATGATGTGGGGTCGTGTGCAGACCGGTATTGTCGGCTGCGCCAGTGTGGATGAATACCTTAACAATACCATTCTCAAGCACGAGCTTACCCGTAAGGAAAAAGAACTCGACCGCATCAATCACTTCGATACGTGCTCAGCCCAGACAGAGCCCGTTTTCCTTGCCTACCGCAAGCACGAGGGGATTTCCACTGCCATTCGCGAGTGGATTAAGTTCCACAAGCCTGAGTATGAGTTCACCAGCGATGATGGCGTGACCCACCTGCTCTGGCCTGTTACTGACTTGGAAGTCATTGAAACTATACGTAAGGGCTTTGAGGAAGTTCCGACCCTCTACATTGCCGACGGACACCACCGCACGGCCAGCAGCGCAGCAGTAAGCGCCAAGCGTCGTGCAGAGCACCCGGACTACACCGGCGAGGAGGAGTTTAACTACCTCATGGCCGTAACCTTCTGCGATGAGGATTTGTTCATCATGGACTACAACCGCGTAGTAAGCGACCTCAACGGCATGAGTGCTGAGCAGTTCATGACCGCCATTACAGATAAGTTCACCATTGCCCCCGCACCCGTCGGCAGCCCCTATGCACCGCGCCACAAGCACGAGTTCGGCATGTGCCTGGGTGGCACTTGGTACAGCATCACCGCCAAGGATGGCAGCTTCGATGCAACCCATCCCATCGAGAGCCTTGACTGCGCCATTCTGCAGGCCAACCTGCTGGCTCCCATTCTGGGTATTGATGATCCCCGTACCAGCAACCGTATCGATTTCGTTGGCGGTATTCGCGGACTGCAGGAACTCGAAGACCGTACCGGCGAAGGTGTTGCTTTCTCGCTTTACCCGGTGACGATGGCAGATCTTTTCCACGTAGCCGATAGCGGCGAAATCATGCCACCCAAGTCCACCTGGTTTGAACCCAAACTGCGCTCCGGTCTGTTCCTGCATGAAATTGAGCGCTGATAACCCTTTCTCTATTGCACATTATGAAAATTCTCATTCCTACCAAACTCGACAAAGCCGCCGCAGGAGCTCTGCGTGCTGCAGGTTATGAAGTTGTACAGGACGATGCCACCTCCATCGATGATCTTGTTGCTGCCAACCCTGATGCAAGCGGCCTGATTGTACGCTCCGAAAAGGTCACCCCCACCATCATTGATGCCCTGCCCGGCCTCAAGTGCGTAATTCGTGCAGGTGCCGGCTACGACAACATTGACTACGTCTATGCGCGCAGCAAAGGCGTAGACGTCATGAACACCCCCGGAGCCAACTCCAACGCTGTTGCAGAAGAGGTAATCGCCATGATTCTGGCCGCCTACCGCTACGTGGTACCTGCCGATGTTACCACTCGCGCCGGTGAGTGGAACAAGAAGAAATACATGGGGCGCGAACTCACCCGTAAGACTGTGGGTATTCTCGGTCTCGGGAACATCGGTCGACTTCTCGTTAAGCGACTCCAGGGCTTCGAATGCACCGTGCTGGGTTACGACCACTTCCTTTCCAAGCAGCGAGCCCTCAATATCGGAGCGACCCCGGCATCTATCGACGAGATTTTTGCCAATGCCGACATTATCTCACTTCACGTACCCGGTGGTCCTTCAACCAAGGGTTTGGTCGATGATCGTCTCATCGGCATGATGAAAGATGGAGCCATGCTGGTGAACTGCTCTCGCTATGGCGTAGTGGATGAAGATGCCATTCGTCGAGCACGCGCTGCCGGCAAGAATATTATCTATTGCACGGATGTTCATCCCAAGGACACCGCAGCTCAGCAGCCCAGTGCCGATGTGGCAGACATCATGCTGCCGCACCTCGGCGCCAACACGAAGGAAGCCAACAAACTTGCCGCCATGCGTGCGGCCTCGCAGATGGAGGCCTACTTCACCAGCAACGACACATCCTGCGTCATCAATGCCGAGAAGCCCACTAACCTCAATCCCACCCACCTGCAGCTCGCAGCCATGCTGGGTAAGATTTGTTATCAGGCCGGCGGGTGCAAGCCGATTCGCAAGATTGAGTGCACCTTCTACAACAACCTGCGCTCCTACCGTAAGTGGTTCACGCCGTGGATTCTGCAGGGAGCAGTTCCCGGCGCAGAACAGGGCCTGATGCCCGCTGCAGCTGAGGCCAGTCTGCGTGAGCACGGTATTGTTTTCAAGGCTCGCGAGCCGATGGATGACAAGCTCTACGACGATGCTCTGACCCTCGACCTTTTCATGGAGGAAGACGGCGAGCAGAAAGTAACAAGCGTGCGCGGTGTTGTGATTGACGGCGAACCTGTTGTGTCCCGTATCAATAACTTCGACCACCTGTATGCCACGCTGAGCGGCAACACACTCGTGTTGCGCTATTCGGATCGCCCCGGTGTGATTGCAACAATCAGCCAGATTATTTCTCAGGCAGACATCAACATCGAGAACATGGTTGCACCCCGCGACCCCGTCAGCGGAGATTCGCTTGCTGTCATTAAAACCGACAAGCCCATCGACGAAGACCGACTTGAGCTTATCAGTAAAGCCATTGCTGCTAAGCAGGCCTTCGCACTGACGCTCTGATGATACATTACTTCAATTAAACATTCAGAGCGCGGGTCAATTGGCCCGCGCTCTGTCTTAAAATACATGGTGGATATCAGACAGGGAATGCAACAGACCATGACGGCAACAGCCGCCATGCAGATGTTCATGAAAACCCTGCAAGCCACAACCACCGAGCTGGCTGAATTGGCTGCTCAGGCTATGGCAGCCAATCCGGCACTGGAGGAGCTGCCGAATGATAGGGATAATGACGACAATCCCACCACCCCACTCAATCGAGAGGCAACACTGCGCCATGAGCGTTTCATGGACACACTCACCGGTGAGCCCACACTTGCAGAACACCTCGAGGAACAGATTCGCCGCAGTGCCTTGCCGGACGCAACAGAAAAAGCCGCGCTGCAACTCATACCCTATCTCAATCATCACGGTTTTTTCAGTGAGCCGGTCCGGAATATAGCAGACGCGCTCCAATTAAAGCCCGCTTTGTTCCGGAAAGCACAGAAAGCGATACAGGATTTGGACCCGGCCGGTGTGGGTGCTCAGGATTTGCGCGAAAGTCTGATTCTGCAACTCCATCGAAAGGGGGAACACGGTGGAATTCCCATGCTACTACTCACCAAACACTGGCATGAGCTGGTGAATCATCAATATGAGGCAGCCGCTCGGGCTCTTGATGTAGAGGAGGAAGCGGTGGCAATCGCTGCCCGTCGCATTGCGAAATTGAATCCCGACCCGGGCAGCGGATTCTCCCGCGCAGAGCTCAATATCATTTCCCCTGACTTACTCGTCACTCGAGAGGGAGATGAACTGACCGTCACACTGACCGGGGAAGATATTCCCCGCCTGACGATATCGGCAGAGTATCGTGAAATGATGTCAGAGCAAGCAGAAAATGCCGAACTGCGCCGATATCTCTCCCGATGCTTCCGCGATGGTCGCGAACTCATTCGAGCTATCAACGAGCGCCAACAGACCATTCTCACAGTCGCTCAGGCTATCGTCAAACGACAGCGCGAATTCTTCCTACAGGGGCCACATAAGCAGGTTCCGCTGCAAATGGAGGATATTGCGGCAGACACAGGAGTGAGCATATCGACAGTGTCCCGCGCAGTCCGTGGCAAATACCTGCGCTGTCAATACGGCGTGTATGAACTGAGACGCTTTTTCGGAGCAGCTCTGAATGCAAAAGACGGTTCTGCCGAATCTGCCGGCAGTGTACAGGCGCGCATTCGTGCTCTGATAGGAGCTGAGCAACCCGACAAACCTCTGAGTGATGCCGCGATTGAAGCTGCGCTGCAGGCAGAGGGCATCAGCGTTGCGCGACGCACCATCGCAAAATACCGAGAACAGATGAAAATCCTGCCGGCCAAACTCCGCAAGAGGTAGTAGCAAGCAGGAATAAATCTTGACCTCACATGCAGCGAACGGTATAATCCGCTGTCAATTCGATATGAACAGCACAATCCTCAGCGTGAAAAATCTGAGCGTGGAGTTCCGAACCCGCGCCGGGGTGAACTATGCTGTAAATGACGTCAGCTTTGAGCTGAAACGGGGAGAAACGCTTGGAATTGTCGGCGAAAGCGGCTCCGGCAAATCAGTCACCTGCTCAGCGCTTATGGGATTACTGCCGAGTCCCCCTGCGTATATTGCACCCGAAGCTACAGCCGAGTTTGAAGGGCGTGATTTGCTGCGCATGAAATCCCGCGAGTTAGCAGCACTCCGCGGCAATCGCATCTCCATGATTTTTCAAGATCCGATGACGAGCCTGAACCCCTGTATGACCATCGGGGATCAGGTGGCAGAGCCTCTCATCATCCACCGGGGAATGAAGCGCAAAGAAGCGCTTGAAATGGCGATTGAAGAGCTTGCCAGAACCGGCATTCCTCATCCGGCAGAGCGGGCAAAAGCCTATCCTCATGAGTTTTCCGGTGGCATGCGTCAACGAGTCATGATTGCCATGGCTCTCATTACCAGACCGCAATTTCTCATTGCCGACGAACCGACAACGGCTCTCGATGTTACTGTACAAAAACAGGTGCTCGATTTGCTGCGCGCCCGTCAGGTGGAATTAGGCACAGCCATTATCCTCATCACCCATGATTTGGGGGTGGTGCGGCAATATGCTCACCGCATTCAGGTTATGTATGCCGGCAGCATTGTGGAAAGCGCTCCGGCTGAGGAGTTGTTGCATTCACCTCTGCATGCTTACACCCGCTCCCTCATGGCATCTATCCCCGGCATGCACAGTAAGGGCAGTCGCCTGCAAACCATTCCCGGGCTTCCCCCCACGCTCCGCCGCCCCATCAGCGGGTGTGCATTCCGTCCTCGCAATATCTTAGGTAATCCCGAGCTTTGCCTGACCGATAGCATTCCCCCCATGGCAGAAATCAGTCCCGGCCACTTTGTCAGGAACTGCCCCGGATGTCTCAGCAAAAATATTTAACCACACGCCACACCAACATGAAGATTATTCCAGCCTACCTCATTCCTGTGCTGCTCCCGGTTCTTACTTTTGCAGAAGAGCAAACAGCAACGGAGAATCCCGTAGAGGTACCGCTTCCTGTTGTTGATCCCCATCCCGGAGCCCCCTACCTCGAACTTGCTACGGAATATATGGTAGTCTACGATGAGCTGGGCAGCGTATTAGCCGGGGTCAATGATTTCCTGACCGCCGAGAAAGCGACACCGAAAGTACAAAATATCGTACAACAGCTTGCGGAACTGACCACTAGAGAATCTGTTCTCCCGTCACCCACCCCGGACATAGTCGAGTATGTGAATGAACAGTTCAAAACGGTCGACAGCAAGGCCACGGCAGAACGCTCTCTGGGCAAGGTTATTGATTTGTTGACTTTGACCGACCCACCCTGCCATGGCTCACGCACACTGGAAAAAGAGCTCTATGCACTGATTAGTGTACTTTCTGATAATTAAAAAAATATCAAGACAGGAGTGGCATCATTCACTCGCTCTATTTCTACACCGTTAATGGGTTCGCTTCCCACGTGCGTGGGGACATCAGGCAGCAGAATACAGCGAACCGCTCCGCTTTCTGACAGCAGCTGTTTCAGCTCAGGCGGCATATCGTCATTACGGCCGACGATGACGATGTCTGCGCGTTTAGACTCAGGGGGTATATGATCCCATGTCAGAGCAGACGCAGCCCCCACATACAGGACTCTGGTACCATCCGTACGATTCCACAGAACAATGGGACAATGATTCTCTGCCAATGTACGGGATAAATCAGGCGGAGGCGGGAAGACATCATACCGACCGGCTTCAGTGCTGATATGCTGAACTGCCCCCACCTTCTTGTCAGATGACAGCACCTGCATTTGTGGCCAGCCTTCCAGCAACACAGCGGCAGCTTTATCCCACTTATCACCGGCATTCACCTGTAACAATGCGACCGGTCTGTAACCACCAAAAAACAGCGATGGTTCTGTTGTAAAGCGAACGGAGGAGGCACTCCCGGTACCGACAACCACCCCCGGATTGCCCAGCACGGCATAGCTCTCACCGTAGCCGAGATTGCAAACCATGCCCTGACCCACCTCTGCCTGAGGAGCAATCGGCATATAAGACATGGGCAACGAAGCAAAAAAACTCACTACAGCAATCAACATGGAGCTACACTTCAACGCCAACCACTGAGCTGCTGCTCCAAGCAAGGGAATACCACCCAAGAGCGATGCCAGAAGCCCGGTCCCCATCACCAGTGGCAAAATCGGAGAAATCGCGATATTGGTCAGGAAGCTGTAGGGGGTAATCGTATGAAAAAACGCCGCTGTTATAGGTAACGATACAAGCCAGGCTGAAAAAGAAACAATGACCGTCCCTCGCAAAATGTAGTCAAACTTGCAAAGCCTATCATCCCATACCGTATAAAGTCGCCTTGGCAAATAGCTGTCAGGTTGCAACCAAGGTCGAACATTCATACATACACGTACGCCTATTCCAATCGCAGCATATACGGCAAAGGAGAGCACAAAGCCGGCATTCCCCAACTGCCAAGGCTCCACAAGCAATATCAAGAGGGCCGGCAGACTCCAGATATTCACCATATCCACCCGCCGTCTCAGCTCTCGACCGAGCAGAGCCAGAGCCACCATGACATAAGCACGCAACGCCGGCACAGCCAACCCGGTCACTATAACATAAAGCCCCACCAGTATCAGTACGAGCACAGCCTGTGTACGTGGGCTGAGTCGCAAGCGGAACGCCAGCAGGTAAAACAACCCACTCACGATACCGACATGAAGCCCGCTTACAGCAAAGGCATGAAGGCACCCGCCGCGCTTGAAAACATTGATAACGGATTGCTCGGCCACACCCTTATCGCCGAGTGTCAGCGAACAGAGCACCTGCCGTCGAGGGTCATCCTCCGTTCCGTGGGGCATGAGATTTTTCACCAGTCGCGCACGAACGGTTTCAGCCAGGCCTTTGAGCCTGAGCCAACCGTATGACGCCCCCTTATACTCAGCTCTCTGCACACGAAGGTTAGCTGCAAGCCCCTGACTGTGCAACCAGGCAGCCGTATCAAACATGCCGTCAATCGGCGCGGGGGTGTACGGTTGTGGCTCGGCATAGGCGGTGATATGGTCACCGGTCTTCCAGGGGATATCCCCTCGCAGCGCTACGCGGACACCATTAAAGCCGGTATCCAGAATACAACCACGGGAAAGTTTGCGTTCAATGGTGCCCTCGAGGTAAACGTGACCTTTCTCCTGCAGCTGGCGGAGCAGATAGGAGTTATGATGTTCCTGCCTATGCTCCTGAACCCAGCCTATGCCCACGCACAGAACAGTACAAAGCAACACACGCCAAGCTCGAGCCAGATGCGACACCAGCAGAGCGATTACGGTCAAAGCCCAACATTGACCACCCAGCAAACACCCCACTACCCCCAACAAGGGCATGAACAACGGAGCACGCAGAATCAAGTGCCTTACGGATCTCAGCAAGCTGTCTTCCTCCTGCATGCACTAATGGTAGAGTTATCGGTATACCATCACCGGGCCTGTCTTGGAAGACTGAACCGCCTGAACCTTTCGCACAACCCGAATAAAAATATCGGCAGCCCTATCAACCTCTTCATCGGTGGTAAAGCGGTTGATGGATAGGCGCAGGCTTTCTCGAATCGCTTTGTCGCTCAATCCCATCGCCTGCAGCACATGACTGGGGTGTGGTTCGGCACTTGTACAGGCTGAGCCGGTAGAACACAGGAAACCGGCCGGCTCCAGCAATAGCGAGAGCGACTGTGCACTGCAACCGGGTACACGCATATTAAGCACATGTGGCAGTCGTGGCGCCGTAGCACCATTCACCTCGATTTCTATACCGGATTCGCTCAGAGCGGAGACAAAGCGGGCTCGTTTGTCGGCCATGGCAGCACATTGCTCAGCTGCAGCCATAGCAAGTTCTGCGGCTTTGCCGAAGCCAATGATTCCGGCAACATTCTCCGTTCCGGCGCGTCGGTAATCCTCTTGCGCTCCACCGGTAACCCAAGGACGGAATGATGTACCCCGTCGGACATACAGGCACCCAATCCCCTTGGGACCATGCAATTTGTGCGCTGCAGCAGAGGCAAAGTCAATGGGATAATCATGGAGATTCAGCGGAATCTTTCCGGCGGCCTGCACGACATCCACATGGACTCGAGCGCCGGCCTGTTCTGCAGATGCACACAGTGAACGCACCGGCTGAATAACACCGGTTTCGTGATTTGCCCACGCAAAGCTCACTCCGTCATGTCCCGGCAAAGCCTCCTTCCATTCCGGAAGGTCTGCCAGGCCATTAGAAAGTACAGGAGCTGCCTCGCCTTTAGCTGTTCTCAGAGTGGCAGGGTGCTCCGTTGCCAAGGTCAACACATTGCAGAATTGAGCCAACGCTGTGTTCGTAGCCTCGGTTCCTCCGGCAGTGAAGATGATTTCATCCGCATCAGCCCCCAGCAGCGCAGCGACTTGCTCCCGAGCTGTTTCAATCGCTGCACGCACCTGACGAGCAGCAGAATACGCAGCAGAGGGGTTAAAAAACTCGCTCTGCATATATGGCAACATCGCCTCAAGCACCTGAGGTGCGAGAGGCGTTGTTGCATTGTTATCCCAATAAATCATGCTTATTTCTTAGCTGCTTCAATGCCCTTGCGCAGCTCATCGGTCATGATATCATTGTTTGAGGGGTCGCCCATAGCGCTGCTACCCAAATCCTCAATGCGCTTCACTTCTTCATCGATGGCCTCGTCAAGCTTCTCGATGTGAGGCAGGAAACGCTTCTCTGCGGCGTCCATGTACTCGCTATCCTCAGGCTTGGGGGCATCCTTTTTCTTACCGCTGAGATTGTAAAGCTTTGCAAGGTTCTTGGCTGCCTTCTTGGCAGTTTTTTCATCCTTCACCTTCTTAAGAATAGCCACGGCCTTCTTCTTTCGGGCCATCTTGGCGGACCAATACTTGTTAGCGGCCTTCTTAAGAGCCTTTACATCAACTTCGGGCTCAGCCTGCTCTTCGGTAACTTCCTCAGTTTTTTCCGGCTCGGCTTCATCCTGAGCATAGACCATGGGGGTGCCGAGAATCAGACCGAACATCAACAGATATGCGATTGTTTTCATGTATTTTCAGAGTTTACGTTTGTTGTAAAAATGTTCTATGATGAAAAGCTTACGACGCAGGCATGATAACACAAATATACATTCAAAGTCAAAGCTAAAGTATGGAAATAGCCTCAAAAACACAATCCGGCACACAAGCCTTCACCCAACGTTCCCAACCGGGCAATCCGACAAAACCTCGAACAATGGATGAGCTGATTTCTTCCAACTCGGATGGGGGCATCAGAAACACCGTCTGAATTTCCGGTTGCATGCGAGCATTCATGCGAGCCATAGCCGTCTCATATTCAAAATCAATGGTATTTCGAATACCTCGCAGCAGATAGGTAGCACCTATACGAGAGGCAAAGTCCACAAGAAAGCCCTGCGAAACAATCTCCACTCGAACATTCGGAAGATTGGCGGCCATCTGTTGCAGCAATTCTTGGCGCTGCTCCATGGGCAAAAAGCCCTTTTTATCGGGATTCACCGCCAGAACTACGACCAATTCATCAAACAACTCGGCACCGCGACTTATCATCCACAGATGGCCGTTGGTGGGCGGGTCAAAACTGCCTGCGTAAATAGCTATTCTTTTCATACGGAAAAGCGGCGCAGCAGAGTCACCCCCTACTGCGCCGCAGCATTTCAGTGAAATCGATTATGCACCGCCGGCATTGGCAAGAGCAGCCTTATCGGGCGGCAGGAAGTTCTTGAAGCGTGCCTTATCAATGGCCTTCATGTAGGCTTCCTCGGGTGTTACGAGGCCCTGCTGGAGCTTCTGCCAGATGGCATCGTCCATGAACTGCATGCCCAGCTGCTTACCACCGGTGATAACGTCGGCAAGCTTCTGCGTGGCACCTTCGCGGATAATAGCACCCACAGCAGGAGTGGCAAAGAGGATTTCGTTCACTGCCACACGACCGGGCTTATCGCAGCGCTTCATGAGCAACTGAGCGACCACACCGCGGAGCGAACCGGCAAGCATGGTACGGGCCTGAGCCTGCTGCTCTGCCGGGAACACGTCGATAATACGGTCAATGGTCTTACGAGCATTGTTGGTGTGCAGCGTACCGAACACCAGAAGACCGGTCTCGGCCGCGGTAAGAGCAAGAGAAATGGTTTCGAGGTCGCGCATCTCACCCACCAGCACGATGTCAGCGTCCTCACGCAGAGAAGCGCGCAGACCGTCGGCGAAGGACGGGCAGTTCACAGGCACCTCACGCTGAGTAATGATACTCTTCTTGGAGGGGTGCACGAACTCGATAGGCTCCTCAACCGTAATAATGTGACGAGCGAAGTTCGTGTTGATGTAGTCAATGAGAGCAGCCAGCGTAGTGGATTTACCGGAACCGGTAGGACCGGTTACCAGCACCAGACCGGAGCGCATTTCACCGAAGCGCTTAATCTGCTCGGGCACATTGAGCTGCTCCATGGTGAGAATCTTGGTGGGAATGAGACGGAATACGCAACCATAACCACGCTGCTGCTTGAGGAAGTTACAACGGAAGCGTGACTGAGCATCCATCTCGTAAGCGAAGTCAGCATCACCACCCTCGGTGTATTCCTTCCAGAGTCGGGGCGGGCAGATGGGCTGCATGAGCTCAATCATGTCCTCGTGTGTGAGGATTGTTTCCTCGATGGCTACGATATCGCCGTGCACGCGCATTTTGGGCGGCTGGCCCTCAGAAAGGTGCAAGTCAGAACCACCGTTCTCCACAAGAGCGGTAAAGTATGTATCAATGCGATTTTTCATGTCGTGTATAAAGGGGCTTGTGGTTTACTGAGCGGCGGGAGCGGCCGGTTCGGGGTGATCTTTGAGGAACTTGTCCATCATTGTCTTGTCTGTTGCACGAGTGGTGCATTCCTCAGCGCTGATGATTCCCTTCAGGTAAAGCTCCTGCAGGGAGTCGTCCATCAGACGCATGCCCTGTGCCTTACCGGTCTGAATAAGGCCGGGAATCATGAAGGTCTTACCTTCACGAATACAGTTAGCGATAGCGGAGGTGTTCACCAGCATCTCAAGTGCCATCACACGGCCGGAACCATCCTTCTTGGGAACAAGCTGCTGGGAAATCACACCACGCAGAGATTCGGACACCATGATTCGGATGTGCTCACGTTCATCCACCGGGAAGGCATCGAGCACACGGTCAATGGTACGGGCGGCGGAACCGGTGTGCAGAGTACCGAGCACCAAGTGACCGGTTTCTGCAGCAGAGAGAGCCAGAGAAATCGTCTCGAGGTTACGCATTTCACCCACCATGATAACATCGGGGTCCTGACGCAGTGCACCACGGAGAGCGCGGCCGAAAGATTCGGTGTGCTTGTGCACCTCGCGCTGGTTCACCTGACAGCCGATGGGCTCGAAAATAGCCTCGATGGGATCCTCAAGCGTAATGATGTGGTCGTGGCGATCCTTGTTGATGAAATCGATAATGGAGGCCAGCGTGGTGGACTTACCGGAACCCACGGAACCGGTCACCAGAATGAGACCGTTGGTGAAACGGGTAAGCGGCACTACATACTCCTCGGGCAGGTTGATATCCTGCATGGTCAGCAGCTTGCTGTTAATGATACGGAAGCACAGGCTGTAACCCAAACGCTGGTCTACAACGGAGGAGCGATATCGACCATTCGGGTTCTGATAGGCAAAGTCCACGTCACCCTTCTCCTTCAAGCGCTCCCACTCCTTCTCGGTCAGGAAGCTATCCACAAGAGCCTCAGCGTCCTCGCGGGTCAGAATGGGGGCTCCTTCCCACATGGGCTGAAGGGTACCGTAACGGCGCCAAGAAGGAGGACAGGAGGCAGGCAGGTGGAGGTCAGAGCACTTAGCATCAATACCCAGCTTCAGGAAACTATCCACATTGAGCATGAGAATAATGACCAGATAGCCAACTTCCTGCTTGTAGATGTAAGCATGGTATTTACCGGAGGGAGAATCGCCGACAAAGTCCACCACACCGACTTCCTCAAGGGTAGCACGCTGCTCTTCTGTTGTGCAGCTGTTGACCAGAGCCACGGTATCGGCCTCGCTGAGAGCAGGTGCATCGTCAGCCATCGGCACATATGCGGCAGCCTCCATCCAATAGGGCTGCAACCCAACACCCAGATACAGAGAGGGACTGTACTTAGTACGAGCCGCCTCAAGGTATTGATTGACGTTATCGAAAATGTATGTATCGCTCATGATATCCTCTTTACTCTATCACGTTCGCCCCCCGCTTTCCAGCCAAAAATGCCGGAAAGAAGCAAAAAAACGTCATTTTTACAGGATATCAGTATTATTTTGTTAATTCTTCAAGGAATCTCCATTTCCCTTCCTTCACAATCATGTCGTAAAACTCGGGAGCCTGAGAATCACCATTGGAAACAGCCATCTGCAGGAACATACGGGCTCGACGTTCGTCGCCCTTGGCCGAAGCATTCCCCAAAGCCGTGATAGCAGCCATGATAGCATAGGCATGACGGGATCCATTCACATAATCATCTGTCAGAGCGGATATAGCTTTGTTCATATCCGCCGACACACCATCTCCATTGAAATAAATGCTGGCCAGAGCCTGATTCACCCACTGAGCCCCCTTATCGCGTGCCTCCTCCATGAGCGCAAGCCCGGCGGCAGCGTCCTGCCTGCACCCTGCCCCCAATACCATGCAGTACCCCAGACCGGCCGTTCCGTTGGGGTCACCACAGCGGTGCGACAAACGGAATAGCTCGCAAATAAGCTCACGGGATATGTTTTCGCCGTAGCCTTCGGCATACAGACCGGCAAGAGAACTCAAAGCCACGGGTGTGCAGAGCATGGCAGAAAGATTCAGCATGCGCAGCCCCTCAGCTGCAACCTTAGCATCGTATTGTTCCATGCGGGCAGCCTCTCGGCGTACAATACCAAGCCCCATGTGGCCCAGAGCTGCAGGCAAGTGACGGTCAACAGCCAATTTGAGGTACTCATCGGCCTTTGCAGGGTCGGCAAACTGACAAAGCGTAAATGCGGCAAAACCACTGCCGTGCTCGCTGGCTCGCTCCATCCAGATAGAGAAGGAGGTTTCATCGCTCTGCGCGGCTGCAATCATCTCCTCGAGATAGTAATTTTTCTTCTTGAGCTCCGACACAATTTCGGGCGAAGAAAGCCTGCTCGATTGCATGCGTCCGGAAACCATGAGGTAAAGAGCGCGCCCCTTAGAACTCCCCTTTCTGCAGGCCTGCATCAAAACATTGAGGGCTTTTTTACGCTCGCTCTCAGCCTCGGTGCTCGAGTAGACCAACCCCGCATACTCCACCATAGCCGGCACATAACCGCTTGCGGCAGCTTTTTCGAGGAGCTTCCGGGCCTTATCTACCACAGCAGGATCAGTCGCGGCAAACATTTTCAGATAGCGGGACTGCCAGAGCTGCGCCGCCGGATTCCCTTTATCCGCGGCAGCGGTCATCAATGCAGCAAAGCTCGTAACACTCCCGCCGTTGTCGTACACACGAGCGGCTACGTCATAAAAATCTTCACTATTCTTTTTCACCATATCCTGCAGGGCCGCGTTGACTGCGGTTTCAACGCTTTGAGAAACAGCCGGAGTTTTGGCTGCAGGTGCAGCATGAATCAACCCGGCGGCACAGAACAGGGCAAGCAGAATCGTGTTTTTCATGTTTTTCATTATATCCACCCCCTGCTCTCGTATCAAGTGATTTTTGCGACAACCGAACTGATTGTTTTATTGACATATCTCCTTCGGCGCAGTAATATACAGACATGACTCAAGAAAACAAACCTCTGCTTGCACGACTTCTGAACAAATTGCTCTGGGGCTTTCTCTGGTTCATTACGGCACTTATCATTTCAGGGGCAGCCTGCTATCTGGCCAATACACTCGCCAAAGAGTATAATCTTGGCCCCTTGCCTTATTTTGAGCAGCAGTAAAAGTAGGATTCTTCACCTCAACCTCAGCCCGGATGCGTCGCTTTCTAAACGGCTCCAAGCTTTTCGTGCTTTGGCTTATCGCTGCGCTGCTCATTTCCGGAGCTTCCTGTTACTTGGCCAATATACTGACCGACAATTACAAGAGGGAAACCATACCACTTGCCAATGCTATTTTCAATCCGGAGGATATTCAGCCTTTGTCGGCACGCAAAAAACAGGTTGAAGATTTGCTGTCACAGGGTCACACCCCCTTTGCTGATTCTACGCTCTGCGAAGAACGTCTGGCTGAGTCAGCCCGTTATATGCCCGATGGCGCCACCTACGACATGGTTGATGTGCTGATGAGCCTCGCCAACTTTCCTGTGCATAGCGACCCGGAAAGCGCATCCGACCTCACACGACGTCTGCTTGTTGCAGCACCTCTTTCGGCCTTGAAAGCATGGCAGGATAAAGGACTGATTGATGTCACAAAACCATGGATTTGCAATCTCTGTAGTCCGGCAATCATTCAGTCATCGCTCACGATTGTGTGTTGCGAAGAAAATGTGAGAGATGCAGCTGCAAAAGCCGAATGGCTGGTACAACTGGGTGCCGATGTCAACGAAATCCGTTTCCGCCACAGCTATGGTTATGAGCAGGATAAACCACACATTGATTTCTGCAGCCCCTCTAATCTTTATTACTGCCTGACACCGAGGGATGGTAGCGAAATCAACGAGGAGTTACTGCGCTATCTGCTGCAACAGGGAGCTCACCTCATAGATGGAGAAGAAGCAATGATTTTCCCCGAACAAAGCACCATCATCACCCTGCTCACAGAATATAACATCCCCTACACCCTGAAAAAATGAAACGCCTGTTCCGCATATTAACCATCATCATCGGAGCGCTTCTTGTGCTGCTGATAGGCAGCTGGTATTCCTTCTGCTATTGGGCAAAAAACAGCTGGCAAACAATCGAACCGCCTCCCTGCCATGAGAGCTGGAACGAACAGCAATGTGCAGATTTTCTCGAAATAGACAACGCCCTGCGCAGCCCCGACATTGCAGCACTCTCGTTCTTCTGCCGAGGCGACCTGTTATCCCCCACCACACAGTGGATGATGGAAAGGAAATGGTGCCAAGTACCCGCCCTGCTGCTGGGTTGGCGGGATTTAGGCATGACCGCCCGCGCCGCGCTGCACGAAACCATGCGCACCGGCAAGGGTGACATTCTGCTGCCCTCCGGCATACCGGTGGCCGATTTCGCCCTTAAGTGCCACAAAACCGAGCTACTCAAAGAAATGATACGGCGAGGTGCAAATCCGAATCACGTCTACATATCTTGGCACACCGCGGGATATATAGGGGACAATCGCACAAACCTGATATGGGAGACCTTTGCCGGCAATTCCCTGAACTTTGAAGGCAGGATTTCTCAAGAAGAACGTCTGGAGTTGCTGGAGTTCATGCACGCCAACGGCGGCAGCGTTGCCTCCGTACCGAATCAGTGGCTTGCCACAACCCACCTGATGCTGCCCATCGCTCAATCACACGACAACGATGGAGGTCGAGCCACAGCCTGGGCCCTGCGACACGGCATGCAACTGAGCGATGAGGACAAGCAAAACTGTGTGCAATTCATGCAGAAGCACGCCCCCGAGCGCCTGCGCGAACTGCAACAGGAAGGCCTGCTGCCGACAATCCCGTGATTATTTCATACCCAATCGGGTCAGGTAGCGCCATACACCCTCGAACGGACCGTAGCGGAAGCGGTGCAACCATACATTGCAGGCTGTCAATTGTAACAGGTAGAGCACGAAGGCTATCCCCATGACCCCGCCTATGCTGAGCCTGCCGACAAGCCCGCCACCATAGCCGCAGATAAGCCATACCATAATGATGTTCTGCGTGATATAACAAGTCAGCGTGCAGCGCCCCAACTTACCCAGCGGAGCTGACAACCACTGAGCAGAAGGACGGCTGAGCAACTGAGCCAACAACGGTACAAACCACAGCACAAAAAACGACGGCTCGATAATACGCAGCCAGACCACATCGGGGAAACAGCCGTTGAGCACTTTCACCACCACCCACACGGGGGCAGTATACGCCATGAGCTTGGTATAACTGACCTCGCCCTGAAACACGCGAAGACGCCCGGCAATCATGCCCAGCAGGAACATACCCACCAGCGCCCATATACGATAGCTGTATATAACATACAGCAGGCTGTGCCACACACCGTTGGTGATATTCCACCAGCCCATGTCAATAAAGGGCGCTGTCTCTGACGAAGGGGCCCAGGTGAGCTGATAGGTCTCGCGTATGCCATCGTACCACTGACGCATGGCATCGGGTGTACCGATGGCAGTGTGATACAGCGCCAATGGCTGCAGCAGACAGATTGCACACAACACCGCCAGCACGCGCGTGGGACAACGCCACAGCAATACCGGAATAAACCCGGTAATGGCGAATATCAACAGAATATCGCCACAGTAAAAATAACTGTGAAAAAGCCCGAAGCCGGCCAGCAATATCAATCGCCAACAGAATCGCCCGCGAAAGTCAATTCCTTTCGCCATGGCTCTGTCCATCTGTAGGAAAAAGCTCAGCCCGAACAGGAAGGAGAAGATCAGGAAAAACTTCTCGACAAACAGAGTGACGTACAACCAGCCCAGAATACCATCCAGACAACCATCCGGCACGACAGGCTGGTGAATGTTGAAGAAATTGCGGGCATGAGCCATCAGAATGCCGAAGAGTGCCACAGCACGCACGGCATCGATAGAATGAATACGCTGAGCCATACTGAGCTTAAGCGAAAATCACACGGCGAGCTTCTTCTCTCGCCCAGGCATCATCCTCAAGAATCGTGTCCAGCTGTCCCTTGTAATCGCGGGCCGTGGCATTGGAAAGCACCTTTTCAACCGTCTCCCATATACCGGTGAAGCTCAACTTGCCATCCACAAAGGCCTGCACGGCCTCTTCATTCGCAGCATTGAACATGGCAGGCATGGTACCGCCGACCAGACCGGACATGCGGGCCAGATTGAGCGCGGGGAAATCATCCCAACGGGGCGCTTCGAACTTAAGGGAAGCAATCTGTGCCAAATCAAGCTTCTTCAGACTGTTGACGGTTCTATCCGGCCAGGTGACAGCATACTGAATGGGGAAACACATATCACTGCTGCTCAGCTGAGCCAGAATGGAGCCATCCTGATACTCAACGAGAGAGTGCACAATACTCTGCGGGTGCACAATGACATCCACCCGCTCCATGGGAATACCGAAGAGCCAGCGGGCTTCAATCATTTCCAACCCCTTGTTGAAAAGCGTGGCGGAGTCAATGGTAATCTTGCGCCCCATCTTCCAAGTCGGGTGATTGAGCGCCTGCTCCAGTGTAACCTCTGCCAATTTCTCGCGGGGAGTTGTGCGGAAGGGGCCACCGCTTGCCGTCAAAATCAGGCGGCTCACCTGCTCAGCCCCGCCTTGGTGCCCCTGCAGGCACTGGTAAATGGCATTGTGCTCGCTGTCCACAGGCAGCACGTTGATGCCCTTTGCCGCTGCGCGATTCATGACCACCTCACCGGCCATCACAAGAATCTCCTTCGAGGCAATGGCCAAATCCTTCCCTGCCTCAATCGCCTGAAGCGTGGGCTTAAGGCCGGCGGTACCGATAATGGACACCAGCACCATATCCGCCCCCTCGAGGGTAGCCAGCTCACACAGGCCATCCAAACCGGTAAGCACGCGGGTACCGGCAGGCAGGCGGCGCTGCAGCTCGGCAGCTTTGGCAGAGTCATAGATGCACACGTCCTTCACCCCGAACTCCACAGCCTGAGCCACGAGGGCATCCACACTGCTGTGAGCAGCCAGCCCCACAACCTCCATACGTTCGGGGATATCGCGTGCCACCTTGAGAGCACTGGTACCTATGCTACCTGTCGAACCGAGTATAACTACCTTTTTTCGCTTCATGTCTGCACCTACTATACTCTTATTGCTCACATTTTGCAAGCCGGAACGTATTTTGCGCTTGCAAAAGGGGCGTTTACGATGTAGATTAGCTGCGCCGTTCGGGTTCGGGTGGTCGCTGTGCAGCCCTGCTGCATAGAGGAAAGTCCGGACATCACAAGGCAGCGCGTCCTCTGAAAGGAGGAGACGCCCGGAGCCAATGCCGGGCGGACGGAAAGTGCCACAGAAAACAAACCGCCCGCAAGGGTAAGGGTGAAAAGGTGGGGTAAGAGCCCACCGCTCCGAAGGTAACGACGGAGGCACGGAAAACCCCACGCGATGCAAGACAAACAGGGGAAGGGTCGCCTGCCCGCTGTATCCCCGGGTAATAGTTGCACCCTGCTATAAACGCAGGGTACGGGTTCGCCCGTAAGAAAAATGACCGCACAGCCCGCAAGGGTGGACAGAATCTGGCTTACAGAACCCGAACGGCGCCTTTCCGGCGAATCATTTGATTACTTCGGCAAAGGTGGCAGTGCCGGAGCCTTCTTGAACCGCCCGTATTTAGGCGATTCGCCATAGCAATTGGCGGCGTACTGCGAGTCCATCAACCCACAGCACAACAAAAAGATCTGAACCACGATGACTCCGGCGCACCCTACTTCCGTTGAAAACGGAATAATAGGAGAAAGCATCAACAACCCCAGATAGAAACACTCTGCTATCACCCACAGGATAAACCACTTGCCGGTCATGCCGATATCATGCAGACGGCGAACATACCAGGGGCCGGTTATCCACCCATAGAGAACAGCCGTAAGCAATAACCAGCCGACCAGCGGCAACAAATAGCCATAGGATGCACTCAAGGTTTCCTGAATAAAGTCCAGGGATTGAGCATCGCTCATATCGGGTGGAAGCCCCTGCTCCGACCAACCGTACTTAGCTTCGACAGCCTTCACGGCTGCCTCCATTTCAGAGCTATAGTAGACCCCTAATGCACGGTCAGCTATACCGAACAGAATATTCAGCGCCAGGATTCGATTCCAGAAATCGCTGCGACGCATACGACCACAGCAGCGCGAAGAAAAACTGAGAGAGTTCCCACTCATACATCACCAGCCCATTTTAGCCCGCAAGCGAGATGCGTAATCAGAGTTCGGCAGAGTCAGCAACTTGAGCTGCATGTCGGCGCGCTTTACCGTCAAGGTTTCATTCACATTAATCGGGTGCGTAGACTGACCATCAACCGAATAGATGATGGATTCCTCCAATCTGCCACGACGGGCACAGGGGCGCAGCATAATCTCATGAGTATCGGGCAACACCACCGGCCGACTTGTCAGACTGTGCGGGCACACCGGAGTCAGGCAAACCACACCGGCAGATGGCCAGAGCAGCGGACCACCGGCAGAAAGCGAGTAGGCCGTAGACCCCGTGGGAGTCGCCACCAGCACACCATCGGCGTGGTACTGATTGAGCATACGGCCGTTCAGCTCAACATCCACGTCAATCATACGACCGGTCTGAGCACGCATCAGCGAAAGCTCGTTCAGAGCATAACTGGTTGTTTTCACCTGCCCGGCTGAAAGATGAACAACCTGCAACAGAGCACGATTCTCCACCGTGTAGGAGCCATCCTTCAGCGCTGCCACCAACGTGGGAATGGAATCATGACTGCAGGTCGTCAGGAACCCCAGATGCCCTGTATTGATACCACCAAGAACGATACCTTTTCTGGCGGCTTCAACGGCCACAGCCAGCATGGTGCCATCGCCCCCCAGGCATATCAGCACATCGGGCAGTATTTCCGAGCATGGGTCATAAGCCACCACCTGAATACCTGCCGATCTGCAATCCTGAGAAAAACGCTCAAGCATGGCCTCATTGACATCTGAAGCCATGCCCGAATAAACTGCTATAATCAGGGGCCGTGACATATTCAAAAATAAAAGACGTTCCCCCTGCTATTATCAGCGCTGCTCGCGCACAATCTCCGTACCGATACCCTCGGGAGTGAAGATTTCAAGCAGCAGAGTATGCGGCAAACGGCCATCCACAAAGTGAACCTTGCGCACACCGGCATTCAGAGCATCCACTGCGCTCTTCACCTTGGGAATCATGCCACCGGAAATCACACCTTCATCGATAAGCTCGAAAGCCTCCTTACGGTTAATGCTCTTCACGATGGTCGAGGGGTCTTTGGGATCAAGCATAAGACCGGGAACATCGGAAATGTAAATGAGCTTGACAGGCTTGAGTTCACAGGCAAGAGCTGCGGCTGCCAAGTCGGCGTTCACATTCAGGGACTGGTTCGTCCCGAGCTCGCGGGCAAGCGGAGAAATCACCGGGGTAAGCTGCAGGGAAAGCGCCTCCTCCACGCGGCGGAGCTGGCTGCCGATAACACGACCCACCATGCCGATATCCACGGGGTTACCCTCAGCATCTTTCTCCATGAGCTTTTCACCCACAAATACGGTGGTACCGGGAATACCCACAGCCTTGCCACCGGCAGAGCGCATCATCTCAACCAATCCGGGGTTAATGGTACCGGAGAGTGTACGCTCCACGATATCGATAGCCTCGGGCGTGGTCACACGAAGACCATTCACGAAACGAGCCTCAAGGCCGGCGTCGGTCATAGCCTTCGAAATAGCCTTGCCACCACCGTGCACCACAACAGGGTTCAACCCCATGGCCTCGAGCACAACGATATCACGCATGAGTGATTTCACGAGCTCAGGGTCATCCATAGCGGAACCACCGAACTTAATGAGGATTGTCTTATCGCGGTAGGACTGCATGTAAGGCAGAGCCTCGATAAGAATGTCTGCCTTCTGGATTTCCTGCTCAGGTTTAATGACCTTTCGTGTACTAATCATGGGTTCAGATGTAACGTTTGAATTTGAAGATGATAAGCGGAATGGCACCTGCCAGCACCATCATGACAATGGAAATCCAGAATCCCCACGGGGAATCAAGCAGCGGCATGTGCTGGAAGTTCATGCCGAACACACTTGCTATCAGCGTGGGAGGCAGGAAAACAACGCTCATGATGGTGAACACCTTCACGATGTCGTTCTGCTCGATATTAATAAGCCCCAGCACGGCATCAAGCATGAAGTTAATCTTATTGGAAAGGAAAGATGCGTACTCAGAAAGTGAGTTCACGTCTCGGGAAACCGGGCGCAGCGGCACATAGAGGCTATCATGCGAGCTCAGGCAGGAATCCTCGTTACCGGCGAAGGTAATCATGCGCAGGAGGTTCACGAGGGCATCTCGCTGGCGGGTAATCAGGTCACCCACTCGCCCCAGCTCTTCGAGGGCATCACGCAGGTCATCCGTATCGGGGGATTCCTCCTTTTCCCTGCGACGGCGGGGTGAGAGGAACACTTTCTTGGAAAGGGCGTCCAAATCAGCACCGAATCGTTCCAGCACGTCAGCCTGACGATCAACCAGCGATTCCAGCAGACCGATAAACACCAAATCTCGGTTAGTATCCTGACGGCGGAGCAGCTGCTGCGAGAACATGCGGAACGAGTAGGAATCCGTATGACGTATGGTAATAAGCACCCGCTCCTTCAGGATGAAGGTGATTTCAGCTATAATAGGCTCGTCGGTTTCTACACGCGAGAGCACAGTGGTCGTCATGAATCGACCGCCATCCTCACAATACAAACGCGAGGTGGCCTCAATCTCACGCATTTCATCCTTCGTGGGCATTTCAATGGAGCAAAGCTTCTCAGCATACTTCAGCTCCTCAGCCGTAGGCGTAAGCAGGTCAATCCAGAAGATATCGCCCTCACAGCGACCATCCGGCAGCTCATCAAGTCCTACGGTTCGGGTTATCCCCTGCAGAGATTGTGAATATATGCGAATCATGCCCGTTTACCCACACAGTATGCCTTTTTTGCCTGCAAAAATCAAGCCTAATCTCGCCCGCTCACGTCAGAATGAGCTTTTCCGTGCGATTTTCCGTTAAAAATAACAGGAACGTCACTTTATTGATTGACTCAATACGCAGACATGATATATTATAGTCTCAAGGTGCGTACAACAGCGCACCCTACTTACAACAGTGGACGACGATATCATTTGTACAGAAAAAATCATTGCAGACCGCAAAACATTCTTCATCGACCTCAAGAGCAACTCCCGAGGCCGCGTGGTGCGCATTACCGAAAAAGTAAGCTCTAACCGCGACCGAATCATGGTTCCGGCCGAAATTCTTGATGACTTCATCGAAGCCCTTCAGGATATCCGCCGCGCTAATCAGGAAAACTGATAGCCCCTTCCCGGCTCCGGCAACCACCGGGAGCGACAAAGTCAGAAAAAACGGCAGTTTATCGTTTGTTTTTTCCTTACTGACTAAAAAACATATTGTTATTGCAGGATTTTGTACTGACAGGCACAGTTTTGGCTTTACAAATGCTCGACAAAAGTGTTTAATTGGGCAGACGCTGGGGCAAACCCGACGTCTACAACAGGTAACCAAAGAAAGAAGGAAGAAGATAGAATGAGAAGGATAAAAGTATTGAAGTTGGGCTGGGAGTTCCCGCCGCTCATCAACGGCGGACTGGGCGTTGCCTGCATGGGCATCTCCAAAGCACTGTCGCAGAAGGTAGACCTGTCAGTTATCGTCCCCAAAGCCAAAGCCGGTGCCACCTATGACGGATTCGGTCTGATTGGCATTAATAACCTGGAATACCAGGAAATGGAGACCCTTGAAGAAGGGTACACATATGAGAGTTTTTCGGTAGTGGGAAAAGCCCCGGTCAACCTCAATCCGTACGCAAGCGAGGAAGGTACCCCCGGCAACATCGTTTTCACTAAGGAGGGCAAGCTGCTCTTCTCGAAAGTTCACAAGGCAGACCTTGATCTCTTCACCAGCAAGGAGGACTTGTATGCCGGCGATCTGGCCCGCAAGGTCATTGAGTTCTCGAAGATTTGCGCCGTCATGGCTCGCCAGTACGACTTTGATGTAGTACAT
The DNA here is from genome assembly GCA_045531695.1 of Akkermansia sp. Taxonomy (GTDB): domain Bacteria; phylum Verrucomicrobiota; class Verrucomicrobiia; order Verrucomicrobiales; family Akkermansiaceae; genus Akkermansia. The sequence continues at coordinate 111,929 of JAZSEM010000015.1, forward strand.
GCTCACGACTGGATGACCTATCTGGCCGGAGTCGAGGTGAAAAAAGCTACCGGCAAACCGCTTGTGGTGCACCTGCACGCCTCGCAGTTCGACCGCGCCGGTGCCGATGCCCGTGGCTGGATTTACGATATCGAGAAATACGGTATGGAGCAGGCAGACGCCGTCATCCCCGTATCGAAGTACACCGGTACCGTAGCAGCCGGACACTACGGCATTGACCCGGCGAAGATATTCCCCGTGCACAACGGCGCCGATCCGGTAACGGTATTCCACACCAAGAAGAAGTTCCCCGAGAAGCTCGTGCTGTTCCTGGGGCGTCTGACCGCTCAGAAAGGGCCGGAGTTCTTCCTGCAGATTGCCGCAAAGGTGCTCGAGCAGACCGATGATGTGCGCTTCGTCATGGCCGGCACCGGCGAGAAACTGCGCCAGCTGATTGAAACCGGCGCCTTCCACGGCGTGGGCGACAAGTTCCACTTCACCGGGTTCCTGAACAAGCAGAAGGTAAACGAACTGCTGAGCATGACAGATGTATACTGCATGCCCTCAGTGTCCGAACCCTTCGGCCTGTCCGCCCTCGAGGCAGCTCAGTTCAACATTCCCGCCGTCATATCCAAGCAGAGTGGCGTGGCGGAAGTAATGAAGGGCGCACTGAAGGCCGACTTCTGGGACGTCAACATGATGGCAAAGCACATCGTCGACCTCATCACCGACGAAGAGCTCTACAACAAGGTTGTTGAGCAGAGTGCACAGGACATCAAGAACTCCAACTGGGAGACCGCCGCCGACAAGATGCTGCGCGTCTATCACCACGTGCTTGGTTGGTAACCCCCTACCCCAAAAAGGAATATGAACATATCTCTGACATTCCACGCTCACCAGCCGAACCGACTGATTCCTTACGATTTCTTCAAAATCGGCGAGCACGCATTCTACGAGGACGACCACCTGAACGGTCGCGTTCTCAGCGAGGTGGCAGAGCGCTGCTACCTGCCGGCCAACAGGCTCATGAAACAGCTCATTGAGCTCTCCGACGGCAAGTTCAAGTTCTCTCTGGCTATTTCCGGCGTCATTCTCGAGCAGGCAAAGTACCACCGCCCGGACCTCATCTCCTCCTTCCAGGAGCTGGCCGAGACAGGCTGTGTCGAGTTCTTGGCCATGCCCTACTACGCCTCGCTGGCCTCACTGTACTCCACAGGCGAGTTCGCTGAGCAGGTGGAGGAACACTGCGACCTGATTGAAGAACTCTTCGGTCAGCGTCCCACCGTGCTCTGGAACACCGGCATGTTGTACTCCAATGCTATTGCCGCTCAGGCCTACGATATGGGCTTCGAGGGCATCGTAGCAGACGGCAGCAGCCGCATGATGGCCAATCTGCACCCCAACGAACTGCAGTGCGCGCCCCTCATCGCCAAGACCAAAACGCTGGTACGTAATCGCCATCTGTCTAACGACCTGGCCAACCGTCGCGTTGACCCCAGCTGGAGCGAGTACCCCCTCTCCCCCTACACCTTCGCCGACTGGTTAAGCCAGCAGCAGGGACAGGTCGTCAATCTCTCCATGGACTACGAAACACTCGGCGAGCGACAGCCCGATACCACCGGCGTTTTCGAATTCTGGCGCAGCATGATTATGGCAGCTCTCTTCGCCGACAATACCTTCATGACACCGACAGAGTGCGTACGAACCTTCGACTCCACAGGCACACTCGACGTTCCCAATCCTGTCAGTTGCTCCACCTTCGGCACCACCACGCACTGGAACGGCAACGTCATGCAGCGGGAAGCCCTCAAGAAAATCTACGCTCTTGAATCCCCGGTCAAGGCCAGCGAAGATCGCGACATGATTCACGTATGGCGCAAGCTGCAAAGTGCCGACCACTTCCACTACATGGAGAAGAGCAATGGGTTCACACCGTACCCTTCGCCTTACGATGCCTATATATATTATATGAACGCTCTGGCCGATCTTCAGGTTCGAGTCAAGGAACAGGCAGAGCTCATCCACAAGGCACATAAAGTCACTACAGCATAATCAAATTACAGGAATAAATCAGTGATCGCGATAGCCAAGGTAGCACCGACTCATACTCTCACCTTGCCTATCGCGATTTCTTTTATAATAGAGTCACGGCATGATTGAAAAACTCACAGCTCTTCCTCTTTACCAGAGCATCAACATGGGTATATTGTTAGGCTCCATGCTGCTCTGTATCATCCTCTGGCTCGCCGGGCTCATACAGCAATCACTTTTCCGTGCAGGTCTGCCACACATACCGCGTTTTGCAGGAGCCACGTTCCCACACCCTCCGGAAGAGCTGTACACTCTGATTTTCATTGTATTTTTCACCTTTCTCACCCTTGGTAATATCTTCGCCGAAAAATCAGCGGAGCCATACACAGCAGCGGACGCTTGGTTCACAGCCATCATGACCGCTATGATTTATATGCCGATGGCACTGCGATACATCGCGCTCCCTATTCCGACCGACAACCAAAAGCTCTACAACCTGGGGGCCGTCGCCTGCGCACTCTTCATTGTTTACATGTGCAATTTCACATTGAGCACATGTGGCGCTCTTGACTGGCTCTGCAAGGTAACCGGCTCTCCCGAGCAGCAGCAACTTATTGATGACATGAAAAGCCTGGAGAGCCCCGGTGCCATTGCTGCACTCTGCTTCAGCTCGATTATCATGGCTCCTGTTATGGAGGAGTTTGCCTTCCGTGGCTTCATATACAACATCCTTCGTCAACGTGTAGGAATTATCGCAGCAGCAATCAGCTCCTCCCTGTTTTTCAGCGCGGTACATCTTTCCCTCGCCCAAACCCCGGTTCTCTTCATCTTTGCGTGCGCCCAGTGCTGGCTGTATGAGAAGACAAAAAGCATACGCTACCCCATCATCCTGCACATGGCGTTCAACACAATATCCACTGTCGCCGTCTTCCTATTCACGAAATAAGCGCTATGCCCACCCCACTCTCCCAGCTCGGTGAGAATGCTGTACTGGAGCGCTTACTCCGACAGCTGACAACACAGGCCCCCATGTTAACAGGGCCGGGGGATGACTGTGCCGTCGTACCGCGCGATGAGAAGTGGGACACCCTGCTCAAGACAGACGTTGTCATTGAAAACATCCATTTCACACCCGATACCGCCCCCGAACGCATCGGCCACAAGGCCCTCGCTCGTGCAGTGTCGGATATTGCAGCCATGGGTGGCCTGCCCGAATATGCCCTTATTACACTCCTGATGCACCCCTCACGCCCGGTTGAGCAGGCAGAGGGCATCTACCGCGGTCTGAATGCACTGGCGGCGCGCTGCGGACTTTCTGTAGCCGGTGGCGAGACTTCATCCCTTCCGTATGACGGCCTCGTGATTAACGTCGCTCTGACAGGCAGAGTAGAGCACAACAGAGCCATTCTGCGCTCAGGCGGACACCCCGGGGATATCATCTGCGTAAGCGGCCCCTTGGGTGGCTCATTCCCGAGCGGACACCACCTTGATTTCGAACCTCGGTTGCAATTAGCACGTCAACTGATGGAGCGAGGTCCACTCCCAACCGGCATGATGGATTTATCGGACGGCTTAGGCAGCGACCTTCCCAGACTTGCTGCAGCCTCCCGCTGCGGGTACGAAATACACCCCGACAAACTACCGCTCAACCCGGGGTGCACCCCGCAGCAGGGCATAAGTGACGGCGAAGACTACGAGCTCCTGATGACTTTTGCACCGAGCGACTTCGAATGCCTACCGGCAGACCTCCGTCACAGCATTTACCCCATCGGCACCCTGACCGAATGTGCCACAAGCGCCATCTCCCCCGGATGGCAGCATTTTCGAGCCTGATAATCAGCGTCGGAAATAACATTACTACCCAAAACGCCTAATCCCGGCGTCACCTACGCGTCAACACGCGTCTTTTTACCTATTTTTCTAAGCGCTCATTTTCAAGGCTATAAACAATCGCCCATCTAACACAGAACACCTATCCCAAAATACATCAAATTAATTCAGTTATCTTACCATTAGTGTTTTAGAACATCCTAAAAATTGTTCCACAGCATACAACCGTTATTTTCCACCACCGGGCAAAAATATCAAGTTCCCTTAACTATCTAAATGAGGTATGCCAAAAAAAATAAAAAGTCGTGGAACGCCGATAGAACAACAGTTAGCGTACATGGAACATGACCTCGGAAAGAAAATTTTCTTTTCTGAATGCCACCCCCGTGGCATATTCTCCCTCGCAACGCCGCCCCGGTCAGAATGAGAGGGCGAGCGAAGGACAGATTTAACGAGGATACAAGCAATGAACCAAACGGAAAAGGAAAGCAAGCTCTGGAGCGCTATCAAAGAGGATATGCGCCGTCAGGGCAACGTGGGTGAGTATGGGTTCGAGTCTTATATCTCTCAACTTACACTGAAGAGTGACACGGGCACCAAGCTGGTGCTCGAATATCCGGCCGACATGTTCATCGACTGGGTAGAGACTTACTACTCAAACGACATCAGAAACTCCGCCGCACGTGTGCTCGATGCAGCACGCGAACTGGAGTACGTAGCAGCCAGCACAACAGCAGCAGCCGAAGCCCCGGAGCTTGCGCTTGCCATGGAAGAGGAGGAGGAGTCCCCGGCTCCCGCCATCGCAGCAGTAGCACCGACCGCCGGCACCAAACGCGCCAAGCGCCGCAGCAATCGCAGTGTCATTAACAGCGGCCTGAATGCCGACTACACGTTCGACAGCTTCGTGGTAGGCTCCAACAGCGAGTTTGCCGTAGCAGCCGCCAAGGCCGTGGTGAACGCCCCCAGCCGCATGTACAACCCTCTCTTCGTACACGGCGCATCCGGTCTGGGCAAGACTCACCTTCTGCAGGCTATCGGCAACGCTATTCAGGAGAAAGACAGCAACACTCAGGTACTGTACGTCACCAGCGAAGACTTCACCAACACTTACATCGACGCAATCTCCCGCCAGGGCGATTCCCTGAGCAACTTCCGCCGCAAGTACCGCAAGGCCGACGTGCTCATCATCGACGATGTACAGTTCCTTTCCCAGAAAGGCAAGACCCAGGAGGAGTTCTTCCACACCTTCAATGCCCTTTTCGCCAGTGGCAAACAGATTATCCTTTCTGCCGACTGCCCTGCCAGCGATATCACCAAGCTCGACGATCGCCTGACCTCTCGTTTCGAACAGGGGCTTACCGTTGCCCTGAACGTCCCCGACCTCGAAACCCGCATCGCCATTCTGCGCAAGAAGCGCCGCATGTGGAAGAGCACCCTCATCAGCGACGAGGTTATCAATTATCTCGCCAAGAACATCACCCGCTCCGTTCGCCGTCTGGAAGGCGCTCTGGTTCGCCTGGCTACATTCGCCTCCTTCTCCCAGAAGAGCCCCACCATTCAGGACGCTCGCGTACAGCTCAACGACCTGCTGAAGGAGGAGAAGACCACCGGCGACGTTACCATCGCTGACATCCAGCGTCGCGTGGCAGAGGAGTTCAATATCCGCGTAGCTGACATCAACGGCCGCCGCCGTACTGCCAATATCGCTCACCCCCGACAGCTGGCCATGTTCCTGGCTCGTCGTCACACCCAGAGCTCCCTGCAGGACATCGGTGCCGCATTCGGTGGTCGCGACCACGGTACCGTCATTCACGCCACAAAAACAATCGAAGAAAAAATGGAGTCCACACCGGCTGTTCGTGAGCTGGTTGAGCGACTCTCCGCCTCATTCGCAGGTTAATTTTCTGTCCGGAATCCTCGTTAGAACACAGAAAGCCACTTTTTCCTACCAGAAAAAGTGGCTTTTCGCTTGACAGTCAGATATCCTATATGATATATAGAATAACGAACCGTTATGATGAGAATATCCACTAAGGGCCGCTATGCCCTGCGTATTATGATAGACCTTGCCCACCAGCCCAAAGGTGAGCCGGTATCGTTGCGTTCCGTAGCCGAGCGCCAGTGCATTACCTTAAAATACATGGAGGGTATCATGACCCACCTGTTGCGCGCTCAGCTTGTGGTGAGCCTGCGTGGTAAATCCGGTGGCTATTATCTTTCCCGCCCTGCCGAGGATTACACCATCTATGAAATTCTGAATGCAGCAGAGGGGGATCTGTCAACCGTACATTGCCTGTCCACAACCACAAACATGTGTCCCATGAGCGATTGCTGCACCACACTGCCCCTCTGGACAGGCCTGCAGAACGTTATTCAGAAATACCTGGAGAGTTTCACTCTTGCTGACCTCAAGGGAGAACAAAATGCCCAATTCTTCTGTGCCCCTTCCTGAGAGTCACCCCCTTTAATCACGTAAAACAGAAAGAGGCGCTCACGGCGCCTCTTCTTTTTTATCATCATCTGTGGACTCCTTCTTATCCGGAGCCTGCTCAGCTTTCATGAGCTCCTCCTCGAACTCGCGGCGGGCTTTTTTGAACTCGCCCAGACTGCGACCAAGATTACGAGCAATCTCCGGCAGACGGCGAGCACCGAAAACCAGCAGGACAATCGTCAGAAATATCAGCCAATGAGTAGGCGAACCAAACTGAGCAAGAACAGGCTTCATCATACCCCTATGCTAGCACCACGCACGCGGGCGTGCAAGCAAAATGTCAGCCATTCACCCATTTACTCCGATTTCCGCATACTCGTTGGAACAATGAGAGGGTTAGACCTGTTTTGACAGATAAATTGGAGCTTGGTGAGCATTTTCAATCTACAATTTACAAAGTGTTGAGCTAGGCGGGCTTTTGCCCGCGGATATGCGTGGCCTATACCACCGTTCACGCCCCCGTCTTCGCGTCTCGCTGCGCTCGCTTGCTACGCCGTGACAGGCCGCGCTTTCAGGCGCGGGCGGCGGTAAGTGTGAT